>CALHXW010000107.1 GCA_938040325.1 uncultured bacterium | reverse complement strand
CAGGCATGTTTCGAGTGCGATGCTGTGCGGCGCCGTCGACGGTTCTCTTGGGAACGACGATGATCCGATTGTCTCGCTTATGGCGCGTCTTAGAGAGAAACCTGGAGGATAAATCGATGCGACGTCCGATTGAGATGATGGTCACGACGCGAGCGCTCATGGCGGTGGCTGCGTTGCTAGCGACTGCTGGGGGGCAGGTCGGCTGCGACGCGGCTGAGACACCGCGGCGCGTTGTGGGCGACGCGTGCGATGTCTCGAGCGAGTGCGCCTCGGACCTCTGTGCAGCGTCGGTCTGCGTCGATCCTGACGGTGATGACGACGGCGACGGCCTGACCAACAGCGTCGAGCTGGCCCTCGGCACCTCCATGGTCGATGCCGACAGCGACGGCGACGGTCTCTCCGACCCAGCTGAGGTCGGCGACCCAAGCCAGCCGGCCAACCGAGACGGCGACCTGACCATCGACGCGCTTGAGCACAACGATGTCGATGACGACGATGACTGCGTGCTCGATGTCGACGATCCCTACGACGGGGTCTCGGACCCCGCGACCCCCGAGCAGCCAGAGCGCTGCGGCGACGGCTCGTACGAGGGCATCGACGTCTGCCATCTCTGGGCCGTGATGACCGCGGAGAGCTGCGCCGCTGGGCTCGGCCAGGCCTTCTTGTGCTGGGACCCCGCTGGAGCGTGTGCCAGTGTTCCCAACGGCGTCGGGCAAGGCAGCACCGCAGACATCGTGTACGACAATGGCGCCGCGATCGAGCGAGTCACCGACGCCTCCGGGGCCATCGCCTCCGAGTTCATCGCGTCCAACGGCGACACGTGCCTGCGCTTTGCAAAGGGCAAGTTCGAGGCGGACGGCATCGTCTATCAGGCGCTCGATGGCGGAGTGCGCTGCGCTGACGGCACAACGGTGCGGTTCGACTCGTCGCTGCACGGCCTGTTGAGCTATTGCGTCGGCGGCGGCGCAGCGGAGTGCACGGCGGTCAGCAACTGACGTGATCGTCCAGCCAAGCTGGGCACCAGGGCCGTATTGGCGCCTGTATGGACAGGCGCGTGTCGTGTGTCGACGCGTGAGTTGAGTCGCGACGTGATGTCGACGCTTGGTTCAAGCCAACCCAAGAGATCCGCCGGGCGGCAGACTAAAGCTCGCTGCTGAGGCTCGACAGCCATGAGGTCAGGGGGATGACCTCGATGCCGTCCTCTGAGCCCACCGTGTCGCCGCCATAGAGGACGATACCTCGTGCCATCGGGTAGTCAGTCATGAACGCTCTGAGCCCCTTTAGGTCGCGCCCTCGCAACCGGTTGGCGCGCTTGACTTCGATGGCGATGAGGCCTCGCTCACCGTAGAGAACAAAGTCGACCTCATGACCCGCCGCGCTCCGCCAGTGGTGGATGGTGTAGCCTAGCTGCATGTAGGCATTGACGGCACGCAGGTGCTGGTAGACGAGCGTCTCGAGGGCTGGTCCCGCGACCTCCTCGGGCGAGTCGAGCGGGCCACGGGGCCGAAGGGTCTGGTAGACGCCGGTGTCGAAGAACATGAACTTTGGGTGCTTGGTCACGCGCCGCCGAGCACGACGCGTGAACGCCGGAACACGGGCGGCGAGTAAGAGATCTTCTAGGACCTCGACGTAGCCCGCTACGACCGTGCGCTCGACGCCGCACTCGCGGGCGACGGCTGAGATGTTGAGTGGTTGCGCTTGGGAAAAGCTCAGTGCTTCTAGACACCGACTGAATGCGCCGAAGTTGCGGGTCAGGCCTTCGTGCAGGACCTCTTCCTTGAGGTAGACGGCCACGTAGGACCTCAGAAACTCGCGGGCATCGGCGCGTGTGTAGGGTGACGGCAAGAGCCCGCGGTCGAGGGCCCTTTCGACATCAAACTCACGGCCGAGCTCTTCAGCGACGAGTGGGTGCATTGTCAAGTGCAGCGCGCGGCCGGCCAATAGGTTGACGCCGCCGCGTCGGAGCTTGCGTGCGCTTGAAACCGTCAGCGCAAAGCGAAGTCCGCGGCTCTCGATGAGACGGTGGACCTCGTTGAGCACGGCGGGCACGCGCTGCACTTCGTCGATGACGACCCAGTCCGGCACGTCAGCGGGCAACACGGATGCCAGGCGCTCCGGTCGCGCGCTCAACGTCCGGAACCGATCGTCATCGAGCAGGTCGATAACGACAGCGTCAGGCAGCTGCTGGCGAATCCACGTTGACTTGCCAGCTCCTCGGGGACCGAGAAGAAAGAAGCTGTGGTCCGGGGGCTTGAGCATTCTGGGATACATGATCCCATTTTACACTGTAAAATGGGATTAGCTACCCCGGTTTTCCTAGGGCTGAAGCAGAAGCGACGTAGCGAGCCCCGCTGGACTGGCGGGTCAATTCAAGGGCGAGCGACGCCGAGATCGGTGTGTCGTGTTGTGGTTTCCTCTCGTTCATCACCCCAGCGGCACACCTTGCTTCGTCCCAGAATCCGCATTTCCCAAGACGCTGCTAGCGTCTTCCGGCGTGTCCTCGTCGGTGACGAGCCCGAGCCGCAGCGCGCGCTCCCGCCACTTCCGCCGCGCCAGGGCCTGCATGTCCTCGACCGAGTCCGCCTCGTCGACGATCTCTAAGCCGAGCAAGGTCTCGATCACGTCCTCAAGGCTCACGACACCCGCGGTGCCGCCGAAGTCGTCGACGACCAATGCGATGTGCTCGCCCTCTTCCAGCAAGCGCTCGAGCAGCACGGACAGCTGGAGCGTGCCGGGCAGGATCAAGAACGGCCGCTCGAGCTCGTGGAGCGGCAGCTCCAGCTCATTGCGCGCGGCACGAAGCCAGAGCTCGTCCTTGAGGATGTAGCCGGTGATCGTGTCGAGGTCGTCGCGGTAGATCGGCAGGCGCGAGAAGCGGAGGTCTGCATGAGCGTCCATCACCTCGCCAACCGACATGTCGCGCTGGAAGCTCCGCAGCACGGTCCGGGGCGTCATGATGTCGCGTGCCTTGAGCGACTGAAAACGCATCAGGTTTCGCAGCACCCGCGACTCGCCCTCCGCGAGCGCGCCATGTTGCTCGCCTAGGTCCGCCATCGCCGAGATCTCCTCCCGGCTGATCTCGGCTTGCTTCTCGCCACGTGCAATCAAGCGCGTGATCCACTTGCTGACAGCCACGAAGGGCATCATCGTCCACATCGTCGGCCGCAGAAGCTTGACGACCGCTCCCGAGAGCCCACGCCAGTAGAGCGCGCCCAGGGTCTTCGGGATGATCTCGCTGACCACGAGGATCAGAATCGTCAGCACCGCCGAGATGAGACCGATCCAGCCCTCACCGAAGACCGCGACCGCTTGAGCGCCTGCGCCGGTCGCACCGACGGTGTGGGCGATGGTGTTGAGGCTCAAGATCGCTGCGAGCGGACGGTCGACATCGGCCTTGAGCGCCGCGAGCTGCTCGGCTCGCTCGGGATCGTCCTTGCGCAGCGCGCCGATGTAGCCGGGCGTGATGCTGAGCAAGACCGCTTCCATGATCGAGCACAAAAACGACACCCCAAGTGCGAGCGCGACGTAAAAAATGAGCAGGCCCATATCACTCCTGTGGCAATGCACTGGAGCGCGGTCTAGCAGGCTCGCCGCGAATTCTCACCAACTTCCGTCGTCAAGCGTCCAGCTAGGAACATCCTGGGCCGGGCGTGCTCGCCAGCCCGGCGCCGACATGCCCCGCAGCTGAGCGGCCCGTGTCGTAGGTAGCGCCAGGGTTGAATTTCCGATCGGACGTTCGATTTCGCGCAACTCATCCGTCGCAAAACCACTGCTGATGCCAGACGCATCCAGCGCTCGCCGCGGCGGGCCCACACGAGGGGACCCTATGACCAACGCTCCACGTATCCTCATCGCTTGTCTCGCGCTACTCGCCGGGTGCCTGGACCAAGGTTCGGACGCGGTTGATGCCCCTGGTCCGACGCCGCCGGAGCCACCGCCTGCGACGGTCTCGGGCGCAACGACCGCCAACGTTTCGGCCACTGCGGTCGACTTGGTCGGCTCAGCAGCGCTCGGTGGCGCGCTGGTTTATGAAGTCACGGTCGCCAACGCCGGGCCCGACCCCTCGCTCAACGCCACGCTGCAGGGCGTCTTCGCGCCCGTCGCTGAGCAACCCGTCACCCCGATCTTTACGTCGGCAACCCCGAGCGTCGGAACCTGCGTGGTCACCCCCGGAGCCGTCGACTGTCAGCTGGGCGACCTCGCGGTCGGCGCGTCGGTCGTGGTCACCGTCACGGCGACCGCGACCGACTTGGCAGGTGCGCTCGTGTCGTGGACGGTCGGCTCCGACACGCCCGACCCGGCCGCCGCCGACAACGTTGCGACGGCCTCCACACCGGTGAGCGCGGCGACCCCAGATCTCGCGGTTTCTCACCAAGCCCCAGCCGGCGCCGTCGTCGTCGGCGAGCCCGTCGACTTCACCGTCCGCGCGCGCCAGCTCGGCACGGTCGGCGGCGGTCCGGTCACGCTCGAGTGGACGCTCGATGCGCCCGACGTGGCCACGGTCGTTGGCTGGTCGGCGCCGCTGGGTAGCTGCACCACCACCAGCGCAACCGTCAGCTGCACCCTCGCAGGCCTCGCACCTGCAGGCGAGTGGCAGCTCGCTGTCTCCGTGGCGCCGACGGCCGGTGCACCGATCTCGGCCACCGCTGCCGTCATGATGCCCGGCGAGGCAGACGTCGACACCGCCAACAACCAGGCGACAGCCACCACGCTGAGCGCCTGCGGGCACACCGACGCACCGGCCGCGGACGACACGACCTGCGACGGGATCGACGACGACTGCGACGGCACCATCGACGAAGACGCCGCCGACGTGCCGACCACCTGTGGCCTCGGCGTGTGCGCGAGCACCGGCACGGCCACGTGCTTTGCCGGTGAGATGCAAGACAGCTGCACGCCCGCACAGGCCTCGGCGGCGACCGACGCCACCTGTGACGGCGTCGACGACGACTGTGACGGCGCCGTCGACGAGGACTACGTCGGAACGCTCCTGGGCTGCACAGACAGCTGTGGCGCCGCGGTGATCAGCAGCTGCCAGGATGGCGTGGAGACAACCTGCGACTCCGCACCGTTCGATGCGACGTGCGATGGGATCGACGACGACTGCGACGGACTGACCGACGAGGACGCGGGCTCAGAGCCAACCACCTGTGGCGCAGGCGTCTGCGCGTCTGCCGGGACGCGGGCGTGCGTCGACGGTGCCTGGGTCGACGACTGCACGGAAGGCCTGCCGCTCGCCCCCAGCGACCTCACCTGCGACGGCATCGATGACGACTGCGATGGCAGTGTCGACGAAAACTACGTGCCGACGGCCAGCAGCTGTGGCGTGGGCGCATGTGCGAGCACGGGCACGACCTCGTGCGAGGCGGGCACGGTGGTGACGGTCTGCACCGCGGCGGCCCCCAGTGTCAGCGAAGACACCGTCTGCAACGGCATCGACGACGACTGCGACGGCAGCATCGACGAGGATGTGCCGGCGCTTGGCCCATGTGGCACTGGGGCCTGCGCGGCCACGGGCGCGCAGTCGTGCTTCAATGGCGTGCTCACGTCGTCGTGTGTGCCCGGCGAACCGCTCGCCGAGACCGACACCACCTGCGACGGCATCGACGACGACTGCGACGGCGTCGACGATGACGATGTGCTTGTGGCGTTCGTCGACTGCCCGACCGACGACTGCGAGGGCGGTGTCACCTGCGTCAACGGTCAGCTCAGCGGCGGTACCGCCGGCACCTGCAGCGACGGCATCGACAACGACGCTGACGGCCAAACCGACTGCGACGCGTTGGAGTGCTCGAGCGCGGTGGCGTGCGGTGGCCCGACGGCGCCGTTGTGGACCCATCGACGCCAGTGGCCGCTGATCACCAAGCGTCAGTGGGAGCGTCACGATGAGTTTGACACCATCACGGAGATGGCCACCGGCAGCGGGAGCGCTCCCGACCACTTCTATGTCGCTGACCTTAACGGTCAGGGCGACGAGGTCGCGTTCGGCTCGAGCGGCCTCTACAGCAACACCATGAGCGGTGGCTTCCGGGTCTCCGACAACGCGCGTCGCTACGACGAGTGGTTCTTCGTCTCGACGATCTGGTCGACCTTCAGCCAGCAGGTCACCGACGTCTGGCGCCACCCGGACACCGGGGGCACCGACCAGCTTGCCACCATGACCTCCGAGGGCGAGGGCGGCTGGATGACGACGCTTTACGGCTACTACAACGACTGCGACGCCGCCTGCGACTGCATCAACCGTGAGATCTTCCGCGGCGACAGTGGCTACGTGTTCCGCGTCAACGGCACCAAGCTCTACCCGACCGCCGCCGAGCAGGCCGAGCCGGTGCCCATGGAGACGGTCGTGCCCCAGGACGCGGTCTACGTCGACCTCGAAGGCGACAAGGCCCCCGAGGTGCTCGTGGCGCTAGACGCCTACGAGCGCTTCGACGTCGACACCAACGCGAGCTGCGACGTCGTCGCCCACGTCTCGAAGGGAGACTGGACGACGTTCCAGATACTCAGCGGCAGCGTCGTCAGCTCCCTGCAGCTGCCGGGCGAAAACGTCGAGATGATCCGCGGCAACTTCGATGGGGCCTTCGGCGACGACGTCATCATCCGCATGAAGAACCCCAACGTGGACCGCATCTACTACTCGGACGGCACCACGACGCTCAGCAGTCCCACGACCGTCACCGATCTGGCCAGCGGCGCCTCGTTCATCGTGGGCGACGTCGATGCTGACGGCTTTGACGACCTGGTGAGGGTTGGTAGCGTCGACTTGGTCATGCACCGCGGCAGCGCCCAGGGACTCGCCGCGACGCCGACGCTGCTCGCAGCAGGAGCGAACGTCTCGAAGGCATCGATCCTCAGAGACCTGGACGGAGACGGCGTGCTGGAGCTCATCACGGCACGGTCGGGCGACATCAAGGTCTACACCTACGAGCCGTCGACTCAAGCGATGGCGTTGCCTCCGCAGACGATGCCGCTGGGGCTGTCGGCTCACTTCCTCGACATGACCGACGATGGGCACTTGCTCGTGCTGTCGGGACGCGTGGTCACAGTCTTCAACAACGTCGGTGGCGTGCCGATTCATGCTGACGCACTAAGCGTGAGCCACTGCGGCGACGGGGTCTGCGACGACGTCAACGGTGAGGGGTGCGACAGCTGCAGCGCCGACTGCGGCGCATGCAGCCCCTGCTGCAGCCGCGAGGGCGTGGGCTGCATGATCAGCGACGAGTGCCTGGCCCAGAATCCAAGCTACGATTACTGCAACGACAGCTGCGGGTATTGCTGGGGCTCGTCATGCCCGGGGATTGCGGCGGAGTGCGGCGAGATCGCGTGCGCCCATCCGGGAGAAGACTAGTCCCAAAACAAGCGCTCTTTCCGGCTGCATCGTCCGCCTGCTTCGCCCCAATAGAGATCGTCACAGTAGCAGCAAACATGTCCGGTAGCTTGTCGGTGCATCGTGCGCCATGCGGCCGTCGAGCTTGATTGCATAACCTCACGCCCAAGCCTTGCGTTGGCCGCTCTGAGATGGTGAAAGGTCGGCGTCGAACACACTCATTAGAGGGGCCCTGCGTGAAGAACTGGAAACTCGCTCTGTTGTTTGCGGCCATGCCGCTGGCTTTTGCTCCAGGCTGCGATGATGCCGCCGACGCCGATAAGGGCGTTGAAGAAGAGGCCCTGTCGGCCGACGGCAAGGAAGACAGCTTCTTCCGCCCGACCGAGCGTGGCGCCCTGGCGTTTGCGGTCCCCAACGCTGGCACCTTCTCGGCCGACGCCCGCTTCCACGCGTGGCAGTTCGAGCTGACGGACGACGCGAAGGTGACGCTGACCACCGCGATCAACACCGCCAACCTCGACACGGTGATGTACCTCTACACCCGCGAGGACAGCAACCAGAGCTGGGGTCGCTACATCGCGAAAAATGACGATCACCAGGGCAACATCTGGAGCCAGATCGAAGACAACCTCGACAAGGGCGAGTACCGCGTCATCGTCAAGGCGTTCAAGAAGGCCATGACGGGTAGCTTCACCATCAACGGCGTCTGCGACGGACCCGGCTGCCCGACGGCTGTCGACTGCGATGCTGATAAGGTCGCCGAGATCCCCGGCGAGACGGACTTCGACGCTGCCTGCACCGCCAAGGTCTTGGCCGTGCTCGAGACGCCGGTCACCAACAGCAACAGCCGCACGTTCACGCCGTTCCAAGACAAGTGCAGCTTCCCCGCCAACGAGATCCTCTTCGGCGACCACTACGCATCGTACTGGAGCGACTACGGCTACGGCGATCTGCTCGACACCTATGGCTGGACCGTCGATGACAAGGAAGACTTCGAGATCTACCTCAGCGTCCACCAGCACGGCGACGCCGGCTTCACCGTCCACAGCGATGTGGGCGCCGACGAGGACGGCCTGACGTTCATCTACGACGCCGACCTCAACCCGCTGACGGCCTACTGGCACAACCAGTCGCCCATCGCCAACGTCTTCTGCGGCGAGGGTGGCGAGGAGCACAAGATGCACGAGGACTGCCTCTCACAGCTCATGTGGCTTGCCGAAGAGGTCAAGGCCGACGGCAACCGCGAGTCCGGCACGGTCGAGACCGGCTTGAGCATCAACGACGCTGACGACCTGCGCGTCTTCGCGGCGCTCGAGCAGTTCGCTGCGGACCACAACCTCGGCGACGGCGAAGAGGTCACCTGGTCACGCAACGGCGGCCTGCGCCTGACGCTTGAGGCCGGCAGCCTCTCGACCGACTACGTGGTCGGCGACAACTACGTCTTCATGGTCATCCAAGACGGCAAGGCCGAGACCATCTGCAAGAACCTCGAGTAGGCGCTCGCAGGCCGGTCACCCGGTCGTTAGAATCCAAGGAAGGCCCAGCTCATCGAGCTGGGCCTTTTTTCTGGCCACCAGCCCCATGCCGACGACGGAGTCATGAAGCTCGGCCCCCACCATCCACACCACAGTGACGACGCGCTCAAGCGCTTGCTTGCAGCACGGTTCGCCAGCGCCTCGATGAGCGACGCGAAGTGGTTCCGACTCCTCAGCGCGCTCTCCGGCGTCGAAGGGCTCGTCCTGAGCTGCACCGTCAAGCTGGTGTGGGACGACGTTGTCCGATCGCTGGCTCTGTCCGACGACTCCGAGCCTCACTTCGACTTCTGGTCGACGGCCGTGGAGGCCATGGTCTCAGGACATCCAAGAGGCTGGTACAGCTACAACGAGTTTGAGTGGATTGCGTTTCCGCCGACGGCTGAGCGCGCGCGGAACCCGGACAACCTGAAGTCCGGAACCGACGTCGTGACCCAAGACGTCGCGGGCATCGCTAAGGTCATCGCGGCGACCGGGCAGTTCGACACCGAGTGGCTCGCCGATGGCTCCCTGAGGCTCTACGGCTACCGAGCGATCGATCGGTGAATTGATGAGATCGGCAGTGCCGCCGCCGCACCTGCGAACGCGACGACGCAGGCACACTGGCGACTCTGTGTCGCACTTGGAGGGCGTTTGCTCCGGCGTGTGCGTGCCGATGCAGGCGCTAGGCGGATCGACGGACTTGGCGCAGAACTTGCTTTGTCACTTGGCATCCCAGTGACCCGGAGATGCCATGTCGATGCTTGCCCTCAAGCAGCCATCCGTCCGTTTTCTCGATACTTCGCGGCTGTCTGCGGTTGACCGCACAGCCATCGTGCGGCTCTGCAACCAGCGCGGGGTCGACACGAGCTTCGTGTTGTCCCGCTATCGGCGCTACCCGCTCATCGCCATCCTTAATGATGCTTGGGGGCTTGCGGCTTTTCAGCTCATGGATGCCCGGCCGGCGGCACACGCGACGGCTCGCGACCTCGTCTACCTTGGCCCGCTCGTCAGCGCTCGCGGCGCCTATGTGCCTCTCTTTGCCGCGATCGTCGAGCGCCTCGTCGCGACAGGCCGACCCTTTTGGGCAGCGTCAGAGATCGAGACGCCCCGCGTGCTTGCGACCCTCACGCGCCTGCTTCCTACGCGCGCCTTTCCAGCGGCCCAATGTACCCTCAGCAGCGCCGACACCCACGACGTGCTGGCCGGGTTCGCAGCGGCCTACGACCACATCGAGGGCTTCGATCCCAGCGACCTCACGACGCGCGTGACCCAGTCCATCGGCCGCTGTGCATCGCCGGAGGCACCGTGCCGCTACACGCTGACGCTCTTCGGCTCCGACGGCCTACCGCAGCAGGGCAGCGCACTCCTCGCAGAGCTCCGGGACGGGCTTGCGGCGCTCAAACAATCCCCCTCTCGGCGTCGAACAACGGCGCGGCTCTTGGCGGCAGCGCTCACCACTGGAGGTCTGTCATGACCGTTGTCTTTGCCCAGATCCGCGAAGATGCCGCGGTCGAGCGCGCTCACTTCCGCGACGCCCGGCACATCCTGACCGTGGCTTCTGGCGGTTGCATGGCGTTCAGTCTGCTGACCGACGACGTGGCGACCGTGCACGCCGTCGACGCCAACCCTGCTCAGATCGCCCTCGTCGCGCTCAAGGCGCAGCTGATCGACGCCCTCGACCTGGCAGACTTCTTGGTCGTGGCCGGCGAAGCCGACGGTCCACGCGCTGAGCTGCTCGCTCGCCACGCCCCAGCCGCTCCGTCACAGGTCGTCGCACACGGTCTGCTGCACGCCGGCATCAACGAGGCCTTCTATCGCTTCTTGGGCGCCAACCTCCGGCGTGCTGTGCTCTCGCCTGAGATCTGGCAAGAGCTGCTGACCGCGCCTGATCTCGAGACCCAGCGCGCGTGGCTTGAGCGCTACACCTGGACCCCGTCCTGGGGCGCAGCGCTCGGGGTGCTGCTCAGCCGCGCCACCCACGAGCACTTCTTCGGCCCCGAGATCTTCGCCCACGTCGGCGAGCACCACTTCAGCGAGTTCTTTGTCGAGCGCTTCGCCACCGAGGTCAGCCGTCGACCAGCCGCCGACAACCCCTTCCTGCACCAGGTTCTCTTCGGTCGCTACGCCCCCCACGCGCGGCCTCACTACCTCACCGAGCCAGGCTACGCCGAGGTCAAGCGCAACCTCCACAAGCTGCGGCTGACGTCGTCGGCGGTCGAGGCGCTCCCTGTACCGCGTGCCCGCTACGACGCGCTGACACTCTCCAACCTCTTTGACTGGGCGGCTGCCCCGACAGCGCGCGCCGTCTGCGAGCGTCTCCGCGAGCTCGCCGAGCCCGGCGCCCGCGTGGTCGTCCGACAGATGCTCGATGACCGGCACCTTCCGCTGTCCCTGCGCGCCGCCGACACAGCTCTCGACGCCGCCAACACCGACCGCTCCATGCTCTACCGGCGCATTGCCTGCGGGGTCCTCTGCGAACAGGCAGGGCGAGCGTGAGCGTCAGCATCCGGCTCCTCGATCCCGCCAGCGACGGGCCCCAGATGCTCGCGCTCACGCGTCGATGTGACACTGGGACGGACCGCTTCCGCG
>CALHXW010000106.1 GCA_938040325.1 uncultured bacterium | reverse complement strand
CCTACCCGCGGGCTGACACGGACTCGGCCGACGCCAGTGTCGCTTCATCGGCGTGTAGCCGGTCTGCGACGCTGACTTGGATCTAGTAGCGCAGCCCCTGACGGGGTCGCGACCTCAGGCCACACGGCGACTACATCGAACCGTCATGAATGCTCATGCTTGCCTCCCTGCTACTGCGTTCGCGTCTTGGGTTCACAGAGGTCTACGCCGCGGCGTTTGCCGACCTAACAAGAAAACTTTTGCGTGGGGACAACGATGAGGCGCCGCTGCGCTGAGCTCGCCGCTCGCACACACACTTGCCAGCGGCACTTCGCCCGACCGGCGTCATTCGACAAAGTCCCGGTGAGAGCCTAAGTATGTCGCTGATTTGCGTCGGAGCGCGCCGGATCTTGTCCACCACACACCACGACCTGCTTGAAGCTGCCTTAGCGGGCGATCGCCGGGCCGCCCGTGAGCTTGTCGACGCGCTCGCCCCGGTCATCCGAGCTCGGGTCGCTCGCGTGATCCACGCGCGCGCAGGCTTCGCGCGCGGGCGCGAGCTAAACCAGGAGTACGACGACCTCATGGGCGAGGCGTGGCGCGCGCTCTTTCAAAACGACTGGGCGAAGCTCCGGAGCTGGCGCCCTGAGGGCGGTCTATCGCTTCGCAACTACGTCGGCCTCATCGCCGAGCGCGAGACCATCAGCGCTCTCCGAAGCCGCAAGCGCAGTCCGTGGACCGAGGATCCCACCGAGGAATCGGACTTCGGCGCGAGTCACGCTCAGACCAATGAGGAGCAGGTCGCCTCGCGTCAGCTCCTTGGCAAGGTGCTCGACTGCCTGCGCCTGAGCCTGAGCGTCCAAGGACTGCAAATCTTCCGCCGACTCTACCTCGACGAAGAGACGCCGAGCGCTCTGGCCGAGGAACTATCGACCACTGTCGACGCGCTCTACGTCTGGCGCAGTCGCATCAAGAAGGCTGCGCGAAAGTGTTTTTCGCAATTGTCGTAAGGAATCCGCAGATGACCGCGTACTCGAGATCGCCGCGGGTTGATCCCGGCAACGTTGCCGCATCCGACTGTCGCTCCGACGCGACCCACGACGACGACCACCATCATGCAATCCCCCAAAGACGACACACGCCATGACCGAACCAACCGTCCCAAGCGACGACGATGACCAGCTGGTCGCAGCGCTTGTTGTGGAAGCGAAGCGTCAGCGGGCTGGGCCACTGGCGAAGCTCCTCGCGGAGCCCGACGCCCCGCACAGCTCCCCGTCCCAGCTCACCGACCACGACCGCTTCCTGCTCGAGCGCAGCCAGGCGCCAGTGAGCGATGACCTTCGCGCGTGGGCCGTCAGCCAGCTCAACGCGCAATCAGCCAGCCACAAGACGCCAGCGACACCCAGCGAAGACGGCGACGGCGCTCCTCAAGAGCCTGTCGCCGTCACGTCGCTGAGCGATGCTCGCGCCAACGCCAACACGTCGCGCGTGCGCTGGCGTGGGTGGGCAGCGCTCGGCGGCCTAGCGGCGGCCGCGGCGGTGCTCTTTGTCATGCTGCCCGGCGCGACGGAGTCGTCGCTGATGGCGCCTCCATCGTTCGATCTCGGCCCGGGTGTCGCCACGACGCGCTCGGCAAACGACAGCGCGTCGACGACGTGGTCCCCCGGGGGGCGCTTCGAGGTCACCCTGCGACCACCGACCGCCCTGGGCAAGGCACCCAGCGCGCACTATTACCTCGCCGCGACCACGCCGGCGGTGTGGCAGAAGCTGAGCGCAACGACCGAGTCCGACCCGAAGACAGGGACGCTCATCGCGACGGTCACCATTCCCGCGGATCAGTCGCCCGGCAGCTACGAGCTCGTGGCCGTCTACGGCTGGGAGCTCCCCGAGACGCAGCCTGACCGCAGCAGCGCCCTCGCTGGCGCGACCGATAAGAAGTGGCACGTGCTCAGCCGTCCGCTCCAGCTGGTGAGACGTTAGTGTTCGTCAGCCAGCCACCCAGTCGATACGCCCCACCAAGCCTCCGAGCGCTGGCTGCGGCAGTCCTTGCCGCCAGCGTTGCGACGAGCTGTCGCGACGCCACAGCGCCACCGCAGCCCCCGCCCGCGCCACCCCATGCGCCGGTGGCGACCGCACCGCACGCCCCGCTCATGTGGGACGGCTGCCGAGAGCTGCTCGACGAAGGCAGCGCGGTCCGCTGCCTCGTCGACACAGCAGGCCAGACGCTGACCCTATGGGCCGACGGTCGGACGGCAACGGTGCACTTCGCGCCCGAAGGCGGCGGTGACGAGCGCCCGTTGGCAGCGGTAGCCACCATGCCAGCGGCGGGCGGCACACGCCTCGTGGTGAGCGAGCTGAAGGGCGCGGCAGGCACCCTCATCGTGCGCTCAGGCGGACGCGAAGAGACGCTCGCTGTCGGCCCGTGGTCAGACACCTGCGGCGTTCGCGCGGTCCGTCGCTTGATCAACACGGAGCCACTCACCGACCACCTCAAGCGACTGGACGGACGTGTCGAGAGCGCGACGAGCTCGTGCAGGCCGCTGATGCTCAGCCGCCGCGCGCGTGCGCTTGCTCGCGCGGGTCGGACCGCCGATGCGACCGCAGACTACCGGACAGCGCTTGCCGCCCACCGTGACGCCGGCCACCTCCAGAGCGCGACAATGGACGCGTTCCAGCTTGCACGGCTGCGCTGGAACGACGCGGGTGCCTTCACCGAAGCTCGCGCGCTCATCGAAGAGGCGCGCTCAAGCCTGCAGCGCGACCACTACGCGCGTGCATACGGCGCTATCAACCTGGCGATGATCGATGCCCGGCTGGCCTACGTCGCGTCGGCCCAGGAGCTCATCGCCGAGTCAACGCTAGCGGAGCAGCGCATCGACGGCGCGCTCACGCCATCGACCCGGGCCATGGTGATGTTCGCGCTGGGACGGCTCGAGCGACACGCCGAGCTGGACGCACACCTCGCGCCGCTGTTGACCGACAAGAGCGCCACGGCTCGCCAGCGCTCGAACGCGCTGCTGACCGTCGCTTGGAGCGAGCTGAAGCGGGGCTGGCCTTGGAGAGCGGCATTTCTCGTGCCCGACCGCACGCGGGTCGGCGAGCTTGTCGCGGCGATGACGGCGGCCGCTGCGGAAGCCGAGCGGCCTCGGCACGTGCGGCTGGCCACCTTGAACGCAGCGCTCTCGGCCCTTCAAGCCAACGACCCGACGCTGGCCCAAGGACTGCTCGAGGGCCTTGCCGCGCCTGCCCAGGGCGACCAGGTCGACGCACAGGCCTGGCACGACGAGCTTGTTGCGCGTACTCAGCTTGCATCCGGTGATGTACGCGGTGCGTTGGAGCGCGCGAGCTCCGCGCTGCAGCTCGCGCGCGATATCGGCGATGACCAGGCCACGCACCGAGCCTACGTCTTGCGCGCCAGAGCTCAGCTTCAGAGCGGCGAGACAGCCGCTGGCCTCGCCTCGCTGGACGCCGCCGAAGCGCTTGCGGCCAACAACGCCCTCGCGCTGTCGATGAGCGACGACATTGCGCCCCTGCTTGCGCGTCACGAGGAGCCGACACGCTTGCGCATCGACGCGCTCATGGCCAGCAACGACGCGGCTGGCGCAATGCTTGCGGCACGCGAAGCACGGGCACGCTACACCAAGCGCCTGTTGGTGCGGGAGCGGCTCGGAGCGCTGACCGAAGAGGCTCGGACTCAGTGGGAGACGCACCTCCAGTCGCTCTACCTGCTGGCGGTTAAGTCGAGCAACCTCATCGCGAAGCGACGCTTTGCCGACCAGGCGAGTGCCGGTGCGCTGACGCGTGAGCTCGCGGCGACCCGAAAGCTCGAGCGCGAGACGAGAGCGAAGACGCTCGCGATGCTTGGCTCTGAGCCGACGCCGGTGCTCCGCTCGCCGGTCGCCGGCGAGGTCCTACTGACGTACTTCCCCGGCGAGACCCACTGGTGGGGATTTGCCTGGCGCGAAGGCGCAGAGCCCGTCGGTGCGCGGATCGCTGCGGTGACCGACGACGCGATCGGCGCGGAGACGAGCGTGCTGCTCAGGCCCTTCACCCGTGAGCTCGCTGCCGCAACGCGAGTGACGGTCTTGCCCTACGGTACGCTGCGCTCGGTCGACTTCGCGGCGCTCACGGTCAAGGGGCGGGCGCTGTACGCGTCTCATGACCTCGCCTACGGCGTGGATGTCGGACGCGCGCCGGCCCAAGGCGCGCCGACGCTGAGCAACGCGCGCGTCATCCTCGCGACCGCGGGCCCACAGCTCGCCCACGCTGAGCGCTCGGCTGCGGCCTCGGTCGGTTCGCTGACCGCTCGCGGCATCGCAGCGTTGACCGAGCCAGGCAAGCTGGCAACCCTGCGGAGCGCGCTCAGCAAGACCGACTACCTAGAGTACGTGGGGCACGCGGCCCGGGACGCGGGCGAGGGCTTTGGTAGTCGGCTCGAGCTCGACGACGGCGCCTTCGACATCGGCGACGTCTTGATGAGCCCGCGCGTGCCGCCGAGCATCGCGCTCTTTGCGTGCAGCACCTCACGCCAGCGAGCTTCCATCGCGCTTGCCGACATCGGAGTCGGCGAGGCGTTTGTGGTCGCAGGCGCTCAGACCGTGCTGGCGGCCCGGGACGCGGTGGACGACCGCGCGACGGCGACGCTCAGCAGCCACATCCATCGCGCACTGGCGCGTGGAGAGACGATGGCGCGCGCTCTGCGCCATGCCCAAGCGGAGCTATCCGGCTCCGCCCAGTTCGATGAAGCCATGAAGTGGCGTGTTTTGACGCCTTGAGGGGGACCGATGCAAGTGAAGTACCGATGGATGGCCGTGTTAGCCACAGCCGCGATAGCCACAGGGTGTGACGGAAGCTGTTTGTCAGAGACAGCCAACGACACCGGAGGAGGCGAAAACGACACCCAGACGACGCCGAACGACACCGCTGAGGCGGCCGCTGCCGACATTGCTGTGTACACGAGCGGCCCGATCACCCGCCGCTGCCGCGCCCGCGCAAGCGCCATTCTCTATGCGAGCCTCAACGACGCGAAGGGGTCTCAGGCCACCATCAACACGGTTGTGCCGCCAACGACCAACCTGCGCTTCGTCAGCCGCGAGCTGCAGACCCGCTGCCCCAATGCGCCATCGGATGCCTGGCGCACCTCGACGATCCCGAGCCGGGAGCGGCTCAGCGAGTTCAACGCTGACGGCACGCGCGTGCCGTTCCGCAGACGCTGCGTGTATGAGCGGTCCAGCCCGACCGAAGCCAGCCGCGAAGCGCTCGGAGCCGTGATTGCTGACGTCTGTGCGCTGCCATCACCGACCGCCGAGCCCACCGACTGGCTCGACATCGACCCGCAGGCGCTGGCGCCGTCGGCTCAGCCGCCGCTCGTCAAGGGCAGCGGCACCGTGGTTGTGAGCGGGGTCGACACCATCGCCCGCTTTGACTCGTCGGTCGCCGCGATCAAGACCATGGGGCCCGGCGTGAGCGCTGCCCCGATGAAGACGCGTGTCGCCGTCCTCGACACCCGCTACCGGCAGCCCGTCGGCTCGTCGAAGCCGCACTACGAGCACTGCCGCCACGGCGCGACCGTGCGACGGGTTGTCGAGACCCTCGCCTGCCCCGACGACCCGAGCGGTGGGTGCCTCGATCTGGTCGAAGTCCCCCTGTTTCCGAGCGACGCGGAGCTGCGCGAGACGAACCCTCAGTGCGTGGGCAACATCACCAGCATCGCTGAGGGACTGGAAGACACGCTCAACCAGTGGCGGCACTCGCCGGCGGCGCTCAGCAGCTCAACGAATGCGGACGACGACCGACGCAAGTTCTACCAGCAGCTCGTGGGCGAGCTCTGCGAGAACCAGCGCCTGCTTGAGCAAGTCCGCTTGGTCTCCGACCGACGACACAAAGAGGTCCAGGCCCTGTGCGGTAACTTTGGTCAGGACCCGAGCTCGGGCCTAAAGAACCTCGAGATGCTGCTGCAGATCGCGACGAACGAGCGCACGCGTGAGATCGCCGCGGGCGCGAGCTGGAAGCGCCTGATCGAGCTCGCCCGCGCGCGCCCCGACGCATCGCCCGCGAGCGTCATCAACCTGTCGGTTGGCTGGCCGATCGACTCGACGTGCGTGGTGCGCAACGACCGCAACGCGCAGGGGGACCTCGATCTGGACTCGTGCAACTGCCTGGGCGCCGGCTCGCCAAAGCTCACGCCCGAGTGCCTGACGGGCCCCGCCCGCGCCGTCTTGCGCGAGCTGCGCCGAGCGAGCTGCGAGGGGGTTGCGGTGGTCGCGTCCGCTGGCAACATCAACAACGACGGCTGCTTCGCCGTCGACGCGATGGCGCTGCCCGCGGCGTTCGGCCTGACCGCCAACGCGAGCCTTGGCATGGGTCCTCAAGCCTGTCAGGCCGCACTCACGGCCTACCGAGATGATCCCGAGGAGGGTAACCGGCTCTTCGACCTGGGCGACGCGACCTGCGCGAGCGCGAGCTGTCCGCCACTCGTGCTACCGGTGACCGCAACCAACGCCAGTGGGCACCTGCTGACGACATCACTCTGCCCTGCGCCCGGCGGCATTCGCGCCCCGGGGCTCGCGGCGAGCCGTAAGCCCGGGGCTTCCGATCCCGACCTGCCCGTGCTCTCGGGCACCTCGGTCTCCGCCGCCGTCGCCAGCGCCTACCTGGCCAACCAAGCGACCTACCTCCGCAAGGGCCGCACGGTCACCGCCATGGTCAAGCAGCTCCAGTCCGCCAACGTGCTCGACCCGGTGCGGATGTGTCCAACCGGCACCTCGGCGAGCTGTCACAAGTCGCCTGCCCTGGCCCCCAAGACGGAGCGCGCGGCGCTGCGGCACTGCACCGAACCGACCAAGTACGCTGCCGGTAGCTGTGCGGCAACGGCGGTCCCCTTCCCGGATGAGCCGCCGTGCGGCAAGGACTGCCTGCTCGTGCCCAAGGGCAACGACTGGGTCTTTCAGGCGACGGCCAACGGGAAGGTCGACCACACGTACACCTCCCTCGTCATCGTCGCCGTGACGCGAACGGGCGAGGAAACGGTCCGTCTCGACCCGACCGACTTCAACACGCACTTTCAGGCCAACCAGACCTACAGCTCCAATGAGCTCGGCCTCGTCGGCAAGACGGTTCTCTCTGGCCACGTCACGGTGGGTTGGAACGACGGACGCAACCGGGTCAGCACCCATCCGCTGGTCGTGACGCCGTAGTCACCTGTGGAGCTCACGGCGCGGCCCGGGTGCACTCGAGCGTTGGCTCGGTGAGCTTACCGGTGGACGCCACGTCGGCCCGAGTTTTTCGTTACCAAACGGCGCGCCTGCATCGATGATGCGGGCGCGTCTGTCGCACGGAGGTCGAAGATGTCAGAGCAAGACTGCACGGTTCAGGTCGAGGCCCGCGGGCACGTGTTGACGATCGGGCTCAATCGCCCAAAGAAGAAGAACGCGTTCAACATCGCCATGCTGCGCGAGCTGAGCGCCGCCTACACGCGGCTCGAGGACGACGACGACCTCCGGGTCGGGCTGCTCTATGCCAACGGAGGCGACTTCACGGCTGGTCTCGATCTCGCGGAAGTCGGACCGCGGGTGGCCGCCGGCGATCCCCTCTTTCCGGCGGACGCTATCGACCCGCTCGACGTGCGGCGCGGTGGCGAGACGCGACGGCGCCGAAAGCCGGTGGTGGTGGTGGCCCAGGGCTACTGCCTGACGATCGGGATCGAGCTGATGCTGGCCGCGGACGTCTGTGTCTGCGCAGCAAACACTGTCTTTGCCCAGATGGAGGTTCAGCGCGGCATCATGCCCTTCGGAGGCGCGACGCTGCGCTTTGCCCAGCGCTGCGGCTGGGGCAGTGCCATGAAGTGGCTGCTGACCGGGGACCGCTTCGATGCCGCCGAGGCGCTGCGCATCGGACTCGTCGAAGAGGTGGTCGACGAAGACGAGGTCGGCCACCGCGGGCTCGCACTCGCCGAGCGGATTGCCGCCCAGGCGCCACTGGCCGTGCAGGCCACGCGAGCGAACGCGCTGCTCGCCGTCGAAGAAGGCCATGGAGCGGCGGTCGACGCGCTGATGCCGCAGGCCCGTGCGCTGATGGCGTCGGAGGATGCCAAGGAGGGAGTCGCGAGCTTCCTCGAGCGTCGCCAAGCCAAGTTCCAGGGCCGATAGCGCTGCATCCCCCCGTCAGGGCGCCAAAAAATCGAGGCGCCGCCTGCCCTCGACGCACCGCCGGAAGTGTGGATAAATCCGGAGCGTCATGTCGGATCTCAACTACCAACACCGGCGCGAGCTGATCGTGCTGGCTCGCAATGCCATCAGCGAGCGCATCCTGCGAGGGACGACTCCGACGTTTAGCGTCACGACGCCACTGCTGCTCAAGCCGCGCGCGGCCTTCGTCAGCCTCTACGGTGTTGACGACAAGGAGCGCGGCAGCAGCGGCACGCTCTATGAGGAGACGCCGCTGTGGGAAACGGTCGCGCTCCATGCCGGGCGAGCTGCCGCTGATGACGGGCGATTCCCGGCCGTGACGACCCGGGAGCTCAAGCGCGTGGTCATCGAGATCTCCGTGCTAACGCCGTTTGTGCCGATCAAGCCCGACGACGTGGTCATCGGCCAGCACGGCCTCTACGTCGCCAAAGGCCCCAAGCGCGCCGTGCTCTTGCCCCAGGTCGCGACCCAGATGGGCTGGTCGCGCGTGCGCTTTCTCGACGAGATCTGCCAGCACGCGGGCTTAGCGCCGCGTGCGTTTGAGGCGCCCGACGTGTTTCTGATGGGGTTTGAGGCGCAGATCTTTAGCGACCTCACGGTTGCAGACGAGAACCTGGACGCGGGCTGACTCCTTTGGGGTGAGGCGTGATGGGTAGGCGTGGGCGACGAACGTGGGCGTGAGCGACGAGCGCGGGCGTGGGCGCGGGCTTGAGCGCGGGCTTGAGCGGCGAGCGTGGGCGCGGGCGTGGGCGGCGAACGCGGGCCTGAGCGGCGAGTGCGGGCGTGGGCGTGGGCGCGGGCTTGAGCGGCGAGCGTGGGCGTGGGCGACGAGCGCGGGCTTGAGCGGCGAGCGTGCGGCTTGCGATGCCCCTGTCTCCACCCGCCGCTTTTCTCGACGGCATTTGCCGCTGCTTAGTGTTCGGCTACCTCCAGGGTCTCGACGGAAGGCTCGCGGACGCGCAGCACGGTGGCTTGGACCTCGAGTGGGGGTGGGGGGGTGAAGCGGGTCACCGTCATCGTCACGGCGAAGTTCAGCAGCATGCCGATGGCGCCGATGCCCTCGGGGCTGATGCCGAAGAGCCAGTTGGACTCGACGTTGAGCTCGGGTGAGATGAACTTGAAGTAGATAATGTAGCCCGCTGTGAAGACGATGCCGGTGAGCATGCCGGCGATACCTGCTTGTTTGCTGGTTCGGGTCGAGAAGATGCCGAGCACGATGAGCGGGAAGAAGCTCGATGCTGCGAGGCCAAAGGCGAACGCGACCACTTGGGCGACAAAGCCTGGCGGGTTGATGCCGAGGTAGCCGGCGACGAGGACGGCGCAGCCAGCTGCGCCACGCGCCCAGCGGAGCTCTTCTTTCTCGGTCATCTCGGGGCGGACCATCTTCTTCATCAAGTCGTGGGCGACGGCCGACGAGATGACGAGCAAGAGGCCGGCGGCGGTTGAGAGCGCAGCGGCGAGGGCGCCGGCGGCGACGAGGGCGACAACCCAGGGAGGGAGGTTGGCGATCTCGGGGTTGGCGAGCACGATGATGTCGCGGTCGACATAGAGCTCGTTTTTCGCGCTGCTGATGGTGTTGGTGACCAGGCGCTGACCGAGGGCGCCGCGGGCAGGCTCGCCGTCGGGGGTCTCGGCGAACGTGGGCTTACCGTCGAACGCAGCGCCGGGGCCGTAGTCGACCTTGCCGTCGCCGTCTTTGTCGACCCAGACGATGAGGCCGGCGGTCTCCCAGTTGGAAAACCAGGGCGGCAGCTCTTTGTAGTCCGCGTTGTGGACGGTCTCGATCATGTTGACGCGCGCAAAGACGGCGACGGCGGGCGCGGCCGTGTAGAGCAGGCCAATGAAGAGCAGCGCCCAGAACGCGCTCCAGCGGGCGGCACGGACGGTCTTGACGGTGTAGAACCGGATGATCACGTGGGGGAGGCCAGCCGTGCCGACCATCAGCGCGAGCGTGATGGCGAAGACATCGACCATGCTCTTCTTGCCGCCCTCAAAGGCTGCGGTGTACTCGGCGAACCCAAGGTCGCGGTGCAGTGAGTCGATGACCTCGAGGAGCTTACGGCCAGCGTTTGGGCCGCTTTGCACCTCGCCGCCGAAGCCGACTTGCGGGATGGGGCTGCCGGTCATCTCCAGTGAGATCGCGATGGCCGGAATCAAGAACGCCATGATGAGGACGCAGTACTGCACAACCTGGGTCCAAGTGATGCCCTTCATGCCGCCCAGGGTGGCGTAGAAGAAGACAATGGCCATCCCGAGGATGACGCCCACGTCGATGTCGACCTCGAGAAAGCGCGAGAAGACGACGCCCACGCCACGCATCTGGCCAGCGACGTAGGTAAACGAGATGAAGATGGCGCAGAAGATGGCCACGCCACGGGCCACATTCGAGTAGTAGCGGTCGCCGACGAAGTCAGGGACAGTGTACTTGCCGTACTTGCGCAAGTACGGCGCGAGCAGCAGCGCTAGCAGGACGTAGCCGCCCGTCCAGCCCATCAGGTACATGCCGCCGGTGTAGCCCATAAACGAGATGAGGCCGGCCATCGAGATGAACGAGGCGGCGCTCATCCAGTCGGCGCCGGTGGCCATGCCATTGAAGACGGCGGGGACGCCCTGCCCTGCGACGTAGAAGCCCTTGGTGCTCTTGACGCGGGTGTAGAGCGCGATGAAGAGGTAGAGCGCAAACGTGACGCCGACAAAGAGATAGGTCCAGCCCTTGAGCTCCATCAGCTGTGCCTCACGTCATCGGACGCATCGCTGCGGTGAAGCGCGTTCGCCGCAGGCTCAGCGGCCTGGGTTTCAGCGCGCTGCTCGGCGGCGATAGCGGCCCGGTCGAGCCGGTCCATGACGATGCAGTAGACGAAGATGAGCACGATGAACACTAGGATGCTGCCCTGGTGAGCAAACCAAAAACCCAGAGGAAAGCCACCAAGCTTGCTGGCGTTGAGCGGCTCGACGAACACGATCCCGAGCAGGTAGCTCACGGTGAACCAGACGGCCAGCAGGCCGGCGACCACCAGGAGGTTCTTCTTCCAGTAGGCCGCTGCCCGAGACTTGCGCGTGGAACTCAAGGTTTGCACCGCCACACAGTCGCAGTGTAGAAGCCGCCTCCGAACACGTTCCAAGGGAAGTTCATGTCTACGCTCCACTCCTCTTTGATTGCGCCGCTCACCACGACACGCGCACGCTTGCTGGTTCTCGTGTTGTCGATCACGCTGGGTGCCGTCGCCTGCGGTGACGACGGCAACGATGACGGGGGCTCTGCCGCCGACACGACGTCGACCGCGGACGTTGAAGATACCGCGAACGGCGCAGATACGACAGCGGCCGACACCACGCCGGAAGCCGACACCACGCCCGAGGCCGACACCACGCCGGAAGCCGACACCACGCCGGAAGCCGACACCACGCCGGAAGCCGACACCACGCCGGAAGCCGACACCACGCCGGAAGCCGACACCACGCCCGAGGCCGACACCACGCCCGAGGCCGACACCACGCCCGAGGCCGACACCACGCCGCCGATGGACACGACGCCCGCGTCGATGGGGGCGTGCGACAACACCGCGGACCTCGACGCACTTGCGGCAGCGACCGATGCGTCCGGGACCATTGAGCAGTGCGCGATTCAGTGCCTGTCGGGTGGCGCGAGCTGTGCGGCCGACTGTGTTGAGACGGGCTTCGGCGTGAGCTCTGGCTGCGCGGACTGCTTTGGCGAGACCATCGCGTGCACGACGGCGAGCTGCCTGCTCGACTGCATCGCCGGCGCAAGCCCGGCCTGCTTGGCCTGCCAAGAGACCAACTGCGCACCTGCCTTCGTGGAGTGTGCTGGCGTCGAGCAGAACCTGTAGGCGTCCCAGAATCCGCATGTCGCGGTAACGCTGCTCGCAGCGTGATGACACGCAGAGAGCCCGCTCCGATGAGCGGGCTCTCTGGCGTTTGCGCTTGGCTCTCAGGCTCTCAGCCCGTTCGGCGAGGCGCCTCGGAATGCGCCCCTGAGCGCTCCGAGGCGCCGAGACAATCCTTTTACATCGCGAGAGAGACCGGAACAGGCAGGCCCGCGTCACCACCAGACATCTCAGACGATGTCCTTGGAGGGACCCCATGACCTTGCTCCGCTTTACGCTCTTTGCCGCTGCCTTGACCTTGATGACAACCGCAACGGTCGCACTTGCCCACGCGCCGCACAGCGTCGAAGACGTCGGCGTGCGCGGCTCCGGGACGTCGCTCGCTCAGCCGGGCGCCCGGGTCTCCAGCGACCGCCGCATCACACGCTGCGGAACTCCCCCGCGTCCGCACACGGTCGGCAATAAGCCCATCGTGCCAAGCGTCGAGGTCGCCCATCCCTGGACCGCTGCAGACACCGCTCAGGTCGTCGGCCTCCTCGACCTCGCGGATGCCATTTTCCGCGGCTTCGCCGACTTCGACAGCAACACCGCATCTGCGCACTACGAGCGGGTCATCCGCGGCGTGCTCGCTCAGAGGCAGCTGACCCCATGGTCGCTCAAGACGCGTCTCATGTCCTTGGGCGAGCGCTTTTCGGCCGACCAAGACGGCGCGTTGGCGGCGCTGATGCCGCTGAGTGCGCAAGCTGTGAGGTTGAGCGAGCGCTTCCAGGAGCTCCCGGTCGCCGCGGGCGAGGCGCTCTCGGTCGTGTTTCGCTTTGACAGCTCGTCACGCTAGCAGCGTTGCCGGCGTCGCAGGGAGTCGAGTCGGCCACGCATCAATCCGTGCTTGTCCTTGAAGCCGGCGGTCTTAAGGTCGCCACCATGAGTGACGCGCCAGTTCGAATGTACACCACCCCCTACTGCCCCTACTGCATCAACGCCAAGCGGCTGCTTGACCGTGACGGCATCGCGTATGTCGACTACGACGTCTCGCGGGACCACGCGCTGAGGGCTGAGATGGTCGCCGAGACGGGTCACCGCACGGTGCCAATCATCTTCGTCGAGGACGCCTTTGTGGGCGGCTACACGGAGCTTGTCGCGTTGCGAAAGGCTGGCGGACTCGACGGGTTGTCGAGCTGACAACGACCCGCGGCTTGTCGGCGCCACAGACCGGGCTCGCGTGGTTCGTGGTCGACGGAGGCTCGAATCGGTCGTCCATCCCCAGAAAGTCTATCGCGTGGCATATCCAGTGTTGCCGCGGAAATGCGCACGTTGGATTTCGGAAAACGAACAGGAAACCAAGAGGTTTAACCTGTTGGTGCGTTGACTTACCACGGCTGTGGCCCCACCTTGAATAAGTCGCAACGTTCACGTCGACACACTCTCCGCCAAATTCTAGTCGCCCTTTATGACGTACCGATCTGTCGATCAACCGCTCACGCCTTTCTGCGTCGCGGCCTCCGGGCTCAAAGCGTTCCTGCGTGACCATGCCGATGCTGACCTAAATGTCGTGTTGCCGCGTGCTGTTCCGGTGCGTCGGATGGCACTCGACCTTCTGCGGCAGCTCTTCATCGAGGTCGACAACCGCGACTTCGACCGGCAGATCCACGGCCAGCCAAGCCGCTGGAGCGCGATGGCGACGCTGGTGCTTGAGGTCTGCCCAGAAGACCGTGAGACCTTCATCGACGAGATTCTCTTTCGAGTCGCGGACCCCGCAGACTATGTCGCTATCGCCGACCAAATCCTGACACTTGCCTCACTCGATCGGCTGGTGGACGCCATCATCGACCGGCTCGCATCAGGCACCGCCATCGAGCGACGCAACGCGCTAGCGCTCCAACCGGCGCTCTTCGGCTCCCGTGGCGACCCGAAGCTTGGTTTCGCCCGTCATCAGCGTCTCGCAAGAGCGCGCGTGGCGCTGAGCGAGCTCACGGTCCTGCCCTCCATGGTCCGTGAGGCGCTGAGTGAGTACCCGCTTCCCTTCGACTTGCTGAGTGCGCGGTCCAGCTAGAGCACCGAACGGGGGAATGCGGATTCTGGGACGCAGCGAGGTGTGCCGCTGGTGTGATGAACGAGAGGAAACCACAAAGCGGGTTGCAGGGGCGCAGCTCCTGAGTGATCTTGAGATCAACAGGAGCTGCGCCCCTGGACCCGCGTTGAGCGCATCGCAAAGTCATCAGATTTCGCATTTCCCCGAACGCTGCTAGAGCACCGAATGGGTGGGTAGCGTGCGGATCCGCGCGGTTTTGGGCCCATAGGATCGGTGCTCTAGGGCGTTGGCGCGACCGGCGGATGGCGGACGGGCGCCACCAGACGCCAACCCTCCGCG
>CALHXW010000105.1 GCA_938040325.1 uncultured bacterium | reverse complement strand
GAAGGGCGCGCGGCCAGTGCCGCCCAGAGCCTCAGCAACGCCCGCGTCTTTGGCGACTTCAAGGCGGCGGTCGTGCGTCTCGATGGTGTTCCCGGCAAGGAGCTTCGGGCTCTGGCCGAGCAGCTCCGCGACCAGCTTGGCTCCGGCGCCCTGCTCGTAGCAGGCGCCGACGGCGGAAAGGTCAGCCTCATCATCGCCGGCAGCAAAGACGCCAGCGCCAAGCTCCATGCGGGCAAGCTGGTTGGCACGCTGGCGCCGATGGTCGGAGGCCGCGGCGGTGGCCGCCCCGACGTGGCTCAGGCCGGTGGTGCAGACGCCTCTGGTCTCGATCAGGTGGAGGCCACTTTCTGGCAGCAGGCCGAGGCCGCGTTCAGCTGAGCGAACACATCGAACGCGCATGCGGCATGCGGACGCACTGAGCTGGGTTATGGGGGAGCGGGCGTCGTTCCTTGACTTCAAGTCGGCGACCGACAAGAACACCGGCCCAGCTGCTGCGCCTGCCAGCTGCCACTGAACATGACCGTGAGAGGCTCACGTTGCGCAACGCTCTTCATCATCTCCTCAATGGCTCTGCGCTCGCCGCGCTCCTGCTCGTCGTTGCCCCCGTGGCCATCGCCGGCACCACGCACTTCTACTTTGCGCCCACAGCGACGGACTTTGGTGGCGGAGCAACGGAGGCCTACGTGCCCGTGGCGTTCGATGCGCCGACCCGCTTGAGCGGCTCGGGGCTTGCCGACGCGTCGTTGGCGGAGCTGAAGAAGAAGGTCGCCGAGGTTGGTGCGATCGAGGTGAGCTACGCAGGGTCGTCGGCCACCGTGGCGGTCGCCAAAGACAAGACCAGCGACGCCAACGTCACCGACCGCGCGCTGGGCGCCGTCTTTCACACCCTCCTGTATGCCGGTTTCGAGCAAGTCTCGCTCGACGGCAAGCGACTGTCGCCGATGGCCTTCTCCCGCGGCGCGTTTGCCGCGACCGTGCCGATGACGTCTGCGCTTCCACCCAACCGCGTCGGCGGCTTCGTGGTCGTCGGCAACAGCGCCATGCCTGCGGCTGACTTCTACGCCAAGGTTGCCAAGGGCGACCGCAGCCTCCAGTCGGCCGCCAAGAAGGTCCTCGACAAGGGCCACCCAAGCGCCAAGGTCGCGCTGCTCAAGCAGCTCTCCGCCCTTGGATTCAAAGACCCCGATGAGGTCGTGCTGCCGCGACTCACGGACGCCGATCCCGGCGTCCGCCTCGCAGCGATCGAGCGCCTCAAGGGTCGCTCGGGCGGCGCAGTCGTTCGCGGGCTTGAGAGCGTCGTCGCCAAGGACGCCGACGGCAACGTGAAGCTGGCCGCGGTCAGGCTTCTCGTGGCTGCTGGCAAGAGCGAGTACAAGCAGTACCTGCTCGTCGACAAGCTCAAGAGCACCAACGCCGCCGAGGTGGTCGACGCCATCAAGGGCATCGTGGCCAACAAGGACAAGAACTTCGCTGGGCCCATCGGCGAGCTCGCGACCCACACCAACGCTCAGGTCCGAAGCGCCGCTCTCGATGGCGTCGTTGGCCTCGGCGCGTGGCCCGTGCTCAGCGGCTGGCTCGGCAACGATGCGATCGATGCTGGCTCCAAGCAAAACGCCGCTCGCGCGCTCGCCGACAAGTCGAGCGGCGCTGACCAGGCCAACGGGCTGAGCTGGCTGGTGTCGTCCGGTCCGGAAGACCAAGCGCTCTTTGCCGCCGGGTTTATCACCGACAAGAAAGTTGCTGGCACGACAGCTGCGCTTGGCAAGGCGACAGCGCGCTCTGAGAAGACGGTGCGTCTCGCGGCGGCCAAGGCACTTGCCGCGCTGCGCGACAGCCAAGGACTTGAGGCGCTCGCTGGAGCCGTGCAGAAGGCGACCGACGCCGACGAGAAGAAGGCGCTGACCGCAGCGGCTCTCGAGGTCGTCTCCGCCCAGCCGCTCGACCAGGTCATCAAGATCAGCGAGTCGCCGGACGCGACCATCAGCTCGTTGGCGATCAAGTCGTTGGCGGCGTTCTCCAAGGACAAGCCCAACCCGAAAGCTGTGGCCGTGCTCAAGCGTGGACTCACCAGCACCAATGCCGACGTCCGCCGCTCTGCCGCCTTTGCGCTCGCCCGCATCCCTGACGCCGGCATCGCCGCAGAGATGACGAAGCTCAAGGGTGACAAGGACGCGCTGATCCGTGCAGAGGTTGCTCGCTCGTTGGTGCACGCCACCGACGGCGGCGCGGACAACATCCTCAAGGGCTACCTCGATGACCGCAGCGGCGAGGTAAAGGTCGCGGCCCTGCAAGGCGTCAAGGCCCGCAAGGTCGCTGGCGCACTCGACAAGGTGAAGTGGCTGGTCACACACCGAAAGATCGAGGTCCGACGGGCTGCGATCGACGCGATGAACACCATTGCGAAGCCGGCGGACGCTGGACTCTTCGACATCTACGCCAAGGCGCTCATCGACACCGACTCCGAGCTCCGGGTGCACGCCATCGACGGTCTGGCGCCCTATGGTGACGGCCGTGCCGCTGCGGCGATCGGCGGCGCGCTCGCCGACGACCGTGCAGACGCCTCGGTCAAGCTACGAGCTCTTGGTGCGCTCAAGTCGATGAAGCCTGATGACGCCGTCGAGCACCTTGTGCGCGGGCTCTTCGATCCCGACAAGGCCATCAAGCTCGCCACGCTCGACGCGCTCGACGTCATGGCGAGCGACAAGGCGGAGCGTCCGCTCCAAGAGTTCATCTTGGGCGAGACCGACAAAGAGACGAAGGCGAAAGCCGAAGCGGTGCTCTCAAAGCTCTAGTCTAGTGTCCCGTCATGCGCTCAACGCGGGTCCCAGGGCGCAGCTACTGGCGGTCTCGACGACACTGAGGGACCGCTGGGTTTAGAGAGCCTCCCGCCCTGAGCGCCCGCCCCGCCGCTCAGAAGCGAATGGTCGGCAGCGCGAGCTGGTAGCTGGCCGCGGGTGAGCTCAAGCCGATGCTGGGGTCTCGCAACCTTAGGTGAAGCGGATTGCTTGCGGTGCGCACGCGCTCCCGCTCGCGCCGGTTGAACCGACCCGCGCTAATGGGCGCGGTGATCAGACCGTAGATGCGGGCGCCGAGGACCAGCGAGAACCCGAGGAGAAACCCTTCGGGATCGCTTGAGTGAGCCGTGGCGATCATGACGCCGAAACCAAGCGTGATGCCCCCGAGCTCTAGCCCGGCGCCCAGGTAGTCCCCCACGTAGAAGAGCCCAGCTGACGGGACCACGAGCTCAAGCAGGAACGCGAGCATCGGCGATCGGCTGCGCGCGGGCTTAAGCGTCGCGGTCCTCGAGGGCTCATAGGGGTCGGGCGCAACCGTTGACGGCACGAAGACGCGTCCGGTCGGAGCTTGTGCAGGACCACGGTGCTGGGCGAGGAGCTCGTGGAGCTCGAGCCGGGCGAGCTCAACGAGGGCGAGAAAGCGTGGCGCTTCGACGACTCGGCGCGTCACATCGGTCCCGTTGACCGGGATGATGTCGAGCTGGAGCGTGTAGGTCTCGCCGTCGAACCCGAGAACTCCGGTGACGACGACATCGACGAGCAGCTTTTCGCCTTCGACGCGAGCGCACTCCATGTCGCAGGGCTGCCACAGCCGCATCGGCATCGTGTCGTAGGACGCCTCGAGCGCTGCGCCACGGAGCTCGACACTGAGCTGCTTGGCCTGGTCTGGCGACGTGCTTCCGTGGCTGACAAAGTTGGCAATGCCAGCTCGAAAGGGAACGACGTCGTCGGCCCACGCAGCTGGCGCCATGCTGGCCACGCTCATCAACACGGTCATGAACAGGAATCGACTCACAGCACCTCGTTTCGGGCTTGCCGCTGACAGCGCGTGACGTGGCGCTCAAGCACAGTGCACCGGAAAACCACCACCAGCGTCAACTGCAGCAAGCCGCACCGCCCAGCCCAGCCGCCACTGACGTGTGGTCCGTGTGACTCCGAGCGGGAGTCTGCGGCGCCATGTGTGCAGCGTCACTCAGTGTTGAGTGAGCATCACGAGTGCGATCGCCGCGCGTGCGCTCCAGCCGATGGTCCGGATCCAGTTGGTCCGCACAAGGCGCTCGACGATGGCCTGATCGAGGCCCGCGCGGAGCTTGTTGTGGCATGGGACCTGGAGCAAGAAGGTCGAACCCCAGACGAGCCCAAGCGCGCCGAGACCCGTGCCGCTCAGGCTCGTCGGTACGGCCGTCCACAGGAGCGCGACCGCGCAGCCAAGCTCCACGAGCATCGGCCCAATGACCACCAGCCCGGTGCGTGACTCGTGGGCGAGCTGGTAGTCACGGTAGTGCTCGGCGCCGACTTGAGCCATCAGCGGGTAGTGCACGATCTGCACAAACCAGATCAGGCCGGTCATGAAGATGGTCGCGAGAGCGTGCGTCGCCACGAGGATGTCGGAGAGCTGGGCTGTCATAGGTCGACTATGGGGCGAAGACGGCGAGACCGCGAGGACTGGATCCACCACCCGGTTGGGCGGCCTCGCAACGTTGTCGGAAAGCGCGGACTCTGGGACGCAGCGAGGCGAGCCGAACCTGCGGCCGCTCGAGATCAGAGCTTCAGCGCGGGGTCGTACCGGTCTTGGCGAGGCGTTGTCCATCGACCCAAACGAAGCGTTGACAGAGATCCGGGTGGCTTTGACGATGGCGCCATGAACAGCGTCCGTTCCTCGATGGTTCCGAGAGCTTCCTGCGTTGCCCCCACGCGTTTTTTAGCAGGCCGCGGCAGGCTGTGGGTGTATCTGGTCTTGGCCGGTGTCCTGCTAGCGGGTTGCGACGACGGTCCAGCCGAGCCGTCGCTTCTCGATGCACCGCGGGTGCTCGCGATCCGAGGCGAGCCCGCAGCGCTCGTCGAAGGTGAGGACATCACCATCGAAGCCATCGGCTTCGAGCTTGGCGCGATCGAGTGGGATGCCTGCCCAGCGCCCTTCGTGCCTGGGTTTCCGGCGACCTGTCCGATCGCGCCGATCCCGGTGGGAAGCGGAAACCCTGTCACCGTTCAGGTCCCGGCCGGCGTTTCCGAGGTCTGGGTCCGCGCGACGGTCGAGGGCGCCCTCACAACGATCCGCCGCTTTGGCTCGGAGGGGCCAGCCACCAACCCTGAGATCGCTGCGCTGGTGGATGACGACGGCGCGCCACTTCCAACGCTGGCACCGGGCGCCGAGCAGCCCGTACGCGCAGACTTGGTCGGGGAAGCGGGCGATGAGCGGCGCGTCGTGACGTTCTACTCCACGCTTGGTGGGTTCGACCCGTTCCGTCGCTTTGAAGAGGAGTCGAGCCTGCTGCTGATTCCGGAAGATGCCGAGCCTGGGGAGGTCACGCTGATCGCGATCGTGCGTGATGCGGATGGTGGCGTTGGCGCGCTGCAGACGGTCGTGGAGGTGGCACCATGAGCCGCTGGTGCCAGGGGCTTGCCTGGCTGGTCGTGCTCGTGGCTCTCCCCGTTGCGATCTCGGCGCCAAGCGCCCACGCGCAGGACCCCGGCAGCGAGACCGAAGCCGCGCCCGTCATCGTCCGGCCAGCCCTCATCAGTCCGGCGCCAAGCGTCGAGCGCATCATCCGCCGGCGCGGACTGGCGGTCGCCCCCATCGTCCGCGTGACGGTCGGCGTCGACGGGTCCGTGAGCAGCGTGGAGGTCCTGCAAGGCCCGGACGGCCCGGCCCGGCAGCGCTTGATCGCGGAGGTCGAAGCCTTGCGCTTCTCGCCCGCAACGCGCGACGGTCTGCCGGTTGCTGTTCGCATCGACTACGCCCTACCTGTGCCGTCAACGCCGGCCTGGCGTGGCCGCGGTCGGCGCGGGATCGAGCCGGTCCCTGTCGTGGCTGAGGGCGTCTACGGCGTTGTGCTGGAGCGCGGCACGCGCACGCCGCTCGCTGGTATCCCGGTGCAGGTCCTCAATGACGACCGAGAGGCGCTGGCTGAGACCGTGACCGGTCCTGATGGAGAGTTTGCGCTGCCCAACCTGCCCCAGCAGTCGTTCACGCTATGGGTGCCGGCGTTTGACCACGAGCCTCTTGAGCGGCCGGTCACCGTTCCGATCGAGCAGGCGCTGACCCTACGGCTCCAGCCTAACTCCACGTCGCGCTACAAGACCGTGGTCACGGGCAAGACGGCCGACGCCGTCAAGATCGTCATCCCTGTTCAGCAGGCCCGCGAGGTAGCGGGGCAGAACGGCGACCCCATCAAGGTCCTCGAGTCTCTTCCCGGCGTTGCGCGGCCATCGGCAGCAGGTGCCGGCGCTGGTCAGATCTCGATCCGCGGCTCGGCACCGGAAGACACCAAATACTACGTCGACGGCCTGCCGCTCTTTCAGCTCTACCACTTCGCTAACGTCTACTCGGTGCTTCAAGACGAGTGGGTCAAAAACATCGACTACCGGCCTGGCGGGTTCTCGGCCGAGTACGGCAACGCCATGGGCGGTCTGCTCAACGTCACGCTCGACGACCTAAAGCGCGACAACATCCACGGCCACGTCGACGTCAACGTGTTCCACGCGGCTGTCCTCGTCACGGCGCCCATCAGCGACGAGTGGGCCATCGGGGTCGGGTTCCGGCGCAGCTACATCGACGTCATCTTGGACGCCGTGCTCGACGGCGACGGTTTCTCGCTGACAGCGGCGCCGCGCTACTACGACTACCAGATCCGCGCGGACTGGCGGCCCGACGACCGCCAGACGCTGCGTCTGACGTGGTTCGGCACCGACGACCTACTTGCGGTGGTCAACGAGGCCCCATCCGAGCAAGATCCGTCGTTCACCGGGTTTCGGCTTGCTCGGCGCTTTCACCAGATCCAGGGCAGCTACACCAACCAGCTCAGCGACCGGCTGGGATTGCGTCTCGGTCTGGCGACGAGCTATCAGCAGCTTGAGATTCAACCGGGCGGGTTCGACTTCGAGCTGACCTTCGATCCGATCACGCTGCGCGCCGATCTCGAGTACCGCGAGTCGCCCGAGCTGAAGCTGCGCGGCGGGTTGTTGACGACCATCACCCGCTTCAACGTGCTCGCCAACATCCCCGCACCTGACAAAGAGGGCGAGGTCGACACCCCCGGCTCGTCTCGACCCACCATCAACGAGACCGACGGCGGCTTTACCTACGAGCTTGCTGCCTGGGCAGAAGCGACTTGGAAGCCTGTCGAAGACCTCACGCTCATCGGTGGCATGCGTCTCCTTGGCTACGCCGGAAACAACCTCAGCGCTGTCGCTCTCGACCCGCGGTTGCTGGCGCGCTGGGACATCGACAACGACGCCGCGCTGACCCTTGCCGCCGGCATGAACCATCAGTCGCCCCAGGCCGATGAGACATCCACATCGTTTGGTGCGCCGACGCTGACGACCGAGCGCTCGATGTACATCAACCTCGGCTACAAGCAGCAGCTCGGCGAGTTCCTCGAGTTCGACGTCCAGGCCTTCTACAAGGACCTCGCGGACCTCGTCACGAACACCGACGCGTTCGGTGCTGCCCCCTATGACAACGCCGGTGTGGGTCACGTCTTGGGCGCAGAGCTGCTCCTGCGTCTCAACCATCCGATCGTCAACGGCTGGGTCTCGTACACGCTGTCTCGCTCACGGCGCCGCGACCGACCCGGCGAGCCCGAGCGCTACTACAGCGCCGACCAGACCCATGTCCTGGCCGTCGTGGCCGGCGTCGACCTCGGCGCCAACTGGCGCTTCGGGCTGCGCTTCCGGTACGCGACGGGCAACCCGTTTACGCCGCTGGCGCCGAGCTACTACGACGCGAGCGCGGATGTGTTCGTGCCGGCGGCCGCGGCAGCGCCCTTGTCGAGTCGGATCGACGGCTTCACCCAGCTGGACGTCCGCATCGACAAGACGTGGATC
>CALHXW010000104.1 GCA_938040325.1 uncultured bacterium | reverse complement strand
AAACAAGCGCTATTTTCGAGCGAGACGAACGCGATGTGCTTGCCAGCGGTGTCGGCCGAATGAAGGCCCTGCGAGCATCGTCGAGTTCGGGTGAGCGTAGCGAGCGCACCGACGCTGCTGGCGAGTGCATCGCGGAAGTCGCAGCCGGAAAGAGCGCTTGTTTTGGGACTAGGTCACAGCTCGCGTGCGATTTAGTGGCTCCGTCTGCAGCGTCTCGCTATTTAGGGGCATGGTTGCCGTCCCCAAGCTTGTGACTGACCCCGTCTGCGGTGCTGTCGTCACGCACACGCCGCAGCTAGCGAGCGTCCGCTACAAAGGGCGACTTTGGTTCTTTTGCAACCGTGTCGAGACCCGCTGTCGTTCGGCATTCAAGGCCAATCCAGACGCTTTTGTGGAGCAACGACCGGACGCGGGCATCGCCTACGGTCCACCAGCCATCACCAAAGAACCGGGCCCGTTCGCGATACGGACCGTTTCCAGCAGAACGATCAACGACGACGAAAATCCATAAATTTTGACGGATTGGGGCGGCCGGCGGATGGTCTTGCCCTCAATGGAGGATAGAAGTGAGCGACAACGCATCCATTTTTCAGCAGGTGACGGTCCTTGGTGTTGAAGGCCTTGGTGTCGGCGCCCTCTTGGACGCACAAGAGTTCGGCTCCCGTGGAGCCAACACGCTTGCCAACATCGCAACCTACGTGGGTGGCCTTGAGACGCCAGTCCTCGAGTGGCTTGGACTCGGCAACCTGACGAGCGTTCGCGGCCTCCAGCCTGCCGACCCACCGGCAGCAAGCCATGGGCGACTCGCCCATGACGGCACAGAGCTCGATCCCGCATCGGCGCTCCAAGCGCTGGTTGGCCAGGTGGTCGAGGGACTGCAGCAGCTCGACCAGCCGGTGACGATGATCGGCCGTGCAGCCACGCTGCTCGGCGTTGAGTCCGACGACGATGCCGCAACAGCAACGGTCGACGACATTGTCGAGTCGACCTTCGACGCGATGAGCAAGGTTCGCCAGGGGCTCATCGTCAGCGTGCTTCCGCTCACCAACGACGCACCCGGCGGACCTGTCTCCGTCGGTCGTCGCTTCGCCCGCCTGGATGCTGCTGTTTCGAGGTTGCTCGACAACATCGCCGACAAGGACAACGCGATCGTGTTCGTTGTTGGGGTGGGTGCGGCTGATCCCACCGCCTTCAACGCGGCGTCGGGCACTCGCGAGTACGCACCTGTCTTGGCGTACTCACCCGCGGTTCCGTCCGGAGTCGACCTCGGCACCCGCGTTGCGCTCGCCGATGTCGGTGCCACTGTCGGCGAGATCCTTGGCGTCGATGTGCGCCGCGGTTCGAGCTTTTTCGCCAACCTAGTCGCCTGAGGTCGCTTGAAGTCTGTTCCTGAACTGATCGCGAAAAAGCGCGACGGGGGTCGTCTCACCGACGACGAGATTCGTTCACTCATCGCGGGCTACTCGCGCGACGAGGTCCCGAACTACCAGCTCGCCGCGATGGCGATGGCTGTCTACTTTCAAGGTCTCGACGCTGCGGAAACGCGTGCTTGGACCGATGCCATGATGCGCTCTGGTCGGGTGCTCGATCTCTCGAGCCTGGGCAGTCCACGGATCGACAAGCACTCGACCGGCGGCGTTGGCGACAAGATCTCACTCCCGCTGGCGCCAGCCGTTGCTGCGTGCGGCGTGACGGTGCCCATGGTCGCCGGTCGGGGGCTAGGCCACACGGGCGGGACCATCGACAAGCTTGAGGCCATACCGGGCTACGACGTGTCGCTGAGCGTCGAGCGCTTCACGGAAGTGCTCGCACAGAACCGCGCGTCGATCATCGGCCAGACCGAGGACATCGCGCCCGCCGACAAGCGTCTCTACGCTCTGCGCGACGTGACGGCGACCGTCGAGTCGATTCCGCTCATCACGGCCAGCATCATGTCCAAGAAGCTAGCCGAGGGCATCGAGGGCTTGGTCCTGGACGTGAAGGTCGGCCCAGGCGCCTTCATGAAGACGATCGAGGACGCCCGCAAGCTCGCGCAGAACATGGTCGATGTCGGCAGCGAGATGGGCAAGCGCGTGGTCGCGTTTCTCACACGCATGGACGCACCGCTTGGCCGCATGGTCGGCAACTCCTGCGAAGTCATCGAGTCGATCGACTGCCTGCGCGGTGGCGGTCCCGACGATGTGCGCGAGCTCGTGGTGACGCTCGGTGGCGCCATGGTCGAGATCGGCCTTGGCACTAGCTACGAGGAAGGGCGCGAGCGCATCGCCGCAGCGCTCGACGACGGGACCGCGCTTGGCGTCTTCGAGTCGATGGTCGTCGCTCAGAGCGGACGACTCGACGAGCTGCCGCGCTGGACCGCTGAGATGCCGGTCGCGGCCTCCGAGTCCGGCGTGGTCACAGCGATCGACGGCCGCGAGGTCGGGCTTGTTGGCGTCGCGCTTGGCGCTGGACGCAGCAAGCAAGGGGACAGCATCGACCCGGTGGTCGGCATTCGCATGGAGGCCGACGTTGGTGACCGCGTCGAGCGCGGACAGACGCTAGCGACCATTCTACATCGTGCGGACACACCGCCGTCCGCGGCGGCCGGCGAGCGTCTTGTGCAGGCCTTTGCCGTCGGGGACGGTCCGGTTGGACCGCGCCCCCTAATTATCGAGCGGATCGGCTGAAGAGGAAGAGGGAGAGCGATGATGGGCACGACGAATGATGGCGCGCTAGGACGCTTGGATGAGGCGCGCGACTACGTGCGGACGCAATCGGAGCTGGTCCCGCGGCTTGCGATCATTGCCGGTAGCGGACTGAGCGCGCTCGGCGACCTGCTCGATGACGCAACCCGCGTGAGCTATGCAGACATCCCGTACATGCACGCGCCAACCGTTGTCGGCCACCGTGGGGAGCTCGTGCTCGGCACCCTTGAGTCGGTGCCGGTCGCGGTTCTTAGCGGCCGAGTTCACGCGTACGAAGGCCACCCGATGGAGGACGTCGTCTTCGGCGCACGACTCGTCGCGAGGCTTGGCGCGACACAAGTCCTCATCACGAACGCAGCCGGCGGCATCCAACCGTGGCTCATCCCCGGGACGCTGTGTCGCATCGTCGACCACATCAACCACACCGGGCTCAACCCGCTCAGCGGGCCCAACATCGAGGCGCTCGGGCCACGTTTTCCAGACATGTCAGAGGCCTACTCGAGGCGTCTCGGTGACAGCCTCGAAGCCGCCGCACGCGCGTCTTCGACGACGCTGATGTCGGGGATCTACTGCGCTGTGCAGGGCCCGAGCTATGAGACGCCCGCCGAGATCCGCATGCTGCGTGCCATGGGCGCGACGTTGGTCGGAATGTCGACGGTGTTTGAGTCGATCGCGCTCAACCACATGGGGGTCGAGGTCTGCGGTCTGAGCGTTGTGACCAATCACGCCGCCGGCGTGTCGGCGCAGAAGCTCAGCCATGCAGAGGTCAAAGAGACCGCAAACATGGTCAAGCCGAAGCTCTTGGCCCTGATGCGGGCCTTCGCGCGGGAGCTTGCGTCGTGAGCGCCGAACCGATCGACGAGGCGGCACTGATCGCTGCTGCCCGGCAGATTCAAGCGCGAGCACACGCGCCCTACAGCAACTTCCACGTGGGGGCCGCGCTGCTCGGCACGGACGGGACGGTCTACCTGGGCGTCAACGTTGAGAACGCGTCTTACCCGGTCGGGATCTGTGCCGAGCGCAGCGCGATCGCACGCGCGGTGACGGATGGCGCCCGGACGTTCAGAGCCGTCGCGGTCGCTACCGACGCACCCGAGCCCGTGATGCCCTGCGGCATGTGTGCTCAAAACCTCCTTGAGTTTGCGCCTGATATCCTCGTTGTTGCCGTCGACAAGGCCGGCAACGTGGAGCGCGCGACCCTTCGTGAGATCTTGCCACATGGCTATCGAGGCCAAGGGCTCGACGTCGAGGACGCATGACATCCGCCACCGCTGCTGCCCGCATGCCGACGCTCATCCAGGGCGCCTATGTGCTGACCATGGACGATGCTCTCGCGGACGGGCGCTACGACGTGCGTCTACGCGACGGTCGGATCCACGCTGTCGAGCCGGTGCTGGAGCCCCTCGGTGGCGAGGTCGTGCTCGACGCCCGGGGCAAGGTCGTGCTTCCCGGGTTCGTGCAGACCCACATTCACCTCTGTCAGACGCTCTTTCGCAACCTGGCCGACGACCGCGCGCTCCTCGACTGGCTCAAGGAGCGCATCTGGCCCTTTGAGGGCGGCCACACCTTCGACAGCTTGCGCGCCTCCGCGGACCTCGGAATCGCCGAGCTGCTCTTGGGAGGCACCACCGCGATCGTCGACATGGGGACCGTCCACCACACCGAGGCGGTGTTCGAAGCGCTGATCGACAGCGGCCTGCGCGCGATCGCTGGCAAGTGCATGATGGACGCCCCCGACACGCCGCCAGCCCTTGCCGAGAGCACCGCCGCCAGCATCGCCGAGAGCCTCGCGCTTGCCGAACGTTTCGACGGGGCAGGCGACGGTCGAGTGCGCTACGGCTTCGCGCCACGCTTCGTGCTCTCGTGCACCGACGAGCTCATGCGTGACGTCGCTAGGCTCGCCGACGAGCGCGGCCTCTGGATCCACACTCACAGCAGCGAGAACACCGACGAGGTCGCGCTCGTTCACGCGCGAAGCGGCGGCATCGGCAACGTGGCGTTCCTCGCCGAGCTCGGTATCAGCGGTCCGCGTACGGTCCTCGCTCACTGCATCCACCTCGACGCGGATGAAGTCGCGACGCTGGCTAGCTCCGGCACGCGTGTGAGTCACTGCGTGACCTCTAACCTAAAGCTCGGTTCGGGCATCTGTGATGTGCCCGGGCTTGTTGACGCTGGCGTTCACGTCTCGTTAGGCGCCGACGGAGCGCCCTGCAACAACCGCTTGGACATGTGGACAGAGATGCGCACGGCAGCACTCGTTCAGAAACCGATTCACGGTCCCACTTCGATGCCTGCCGAGCTGGTGCTACGGCTTGCGACTCGTGCCGGGGCTGAGGCCATCGGGATGGGGGATGAGCTGGGTCGGATCGTGCCAGGGTTTCGCGCCGACCTGCAGGTCGTTGGCTTCGACGATGTCCTCGACGGTCCCATGGGACCGCCGGCTTCGCGGCTCGTGTACGCCTGCAGTCGAGAGGCGGTCGAGCACGTCTGGGTCGACGGGCACCACTTGGTGGCCGACAAGCAGCTCGTCCGAGCGGACAAGGCTGAGATCGGCCAGCGCGCGCGCGGCGAGCTCACGGCGCTCCTCAAGCGCTTGGGAGCCCCGGCGGCGTGACCGTGACGGCCGTGGACCGAGCCAGCCTTGGTCTGCCGCTGGTTGTCATCGCGGCGGGACGCTGCGACGATGAGGCGTGAGATGGCGACACACTATCTGCGTGCTGATCAGCGCGTGCTTTCTGACCAGCGCCTGCGGCGCCGAGGGGATCGATGCGCCGTGGTCGCCGCCACCGCCAGAGTGCAAGCGGGCCGACGACTATCTCGCTGACCTCTATGGGCTGCTCGACCAGGGCAAGCTCCAGTTCTTGCGTGGCGTGATCAGCGAAGGGCTCTCGGACGAGGCCCGACGCGACCTGGTGAGCGTGTTGCTCAGCCTCGTGGGCAGCTTTGAGTCTGGGGCGCTCTCGGCCATCGCAACACTGCCCGTGCTTGAAGACAACGATGGTGCTGGCCTGCAGGTAGGCTTGGGGCAGGTCCTCCGGTGGACTGCGGCCGGCAGCCCCGGCTCGCCCTATCTCGATGCCTTCGGCATGGTGCGGGGCGTTGTCGCGACCTGCGACGGAGCGTCGGCGTTTGGCGCGTTGCGCGCCGTCGCGGCCGACCCCGACCTTGTGGACGGCTTGTTCGGCTTGCTCGGTGAAGACGGACTCGCGACGCTGCTTTCGGACTTAAGCTTTGAGGGGGCCGAGGGCCGAGAGGCGGTTCGACTCTTGCTTCGGAACGTGCTGGTGTCGTTGAGCCAGCCGACCTTTGAGATCACGGCGCTGACGGAGCTGCTTGGGCTCTTGGTCGACGTCGAGGACCCATCCACGCCGTACCCGGCCCTTGTCGCTGGTGTTGAGCGCGTGATGGGCGAGCCTGTGACCCGCGCAGGCATTCAAGGGCTTGTGAGCTGCATGCTCGATGTCGACCCGGCTGTCAGCGTCGGCGGGCTGATCTACGACCTCGTTACGGCTCCGGCCGGGCCGGAGATCGGTCGAGTCGTCGACCGCTTGAGTAACGAGAGCGCTGAGGCTCTCGACGCGCGCGCCGTGCTAGGGACGCTGGTCGACCAGAGTCTCGAGTTTCTAGCGACCGAGCCGGACGCACGTCGTGCGTTGGCAACACTCACCCAAGAGTTGCTTCGCGACGCCTTCGTGGCCGGCGTGCTCTTAGATCTCGCCGAGCTGCTTGAAGCCGAGGCGCTTGCACCCATTGTCGACCTCTTCACGGCACTCGGCACAGGGGCGTGCCGGTGACGCGCGGCCGGTCCCGGTGGTGGGTGGCTGCGACAAGCGCACTGCTCCTCGGGTTGGTGCCGGCGGGCGCCCCGAACGCGGACGCGAGCACCTTCGACATCTTTGGCTCCGGTGCGCGCGACATCGCTCTCGGTGGTGCTGTTGCCGCATCTGCCCGGGGTGTGTCGGGTCTGTACTACAACCCAGCCGTGGTTTCGCTGCTTGGCGACAACGAGCTCTCTCTGGGCATGATCCTGACGGCGCCTGCGCTTGACGTTGAGCGTGGCTCCGTCGGCGACGATGGCCGCCCTACCGTGCAGGTCGACACCCACGTTGGCCTCCATGTGGCCTACCTGCGCACCTTTGGCGGCATCTTCCGCGACCGGCTTGCGATGGCGGTGGGCTTGTACCTGCCGACGAAGCGCCTGATCCGGGTGCAGGGCGTCGACCCGCAGTCGCCGCAGTTCTATCTGTATCAGAACCTGCAGGACAAGCTCGTGCTCCAAGCGGCGGTCGCATGGCAGCCCATCGATGGGCTCTCGATTGGCGCTGGCGTGCAGATCCTCGCTGACGTGGGAGGCCGCGTCGACCTTGAGCTCGACATTCTTGGTCGGGCCTTCGATCGCCGAAACCTCAGCGTTGCGCTGAGCCCGACGGCGTCGCCGGTTGTGGGGGTGCACGTCGCGCCCATGGCAGGGCTGAGCCTCGGGCTCACCTATCGCGGTCAGAATGCGCTGGAGTTTGGTCTCCCGGTGCGGATCGAAGAGGGGCAGGCGCTGACGCTCGACATCGATGTGGAGCAGGTCGTTCTGTGGTCGCCGCACCAGGTTGCCCTTGGGGTCGCCTATCAGCTCGAGGCGCCGCGCGTGCTGCTGGAGGTCGACCTGACGTGGGCAGGGTGGAGCGCCGCTCCCGACCCGTCGCCTCAGATCACCGTCGATGTCGGCGGCCGGCTCGTCGAGGCGTTCGGCCTGGCAGATGCTATCGATGTTGGCATTGAGACCGAGCCACTCGCGCTCGGCTTTGTCGACACGTGGACGCTGCGGGCAGGCGTCGAGTGGCGAGCAAGCGAAACGGTCGAGCTTCGCGGCGGTTATGTGTTTCGACCCACGCCCGCGCCTCGACAGACAGGCGCGACAGCCTACCTCGACAACGACGCCCACATCGCATCGCTGGGGGCAGGGTTTCGTGTCGTGCATCCTCTGCGTGATGACGGGCAGTCACTCGACGTCGATCTCGCAGCTCAGCTCACCATCTTGCGTCGTCGCGTTGTCGACCGCCCCGCCGGCGACCCCGTCGGAAGCTTCACCCACGGTGGCGCCATCTGGGGCGCGTCGATGCAGCTCAGCTACGCGTTCTAGCGTCTGACTTCTAGCAGCGCTCAGCTGGCTTACCGCCTGCCTCCACGCGGCTCTCAGCGGTGCTCAGCGCCATCGGTCGCGAGCGCGTCCAACAGGAAAGGCCGCCCCGGGTAGGGCGGCCTTTGCGGTCGGTTCAACGAAAGTTACAGGGTCTTGAGGTAGGCCACGAGCGCGTCCAGCTCCTCGTCGGTGAGGTGGTCGGTCTTGCCCATCGTGGTGGCAGTTCGCCTGAGCACGTCCTTGAGTGTCGGAGCGCTGCCGTCATGCAGGTAGGGCGCGGTGTAGTGGAGGCCGCGGAGTGTCGGCGTGTTCAAGCGGCCGGGCACCTCGCCAGGGTCGACGCCCATGAACTCGCGCTCTTCAAACACGATACGCTCCGCATCGCTGCCGGTACCGACGTTGTGGATGCCGCCATCGGTGTAGGCTGCGCCGCTGTGGCACGACACGCATGCGACGATGGGGTCGTTGAACAGCGCCTTGCCGAGCTCTTGCTGAGGGGTCAGGCCGTTGGGCCCAAGGTTCGGATTGAGCGGCGGCTCAAGGCCGACGAGCATGAACTCCTCAAGGTCAGCAAGCTCCTGGCCGGTGAGACCCTCGCCCCCCATGCGCTCGACCGTCTGTGACATGTTCTCCTGCAAGAGATCCTTCGACCCGTTCCAGTTGAAGGGCGCGGTGTCGCCGAGTCGCCCGGCGAGCGCAGGCGTCTGGCGCGGACCGTCAGTGATGAACCAGACGAGCTTGTCTTCCGTGCCCTCGTAGTGACAGGAGGCGCAAGCGAACTGGCCGCCGTGGCTGATGCGGTCATTGCCGGTGAACGTGAAGACGCGAGCGCCGCGGCGAACTGCAGGGCTTCGCGGGTCCTCGCCGTACACGGCGCTGCGAGCGCTGACCATGCGGACCGGCTTGGTGACTTTGCCGTTGGCGCTTTGCGCGAAGTCGCTGTCGCCAACGACGACAGCCTGGCCTGCGGTGGGCGTGAGGTCGAAGAGCGGGCGGAGATCGACCTCGCTGACGGTGAAGTCATGGTCGTTGAGAACGTAGGCGGTGTTACCATCTTCGGAGAAGGTGATGGCTTGCGGTGCCTGTCCCACATCGATGACTGCGAGCGGTGAACGCATGGGGTCGGACTCGGCCGTGTTGAGCACGAGCACGTTGTCGCTGCCGTAGCCGGTCATGAAGGCCAGCGACCAGGTTGGGTGGTGGTTGATGTCGGACGGCTGGTCGACGAGGTGCGAGATCGGCTGCCCGGTAACGGTGTCGCGAACGGGAAAGTCCTCGGTCGTGACGGCCGGTTGCCCGTAGCTGTCGGTCGCAGTGACCGTGCTCTCGATTGGGCGCGTTGGCACGATGAACGAAACGGTCGACGAGCGCCTCCCTGTCTGGGAGCCGTAGCCGTCGACAGGTGCGCTGATCTCATCCGGGTCGCCTTCGACGCGGCCGAGCTGGTTTTGGATAAAGCCGTCGTCGGTGCCAGGGCTTGCGTTGACATGCGCGATGAGCGCTCGACCGTTCGAAGGCTGGATGGTCACGGCAAGCGCGCGGACCTGATGAAGGCCTGCGGGATCGTGGCCGGCACCCATCAGGTCGACAGGGTTTCCATCGCGCAGCGGGAGGTTGCGGTAGGTGGCTTCTTCGAGGAGGCCGTCGAGGCTGAAGTCAAAGATGGACGCCGCGCTGTTTTGGGAACTCACAGCGAGGAATCCGTTGGGGCTCACGGCGACACCGCGGGGCAGCATGTCGGTCCGGTCGCGGTCGAGCTCGGCGAGGTTCGAGGCATCGAGGGTGACGACCTCGCTCTCCATCGGCAGCGTCACATAGAGCCGCTGCTGATCCAGCGACATGGCGATGCCGTGTGTTTCTGTCGCGATGCGTGCCCGCGCGACTTCGTTGAGCTGGGCGTCGAACCGCACGACCTCGCCGCTGCGTCGCGCAGCGATGAAGATGTCGCCCGCGTCGTTGACGACGAGCTGCTCCGGCCGATCCCCGACCGCAGCGCGCTTGGTGACCTCGAGAGAGTTACGGTCCATCGTGACGACATCGCCGTTGTCTCGGTCGAGGGCGATGAGGACGTCGCCGTGGACGGCGATCGCGCGGCCACTCGTGAAGTCCGGCAGCGTTGGCGCACCGGTCGCAATTGGCATGGATGGCAGGGAGTTGGGGAACTCCACCAACAGCTTCTCGTGAACGTTGGGGTCCTTGCCGCAGCCAGCGCCGACCATCGAGACGAGCGCTCCCGCGGTCACGACCTTGGCGATTGCGCGCATTAGCAGACGAGCTTTCATCGATGCCTCCCGCCGAGTGTCCCGGCACGTATCCTCATATAGGCGAACTTAGAGGTCGGTGCGCAACCAAGTCAATTCCGCGCCGCCTTCGTCCGACGGAGTATGCAACTGCTGTGCCACACGGCGGCTGTGCAAGCTCAGAGGAACTACCGGCGGAGCGCACCTCTGTAGAGCCGTCTGCGCTGCCGCGGAACCTACCTGCAACGGCAACAACCCTAGTGGGTTCCGCCGCTCTGAGCGCGGACTGAGCGTCGGGTCTCGTGACCGCCTCCCGTGGGCATCGCAACGCGCGGCCACCATCCGCCCGACGACCAGGCGTTAAGTAGCTTGGCAGAGTGTGCATCCATTCAACACCGACGCTAGCCACCGTGGGTGGCCACGAAACCGACGCGTCCGACAACTTGACGACACGGCTGAGCGCGGTCGTCCTGGTGACGGAGCGTCGTCCTGCCGCAAGAGCAAGGGCTATCGGCCTACGCTGAGCGCTGCGACAACGGGCGTTTCGTGCTCGGGACGTTGCCGGCGGGGCGAACGGCTGCGACGTCAGCGGCTGCTAGCGCTCTTCGCGAAGATCGACTCGGTAGAACCCGGACTGGCCGGGGGTCTCTTCCACTTCGATCTCAAGCATCGTGAGCTTCGCCCCTGGGATGAGCTCGGGTAAGGGCGCGAGCGTCTTACGCGCGATGTATTGAGCGAGCATCTCGGTCGACGTGTTCGTGATGTCGATGATGCCGACGTCTCGCTTGGGGAACGAAAAGAAGCTTCCGTCGCGGTGTCTGGCTTCCACGCGGTCGTCGAACTCCAGCACCTCAAGGTGTGGGTTGTGCCGCGGCAGCAGCGTCCGGTGGTCGAGCGAGTCGCAGATGCCTTTGATGAGCGGCTTGAACTGGATGAAGTCCAGCACCAAGTCGCCAGCCATCGTGTCGCCTTCTGCGCGGACACGGACCTTGTAGTTGTGCCCATGGAGTTCCTCGCGCGATCCGTCACCAAAGATGAGGAAATGCGCAGAGGTGAAGTTGAAGTACTCCTTGTAGACGTTAATGCCGAAGGTCTCTCGCATCTCACACCTCACTCACCGCGGTAGGTCACTCGTGTCTCGGGCGTCTCACACAGGCTCACTTCATAGAGGCCCGGGAGGGCAGCCTTCACGCGCTGCCAAATCCAGATGGCAATAATCTCGCTCGTGGGATTTTCAAGTCCATCCACGTCGTTGAGGTAAGCGTGGTCGAGCTGCTGTGCGACCGGCTTCCAAGCGTCGGCGATGGTCGCATAGTCGAGAACCCAGCCAACGGCGGGGTCGATCTCGCCGCGCACGACGAGCTCCACGACAAAACCATGGCCATGTACCTGCAGGCACGGGTGCCCGTCAGGAAGGCGTGGGAGCCTCCGGGCGGCCTCGAAGCGAAAACGATGGGCGATCTCCATGCCCGCGACCATAGCGGAGTCGAGCCGTCACGCCAGCGTATTGTGCGTCGGCGCGCTCGAAGTCCCAACAACGTTGCTTGAGCGTCGGATCGAGCGACCCCGGTTCCAGCCAGTTGGAAGCGACGCCCCCGCGCTATCGGCGAAGGCCACGATCAACGCTCAGAGACATTTGCTGCGCCATCCCATGCAACCCACCGAACGCTGGCTCAGCTCTCGGGTCCGTTGACGATCCGGAGGTAGTCGAGGAAGCGGCCAGCGCGACCGTTCTCGTCGATCCGGCCGAACGAGATCGTGATGTGTCGTGGTGCGTCGTCGTCGTCGTCTGTGCTCTCGCCGGCGACGAGTCCGGAGATGCGCAGGCGAGCGATGCCGCTCGAGACGCCGCGCGGCGCGATCGTGACGACGTCGCCGCGCTTCGGCCCCTCGTCGCCGACCGCAATGACCGCCACCGTCTCGGTGATGCGCGCGACGAACCCGTTGGTTTCCTGGTCGCCCCATGTGACCTGAACAACCGGTCGGTGAAGTGGATCGAGCAGTCGATCGGCCGCACGTCGCTTTCGGTCAACGGTCTGCGTTGTGACCCGACCGCGGGAGAAGATCGCCGTGAAGAGGCCGGTGACGCTCCGCTTGCCGGCGCGTGGCCGCCGGAGACCTTTGATGGTTGCGGCATCCTCGATGTCGTCGTCGGCGTCCCCCGACGGCTTCTTCTCAGCAGCCGTGGCGAGCGCGGGCTCGCTTTGGATGCGGAACTCTTCGTCGAGTCGGTCGAGCTCTTGGGCAAGGTCGATCGCCTCGTCCTCGGAGGTCCCCTCTGGGTCGAGCTGAGCTTCAGCGTCGGAGTGATCGAACGTGTAGGCCGCGACCACGCCTTGGCTGCGCTCCTCAAAGTTGATGTCGTCGAGAGATTGGGTGCAGCTCGGATCGAGGACCCGAAGAAACTCCTCGATGTTGTGAGGGTCGCCTTGGGTGTAGACCTCGACGAAGCGAAGGCCAAATCCCGTGTCTGGGTCGACCAAGGTCGGCAGGGAGTGGCCCCACATGACCTCGGCTTTGACGTAGAGCGGCTGGCTGGTGGGCGCGTAGAGTTCCTCCAGCACCAGGGTGGTGCCATCCTCAGGAACGATCGACGCACGCGCAAACGCGCCGCTGAGGCTCACGCTTGTCGTGACCGCGCGGTGAGAGTCACCGTGATGGGTAAACGCAAAGCGTATCGACTTTGCGCGTCGTGGGTACCGACGCTGTTCCTGACGCACCATTGGCGCAAGGTTCGCTGATGACGCGCAGCGACGCAAGGCAGCGCGCCGTAACTCTTGCTGGGCCGTGTCGCAAACCACGGACTGGCCAGCCACTTTGCTCGGAAGCCGCCCCACGATTTCGCGCCGACCGGGTGCTATCCCGCGCGACACAGGTTGGCGATCGCCGTTCACGTCCCGCACGCTCCAGTCTAGTCCCAAGACAAGCGCTCGTTTCGAGCGAGGCGAACGCGATGTGCTCGCTAGCGGCAGCGCCCGGGGAAGTGCGGATTCTGGGGCGATCGGAGATGTGCGGCTTTCGTGCGTAGAGCCGAGACACTCTTTCGGGACGAAGTGATTCGGCGATGTGTGACCTCGGGCGCACACGTCAGTCAGCTGGCGCCGCTGCTGAGACCAGCCCAAGGGCACGGCACGCACGCGCGATGCGATCGGCACGTCCCACTTGGAACGCATGACACGGGACCGCGTTCGGGAAGCGCTCACACATCGCATCGTGGGCTGCTCGGCACCGCGGATCGAGGCCGGGGAGTGTCAAGTCATCGAACCGGCTCGCGTCCGCGGCCATCAGAGGCAACATCGTCGACCACATGCCCATGTTTGCGGTGAACTCGAGCCACGATCCGTTGACCTCGAGCGTCATCCCTAAGCGAAAGTCAGGGCGCAGGGCATCGCCGATCATCGTCGTCCATGCGGTTCCAAGCCGCTTGAGCAGCTTTGGACTTGCCGTGACGGCGAGCTCCGTCTCGGTCGGCAGCCCGCGCGCGACTGGCGACCCCATGGTGTTTTGAGAGCTGGTCATCATGCGAAGAGTCGCCAGATCGGGGGCGACGATGATGACGTCATCCATCAGGGCCCATGCGAGCTCCTCGCCGTCATCGGAGCGCAGCCGGTCTGGCTCGCGAACCAGATGGATCGGCCGTCCGTCTTCGATGACACGACCATAAGCGAGGTCGTCGCCCAGGATGAACGGAAGCAGCCGCGTCATGGCCTGTTCGCAGACCAGCGGTTGTTCCCAGCGGCCCACGATCGCCCAGCGGATCCGGTCCTTGTCGAGCCATGCTGCCACCCCGATCTCGCCCGCGAACGACGTGGCAACCTCCCAGTCGATACGCACGCGCTCGACCTCGACGTCGAGCAGCCGCCGAAAGAGCGTCTCGAGCCGCGGCTCGTCGAGCTCTTCGCTTAGGCGAGTGAGCACGGTTCTGAGGCCAGCGGCGAGCGTGAAGGGGTCGTCGGTTGCGAGCGAGAGGGCGATGTCGGCGTCGGAGGGGAGGTGGTCGCGCACGCCGTGGTTGGTCTTGCGCAGTGCGATGGGCAGGGCCGCCCGTCCCGAGCGGTCACGAACCTTGGCCTGGATCTCGGCCACTTCGTCGTCGCCTGTGACGCGCGACGTCACCGTCACAAGCGAGACCGCGTCGATGAGCCGTCCGCCGGTCCGGGTGGACTCGCCGACGACAGCACTCCATAGCGCGCGGGGGTCGAAGGTCGCGCGAATCTCGCCGTCGACCGTGTCTTCGCCGGCGATCGGGCGGTAGCCATCGCGGCGTCGGATCGCGTCTTCGCGACCCGCGACACGAGCGTCGAGCAGGTCCTCGAGGCCGTCGTAGGCCCCCCAGGCAAACACGAGGTGCGGATCCATCTCCACCACCCACGGCGCGTCGCCATCGACGCCGGCATAGCGCTGCCAGGGCGAGTGGCGTACCTCATCGACCGTGAAGCCGACGTGGCGCCCAGCCCGCTCGCGCAGCGGATCGAGCTGGTCACGGACGAGCGCACGGTCGCGGCTCTCGCTGAGCCCGAGAAAGCCCAAGATCGTGGGTCCGTTCGGTGTTGGGACAAGCGCGACCTGCAGGGACGCCGCGTTGGGGACGAGCGAGAGCACGAAGCCGAGCGGTAGCCCGGCGACCTCTGCTGCCCCGTCTGTCTCGAGCAGGCGAACCATCTCGGGCTCGACAACGGCCGCGTCGCGCCATCGATCGAGCGCGCGGGCACGGGTCGCCGAGTCGCCGAGCTGAGAGGACGAGACATAGGCCGAGGTGTCGCGCGGCAGCAGGCGCGCTGGGTCTTCACCCGCCCTCAGCCACAGCGCTTGGTAAGCGAGTCCGCTGACCACCGTCAGCACGATGATCGCGAGCGCGATCCACGTCATCAGCGTGCGGACACCTGGCGTTGCACGCCGGCGAGCCGCGATCTGGCCTGCATGCCATGCGCTTGGGTCGCGCTCGACCGTCACGAGGGGCCTCCGATCACCAAGCTCAACGTCCACCGGTGCGCCACGACACCTCCCGCTGGTTGATGGTTCGGCTTGCCTGTGCGGCGTCAGTCTGACCGATCGAGGTCCCGGCGTCACGGATGGTCGCTACGTCGAGCTAGTCCCAAATCAAGCGCTGTTTTCGAGCGAGGCGAAGGCGATGTGCTTGCCAGCGGCGTCCGCTGGACGAAGGCGATGCGTGCATCGTTGAGTTCAGGTGAGCGGAGCGAACGCACGGACGTCGCTGGCGAGGGCATCGC
>CALHXW010000103.1 GCA_938040325.1 uncultured bacterium | reverse complement strand
ACGCTCGCCGCCCTGGCCCTGGCCCTGCCCGCGCCGACGCTCGCCGCTCTGGCCCTGCCCGCGCCGCTCGCCGCCTTGGCTCTGGCCCTGACCGCGCCGCTCGCCGCCTTGGCTTTGCCCGCGCCCTGGCCCGTGCCCGCGCCGACGCTCGCCGCCCTGGCTCTGGCCCTGCCCGCGCCGCTCGCCGCCCTGGCCCTGGCCCTGCCCGCGCCGACGCTCGCCGCTCTGGCCCTGCCCGCGCCGCTCGCCGCCTTGCCCTTGCCGCTGCCCGCGCCGCTCGCCGCCGTGGTCCGACCTGGCGCCATCTCCAGAGCGCGCCCGGTCCTGTGGACGCTGACGCTCGTGTGTGCTGGCCTGGCCTCGTCCGCCTTGCCCGCGACGGTTGCTGCGGTCGCGGCCCTTTCGGGAGCGCCCGCGGTCGCCGTCATCGTCATCTTCCGCGTCCGGAACAACCCCGCGCCAGGTCTCGTCGCCCTTCGTCTTCTTCTTTGGCGGACGCGGACGGCGTCGGCGCGCGTCGTCAGCGGCATCATCGATGTCCTGAAAGACGCTGCCCAGGTTGACTTCGCCTTCCTTACGCTTGAAGCGCCCGGTCAGCTCCGTCCCGGGGTCGAGCGATCCCGACTTGTAGTGGTGCCAGATCTCACGCCCGTAGTCCGCCTTCTTCAGCTCGGGCGCGAACTGTCCAAAGTAGGCAGCCAGGTTGTCGACGTCGCGCCGAAACATCCGCTCGGCGCTCTGATTGGCTGCGGCGTTGACGGCCTGGGGCAGGTCGATGATGACCGGCCCGTCTGCGTCGACGAGCACGTTGTACTCGCTCAGGTCTCCGTGAATCAGCCCGCCGCAGAGCATCTTGACCACGTCGCGCAGGAGCGAGGTGTGAAACGCCCGCGCCGTCTCCGGCTTCAGCGCGACGTCGTTGAGCCGCGGTGCCGGCTCGCCGTCCTCATCGACGATGAGCTCCATGATGAGGACGCCGTCGGTGAAGTCGATGATCCGCGGAACCCGCACGCCAGCAGCGCTGACCTTCCGAAGCGCGTCGACCTCTGCGTTGTGCCAGTCCGACTCAAGCTCCCGCTTGCCGTAACTGCTGCCCTTCTTCATCGCCCGCGCCCGCCGCGTGTTGCGCGTGCTGCGCCCCTCTTGGTAGTCGGCGCGCGCCTTGAAGCTTCGCTGGGATGCGTTCTTGTAGACCTTGGCGCAGCAGATGAGGCCATGAGCCTCGACCACGTAGACCGCGGCTTCCTTGCCGGCCATGAGAGGCCGGATGACGCGGTCGATAATGCCGTCGCTGACGAGCGACTTGAGTTGCCGAGGGACCTTCATCTGGACGAGGATATAGACTGCGCGTGTCGGCGAGGGAACCCGAAAAGCGAGCGTTCGTCGGCTTTGAAACGCAGCGGGCTCAGCGGGCAGTCGTCAGCGAAGCTCGCGAGCGAGGAGGTCGGCGAACTCCTGGACTCTCCGAGGGTGGGATCGGCCTGGCGGGAACACGAGCTGTAGAGACTTGGGTTGCGGCGAGTGGTCTCGCAGCAGCTCAACCAGGCGTCCCGCTCTCAGGTCGTCGCCGACGTCCCAGATCGACTTCAGCGCGATGCCGCGTCCGTCGAGGCACCACTGACGGACGAGACCCCCGTCGTTGGCGATGCGGTCACCTGACACCAGGATGGTCTCCTCGCGCCCGGCGGTCTGGAAGCGCCAAGTGCGCTCAAGGTGTCGGCCAAATCGCAGGCGCAGGCAGTTGTGGTTGGCCAGGTCTGCGGGGGTCTTGGGAACGCCATGGGTGGCAAGGTAGTCCGGCGAGGCGCAGACGGCTCGGTGGTCGTTGCCGAGTCGCCTCACGCCCAGCGTGCTGTCGCGCAGGGTGCCAAAGCGAACGGCGATGTCGATCGACTCGGCCAGCACATCCAAGTTGCCGTCGCTCAGCAAGAGGTCGCCTGTGACCGCAGGGTGCTGGGCGAGGAACCTGTCGAGCAGAGGCACAATCCGGACTCGGCCGAGGTCGAGGGGGGCGCTGATCCGAAGCGGGCCGGCCAGCGACGTGACGCCGGAGCGGATGCGCGAGCGCAGCTCTTTCTCTTCGGCCAGCAGCCTCGGAGCACCCTCGTAGAGCGCGCGCCCTGCCTCGGTCAGGTGGATGGCGCGGGTCGTGCGGTTGAGCAGGCGCGTGCCATAGTGCGACTCCAAGGCGGCCAAGCGCTCACTCACGGTGGTCGCAGAGAAGCCTTCCGCCCGGGCCGCGGCGGCGAGGCTGCCCAGCTCGATGATGCGGATAAAGAGTCCCAAGTGTTCGAGATGCATAGGCAGGCCAGGGTGAGAGGGCACCATTCGGATAATCCGGATGATCTATCCGATTAGAGACCCATTCACAGACAAAGTCGAACGGCTATGGTGGCCGTGCAGCAAACGCGAATCGCCGCGCCGCGCCTACCCATCGGAGACGACTATGTTTCATCGACACGTTTCACCTGCCGTCCTCGCGCTCCTCGTCGCGCCGCTGATCGCTTGCGGCTCGACATCGTCCGTCGCCACCGACGCCGCAGGGTCGCTCGCGGCCGTCGAGGTCGTTGCAACCTTCAGCGACACCCGCCCTGGCAACATCGCCGTGACCCCAGCGGGTCGCATCTTCATGACGCAGCATCCCCTCGACAACCCCACATTGCGCGTGGTCGAGGTCCTGCCCGATGGAACGAAAGTGCCCTTTCCGAACCAGGAGTGGTCCGACGGGCCATCGGCCACGGCGCCGGGCTTCGCAAGCACCATCGGCATCGCCTCCGATACGAAGGGAGTGGTCTGGGTTCTCGACATGGGCAGCGCGAGCTCGCCCGCCCAGTTCGTTGCCTGGGACACCGTTAGCAACAAGCTTCACAAGCGAATCGAGCTGCCTCAGGACGTCATCGTCGCCACATCGTTTCTGCAGGACTTCGCCCTCGACGAGCAGCGCGGCCGGATCTACATCGCCGACATGACGTTCGCGCCGCCCGGAACCCCTGCCGAGCCTGCATTCGTCGTCGTCAACACCGAGACCGGCACGGCGCGTCGCGTTCTCCAGGGCGGTGCGCCTCTGATGCCCGTGGCTCGCGACGTCGTCATCGGTGGCTCGCTGGTGGGCACGTCCGGGCCCGATGGCGCCCCCGCTGGCTGGCACCTTGGGCTCAACCCCATCGCCATCGACCCCTCGTTTGAGTGGGTCTACTTCGGCACCATCAATGGACCGGACGTCTTTCGTGTGCCGGCCGACACGCTGGCGAACGCATCCGCGAGCGCGTCGTCGGTGCTCTCAAAGATCGAGCGGTACGGCGCCAAACCCCCATGCGACGGCATTGCTGTCGACGGCAAGGGCCGCGTGTTCATCACCGACATTGAAGGCTCGGCGGTCGGCATCTCCACGCCGGGCGGCTACCGCGTCATCGCTCAAGACGACACAAAGCTCTCCTGGCCCGATGGCTTCGCGTTGACGGCTGACGGCTGGCTCTACGTCACGCAGAACCAGCTCCATGCGCATCCCGCGCTCAATGAGGGCAAGGACGAGAGCACGACCCCGTACCGCATCGTGCGGCTCAGGCCGTAGGTTCGGCGTCCGCCTTGACCCGGCGCGGGCGGCTCCGTAAAACGAGCTGGCCACTCTCAGCAAGGACGTGCGCGATGAAGGCAATGCTCGTGTTGGCGATGAGCGGGTTGATGGCCTGCAGCTGGTCGAGCGCAGGCCTGCTCGAACCTCGGACCGATCTGCCGGGTCCGACGCCTGTTCGAGCGGTGGCCGATGCCGTCTATTCTGCCGCTAGCGAACGTGGCTGGGACATCGTCGAGCAGCGCGCCGGTGTGGTGCTGATGACCACGTCCGCAGGTGGCCACGATGCAACGGTCGCCGTAGAGTACGACCGTCGAGGCTGGTCGATCTTCCATGTTCGGTCGTCACCGGGGCTGAAGTTTCGACCTCACTCGCAGCGACCGTCGATCCACCGTCGCTACAACCTCTGGGTCAGCAAGCTCGACCAAGCGATCTGGCGCGCGCTCTCCGAGGGGAGGCGACCCGTGCGCAGGAGCCGTCACAACCGACCGGAGCCGCTCTACTGAGCGACTCGGGCCGCTGGTGCCCAGCGGTCGTCGACAGAGCGGCCATGGGCTCACTCGCGTCGACAGCCTGCGCGTCATCTCCGCGCTCGACCGCCAGCCTCGCGACGGCCGGCGGCGATCGACGTTCTCACACGAGGCCTTGAGCGCTGACCGCCTTGGAGGTGCGCTTGCGCGATGAGGAGCGTGCGATGACCATGGGGTCGCGGAGGTGACAGGATGGAGGCATCGACTGTTCTCAATCGGCGCTGGGCGGCGAGCGCTTTAGTCGTGCTTGCGCTGACCGGCTCGCCCGCCTTTGCCGGCAACATCCACTCGTTCTTCTTGGGCGACGTGGCCGCGATGACCGGTGGGACCGTCACCGCTGTCTCAGATGACGGCTCCTCCCTCTGGTACAACCCGGCGGGTCTCGCGACGACCGACCGCGACACGCTCGATGTTGTCGGCAACGTCTACATGCTGCGGCTGCGCGACTGGGGCAAGATCATGCGGGTCGATGGCACCCCAAACCCCGACGTGTTGATCGACGCAAACTCGACGGAGGTGGTCGTCGCACCATCGACGCTTGCCTACGGTCGAAACCTAGGGCCCGGACTGAGCATGGGCTTTGGGCTCTTCACGCCCGAGGTCGATACCTATGCGCTACGCCTGCCGCTGAGCTTTACCGACGACGCCAGGGAAGTGAATGCCGAGGCGACCTTCGAGGGTAGCCTGACCACGTACGCGGGCATGTTCGGCATTGGCTATCGCGTGTCGCCGACCCTGCGCTTAGGCGCGTCGCTTGGCATCTACCTGCAGACGATCACCAGCGAGATGCGTCTCTTCTTTGACTTCACCCGCTTCGACGTCGCCGACACCCGCGGGCTCGGGGCGTCCGAGGACCGGCTCAGCTTGACCCGCCTCGGCATGAACCTGCAGGTTGGCGTGCAGCTCGACGTCAGCGACGAGCTGACCCTCGGGTTCGTCCTTCGGACGCCGGCCGTGCAGATCTTTGAGTCGATCAGCGGCGGCAAGATCGTGATCAACCAGCTCGAGGACCCCACGCTACCGACGGGTGGTGCACGCACCGCGCTCTTCAACCCGATCGATAGCTCTCGCCTTGAGCTGGGGCTCTACGCCAGCGTCTCGGGCACAGCGGCGATCGCGTGGAGACCGGCGCCCGGTACCTACTTCGGGGCTGAGCTCGAGCTCACTGCTGGCTCGTCCGATCCGAGCATCGGGGCGGAGCGCGACTTCCTCTGGAACGCGCGCATCGGAGGCACCTACGCGCTGAGCAAGAGCATGCGCTTGGGGGCAGGGCTCTTCACCGACCGCAGCGCCGTCCCAACGCTGACCGAGGGGGGCGTCGACCAGACCCACTACTACGGCGTGGCCGCGGGGTTTCACACCGAGACCCCCATCAACGTGCGCGAGAGCGACGGCGCCGAGACGCTGGTCTTTACCTCGACCTTCGGCGTGCGCTACGCGCTAGGCGTTGGCACCGCACTACGCGCCGAGCTGCGTCCCGACGGCGTCGTGACCGATCCTCTGATGGCCGAGCTCGACCTGCTCTTTCACGAGATCTCGCTGCACGTGGGCTCCGGCCTGCGCTTCTAGCAGCCCACGCCCACGCTCAGCCCCGCGCTGGCGCCCACGCCCAGCCCCGCGCTGGCGCCCAGCCCCGCGCTCACGCCCACGCCCAGCCCCGCGCCGGCGCCCAGCCCCGCGCCCACGCCCACGCCCACACCCAAAAGCTCAGCGGCGAGTCTCGGCGTGCTCCGACACAGGGCCGGAGGCTGTCGCAGGGCTGATCCGCTTACGCAGCGGCGACAGCAAGAGCGCCGAGACGACGCCTGCGGCGAGTGCGGCGAGAAAGAGCGTGCCAGCAACGGCTTTTGCCAGCTCGCCGGCGGTGTACCAGTGAGCAAACGCAGCGGACATCACAAGCGAGCCCACGCCGACAATGCCCAGGCCCGTTCGGAGCGTGGTGCGTCCACGCGCCTCGAGCACGAGACCTGCGAGCGCGAGCACGCCGCCGAGCACAAGGAACGGCAGCATCGGCGGGGTGCCGCGAGCCACCGCAAGCGTCACCGGCCACTCGAGGGTCTGCTCGCCAAGCTGGCTGACAGTGAGCGACGCACCCGCTCGAAAGTTCGCCGTCACGCGCCAAACGGCCGACCAGCCTGCGCTCGGCGGGCCGCTCTTGGACGTGGAGGCAGGCTCGACGCTCGTGAACAGGGACTGTGGCTTGACCCCCTGGCCGCTCAAGCTGAGGCGGACGTCCTTGGCTTCCTTCGTGCTGCTCTTGGGGCTGGCTCGGAGATAGACGATCCATCGGTCGCCGTCGCCGGCAGGTATCTCGGCGGTGGCAGGACCGCTGGCGAGCGACGTCTCAAGGTGCAGCTCCGGGAGCACAAGCTGCAGCGGCACCCACGCGCAGAGCCCGATAGCGCCAGCGAGGACCGCGAGGCTGAGCCAACCTGCCAGCGGTGAGCGTGCTTGGCGCCAAGCGCGTGGCCCCACGAATCCAGCAACGGCCACGCTGCCTGCCGCAAGAACCGTCCAGCCGATGGTCTCATCGGAGAGCCAGCGAAGCCACCACGCGACGACGAGGCCAACGAGGAGCACGATGATGACCACTGGCCGGAGCCAGTCTTCCCAGGCGTCTTGCATGGGTCGGCTTATACAGGCCTGAGGGGGCGAGCACGAGCACCGAAGCGCGCGCCGCGGTCAGCGGTCCTTAGGGCGCTCGACGGCGGAGCCAAGCGTTCAGCACCACTGACTTGCAGCGATGAACGTTGGCTTCCTATGGACACTGAAACGCGGTCGTCGAGCAAACGAACTGGCCGCCGTCGCAGGTGCAGGTCTCGTCGGACCAGCAGGTGGTGCCGTCCGGGCAGCACTGTTGGGGGCCGCTGCAGGTGAAGTCGCCGACGCACGCGTTGCCAGCGAAGGGCCCGGGCTTGCCATCGGGGCACTCCGTCAGCGGCGGTGGGCAGCTGGGTGCGAGGCAGGCGTCGGTGTAGAGGCAGGCCAGTCCTGGCTGGCCGGTGCCGAAGCACTGAATCGACGGGTGGCACTCGCCACAGCAGCACTCCTGACCGTACTCGCACAAGAGCCCATCGGCGTAGGTCACGTTCGGGTCGCCGAAGGGCTGGTCAGGGCACTCGGTCTCGACGGGCTCAGGGCACAGGATGTCGGCGGCCCAGCAGATGAACTCGCCGTCGCTGCACTCGCAGCCCTCGGTGACCGCGCACGTGGTGCCGTCCGGGCAGCAAAACTCGGGCCCCTCACAGCTGAAGTCGCCGCTGCACTCGGCGCCAGCTTGGGCGCTGGGCGAGCCGTCGGGGCACTCGGTCAGGCCCTGCTCGCACTGCGGGGCCAGGCAGAAGTCGGTGTTGAAGCAGGCCAGTCCCGCTTCGCCAGTGCCCGTGCAGACGAGCGACGGCGAGCACTCGCCACAGCAGCACTCTTCGCCGTACTCGCAGCGGAGCCCGTCTTCATAGACGACGCTCGAGTCAGCGAACGGGTCGTCGGGGCACTGGGTCTCGACGGGCTCTGGGCAAGCGATGTCGGCCACGAGGCAGATGAACTCGCCATCGACGCACTCGCAGAGCTCCGTGACCGCGCAGGTCGCGCCGTCGGGACAGCAGACCTCCTCGCCCTCGCAGCTAAAGTCGCCGCTGCACTGAGCGCCAGCCTGGGCGGTCAGTGCCTCGCTCGGACACTCGGTCAAACCTTGCTCGCAGTCGGGCGCGAAGCACGCGTCGGTGTTGACGCAGGCAAGCCCCGCTTCGCCTGTGCCCGAGCACACGAGCGACGGTGAGCACTGGCCGCAGCAGCACTCCTCGCCGTACTCACAGCTCACACCGTCTTCGTAGACAATGGTCGCGTCGGCAAACGGATCGTCCGGGCAGACCGTGGAAGGCGGCTCTGGGCAGGCGACGCCAGCAGCGACGCACTGAAGCTCGCCGTCAATGCACTCGCATGTCTCGGTCATAAAACAGGTGCCGTCGTCGCAGCAGACCTCGCCCCCGCTGCACGATAGCGCGTCGCTGCAAGCCTCGCCTGCGTGTGAGAGCAGATCGCCCGTCGGGCACGACGTGAGCTCCTCGTCCTCGCAGCTCGCAACACCCAGCAACGAGGCTGCGGCGGTCATCGAGACAAGAGCTTTGGTGGTCTGCTTCAACATGGTGTCCTCCGGTGCGCGCGTGGCAGCCAAGGCTACCGGTCTAGGGTGCCGATTTCGATGGAAAAACGTGGTCGACCCGCGCTTGACGACGGTCGGAGGCGGGGCGGGGCCCGGGTGGGCTGGCCGCGCTATCCCTCCAGCTGCCACCGAACGGCTGCAGCCGCGTGCAGCGCGAGGGTGTCGAGCACCGGGACGCTCGCGCGGTCCACCAGCATACCGATCTCGGTGCAGCCGAGGACCATCGCGGTGGCGCCTTGGTCCACGAGCGGCGCGAGCGCGTCGTGGAAGACCTTACGCGACGTCTCGGTGACGATGCCGCGGGCGAGCTCGCTCATGATGATGTGGTCGATCCGCTCGTTGGGGTCGGGTCGGTCTTGGGCACCATCGTCCGTGGCCAAGCCATCCCGTGGCGTCAGCATCGTGACGCCGCGGGCCGCTAGCCGGTCGCGATAGAAGGGGGCACTCATGGTGAAGCCCGTGCCGAAGAACGCGACGTGCTCATGACCGCCTGCGAGCGCCGCGTCTGCCAGCGCGTCCGCGACGTGAATCAGCGGGAGACCAAGCTCGCTCTCAACAGCATCGGCGACGCCGTGGAGCGAGTTTGAGCACAGCACGATGCACTCGGCGCCAGCGCGCTTGAGCTGGCGACAGCCGTCGACGACAAGACGCTTGAGCGGCCGCCAGTCGCCGCCTGCCCGCGCTTGACGGACAGCACCGTAGTCCAGCGAGCACATCAGCACCTGCGACGAGCGGAAGGGGCCAAGGGCGTCGGCCACACCTTCGTTGATGAGCTGATAATACGACGCCGACGAACGCCACGTCACGCCACCTAAGAGTCCGACTGTTCGCATGGGTTGCTCCGTCGACGCCAGTCATGGCGTTGCCTCACGCCGGCACTGTACACCAAAGCGGCCGCAACGCGCGGCCCGACGCG
>CALHXW010000102.1 GCA_938040325.1 uncultured bacterium | reverse complement strand
TATGGCGCTGCCAACGCGGTGCTCAACTCGGTCTACGCCGGCGCGCGCAGCGTTGACGGAACGATGCTCTCCAACAACCACTCGGTCGGCCGCGGCGCGGCCGTGCTCGACCCCGACCATCCCGACATCTTCTGGGCTGTGTTGAAGACGGGCGGGCTGATGAAGCTCGAGCTGAGCACCTTCAACAACTACGTCCACTCGTTCAAGTAGCCGACGCGGCGGACACGACCCCGTCGTCGTGTCCGCGCTCGTCTCTCGCGCGCTCTCGGGGTCTTCGGACGTCGAGGGCGTTCTTCGTTGCGGCTCAATCCATCATTCCAGCCGTTCTGGAGGCAGCGGCTGCCGACGCTCACGGGCAGCGCGCGGGAACAGTGCATTGCCCTCTGCTGCACGCGCGGCGCGGGTCGCATGTGCCGCAGCTTTCGAGCCGCAGCTCTTGCCGTTGCATGTGTTGACGCAACCATCGAGACCGAAGCTCAGGTCAGCGCTGGTGACGTCGGAGCGTTCGGCTGCGCTCGCGTCTGTGACGGGGTCGAGGTCACGCGGACACTGCCGAGCTGAGGGGGGCGTGGATGAATCGATGGTGACCGAGCCACTCGCCATAGAGCGAGCAGCAGGTGTGCGTCGGGCGCGACATCGACGAGTCGTTGCGTTGTCTTTCACGTCGCCGAGGGCACGTTTTCACACGGCGGCTCACGGCGTGTGGCCCGCTAACGGTCGCCGGCTGCCGGTCGCTTGACATCGGAGGCCTAGCCGCTGACATTTGAAGGTAGGAGGCTGCGATGCCCTACCCCGCAACAAGTGCAAGGAACGACGTGGTGGAGTCCAGGCGACAAGGCCCGGAGGAGGAGGCCCCCGTGCGCCATCCGATGGTGTTTGTGAGCGCTGCCGACTGCAGTGGTAAGTCCACCTTGCTGAGGCGCCTCGCTGCAGAGCCGAACGGCGACCAGGTCACCTACTTTCAGCCAAGACCGTTGCGCTCGTGGGGGCCGGGGGGCGCCAGTCGACAGCTCGCGCCCGCCGAAGCGCGCTTTGAGGCGGCGGTCGCTGGAAACAGCGACACGCATATCCACATGCTCCGGGCCGATATCGCTGGCTCACCGCTTGAGGTTCAGCTGCTAAAGCTGTCGTTCTTTGAGCTTGCGAGCAGCCCGCAGCCGGTGCTGACGGTGCTGCCGGCCGCCATGCGCTCTAGCGCGTCGAGCGCGAACTACTTCTCGTTGCTTGAGACCATCACTGGGCGCCCCGTCCGGCAGCTGCTGCTTGCGCCAAGCTGGGGGCGGTTTGCCAAGAACCTCGCGCGGCGTCGGCTGCGGCATCCTGCTCGCTCGTCGGTGGTGCGGTGCATTCGCGAGCGCCGCCAGCTGCTCGCGAGGCGTGACGACTTCGATGCTGTGCTCGGCGACCTTGGAGAGAAGCGCCTCTCTGGGCCCGCCGCCGCGCTGTGCTTTGGGCTCCTCGAGCTGCCGGCGGTGGGTGACGCTCAGCGGTAGCGGCCACGGGGAGTCCTGAGGTTCGAGCCGCCGCTGCCGTCGGTCCATGGCGACGCGCGAGCGTGCCGGACCGATAGCGGTGCCGCTAATTGCTAGCCAGTTGGCCGCTCGCTGGTCTAGGACAGGTGGCGGGACGCGCGGACTCTGGCCGCGTGCGAGGTGCACCGCGCGGGTCTCCTCGGTGGACATCACCCGCGCTCTTTCGACCGTTCATTGTTCCGGCAACTCTCCGACAGGTGCACCATGCGCAAGACATTCCCATTCGCTGACCCGCCCCACGCCCCCGCTCGGGTCGTCGAGCTGATGAAGAGCAAGGTGCGGAAGTTCATCAAGCGCGAGCGCCGCAAGTCGCTGCCCGACAAGGCCGACTACTGGGACTTTGACTGCAAGACCGGCGCAAGCGAGGCGAGCGCGGAGGTCTGTCATGTGGCCGAGCTTGCCGGCAAGATCGACGCTGCATCCGCGGCGGGCTGGCCCCATCTCTACATTGAGGTGATTGCCAGAGCCGCCGTGCGCCAGCGAAAGCCCTCCGGTCGCCGCGAGAGCTGAGCGCTGCTAGTCCTAAAACAAGCGCTACTTCCGGCTGCGGCGTTCGAGCTACGCATCACACACTCGGACGGGCTCTCGCAGAACGCGAAATCTGATGACGTTGCGATGTGCGCCCGCTCAAGAAGTCAGGTGCGTGTAGCCGGGTCTCGGCGTTTACGAACCGTGCACAAACCTTTGACAACCCTGGGTGAATCGGGCGGCACGTCCGCCGTCGATCCGTGTGCCGGTCGAGTGGGCCATGAGCCAACTGGACACGAGGTTACCTAGAGGAGGCACCAATGAAACGGCACACGATCAACACGATGACGATTCTGGCTCTGACCGCGTTCGCGGCAACTGGATGCGATGTGGCGCTAGGCGACACCGACCTGCCTGGTGGTGACCTACCTACGACCCCGACGCCGGGAGAACCTACCGACGACTGGCCGTCTACCGATGACCCCAACGGACTCGACGACCCGGCGGTCACCGACGCCGAGCCTGTCTACTACGCGGTGTTCGTTGAGGACCGCTGGAATGGCCGCTGCGCGACCAGCAGCGTCGGTGCGCACGGTGCTGACATCGACGCCATTGGTCTGTGGGATCCAAGTGGCAACCCGGACGAACCTGAGCTCGTCGGGTGGCTTGAGTTTGTCGACATGGAGTTTTCAGGCAACGAGTGTGATGAGTACGGCTACACCGACGTCGACGAGGCGCTCGGCGGTCCAGATGCGAGCCTGACGAAGAACTTCTTCTCGCTGTCGGGCGGCTGGCTCATCGGCGAGTTCGAGAGCCAAGTCGAGATCCTGCCCCACTACGAGATCACGGTGCACGAAGTGGATGACGCATTCTGCGGTGGCTACAGCTCCTGCGTGGGCTCTGAGGGCTACGACGTCTACCTGGCGACGGACCTCGACTGCGTCAACACGGGACCCGACTTCCGCGATAGCTGCATGATGCAGCTGACGGGCAGCGGCGGCGCCGAGGGCTCCATCACCCTGCCTGTGCCAGACTTCAAGCGCTAACCGGACCTGCAATCCACCCATCACAAACAGGACCCGGCGAGGGGACGCACCGCGCGTCGCCGAGCCGGGTTCGCGCGTTTGCCGCGGCCGAGGCATTGACCCGCATGTTCTGCCAACGCGTCTCTCCCCGTCATTTTTCACAGACATCCGGCTGCGGATGGCGGATCTGCAGCACCTGTGCGGCCGTGCTCCATGCGGAAAACTTGAGGGGTCCCGACACGTCGACAGAGCTGCGCCCCCGGACCCGCGTTGTGGTCCGCGCCAGCCGCACCTGTGCGGCACCTCCTTGTCCTCGCTCGAATCCTTGTGAGACCTGCGGGCTAGCAGCGCTCGGGGAAATGCGGAGTCTGGGACGCTGTACTAAGGCAGCTCCTCGAGCAAGTAGGTGCTGGCGACACCATCACCACACGGGCCGCACGAGAACTCGTCGCCCTGCTGCGTAAACGACAGCAGGAGCTCTGCGCTGGTCCGGGTATACTGATAGGTCTGGTCTGACGAGCAGTGCGTTGGGTCGCAGAAGCCGAGGTCAGCACACGCGTCGCCACACGTGACGACCACGTCAGTGAGTGTGAGTTGCTCGCTGTTCGACTCCACGGAGCCTGCTAGCGTGACCTCGCACGCGGAGTTGGGGAGGGTCCACTCTTCGAGATAGTCGTCGCCGTCAAAGGTCACGGTCGCGGTCACCATGAGGGGGACCTCTTGGCCGGCGCAGGTCACGGTCGTGACGTTATAGACGCCCGAGAGCTCATCGATGCTGCCAGTGTCCTCGGCATGCGTATCGTTGTCCGTCACATCTGGCGAGGCCGTCGTGTCAGCTGCCGCGTCCGAGGCATCAGCAGCCGTGTTGCCGTCATCATCCCCGCACCCCCCAAGGCTCAGCGACGTGCACAGAAGGACCGCACTCCACGCTTGCCGACTCACCAAAGATCCAATGCGCATCTCACTCTCCCTTGGTTTAGGCGCCGCGGATGACGACGCTGGATGCAGCGTCCCAAACCGCCCGCCGTACGCCTAGCACTTTCGGCCGCGTTGACGTTTCTTTTGTGTCGCAGCAACCTCAGCTCTTCTCGCGACCTCGCTGCACCGCCGCGGGTCTAAAAATGAGACCGCCGGGTGCAATATTCGGATGTCGCAAACGCGAAAATGTGCCTGGTCATCGCAAAAATGCGGTCCTATCGCTGCGACTTTGCCTGTCGGTTGGATCCGGTGGCGCTGGAGCGTTCACTGCCGATAGCGCACCAGCCACGTCACTCGGTGGTTGTCAGGATCGTCCCTTCGGCGCTCAGTCTAAGGGGGTCGGCCCCGGCTTCGACGTAGAGGTCGCCTTCGCGCAAGGGTTGGAACCACACCTTGATGATTCCCACGACGTGGCCGCGCGCGTCCACGACCGGACCGCCGCTGAAGCCTCGCAGGTCGACGGCCGGTGAGACGGTGTAGCGAAAGCGGCCGTCGGAGAGCACCTCTGTCACGACGCCAGAATAGACATTCTGCGTGCAGTCCCGCTCGGAGTAGGGGCAGCCAATCAGATGGACCGGGCTGCCGATCGTGACCGCGACCCTGCTGGGGAGCAAGGGTTGAACCCCATGCCAGCTGGCGCTGTTGATCTCAAAGAGGAGCCAGTCGCCGAGTGGGCTGACAGGTTGCGTGGCCCACGGTCGACCGAGCACGATCGTGTCGGTGGGGCGAGTCCTGGGGAACACCTCCCAGCTCTTGAGCTTGCTGCGTAGTGTCTCCAGCTCTACGGGCGGCTCCACACCACCAGCGCTGCCAAGAAGATGCCGGCCTGTCGCGGCCGCGACCTTGCCCGCCGACGTCTGTACCAGGAACGCGCTCGCCCCGCTGAGCGGCGAGTGGCCTCGGAATGTCGCACGATTGGTCAGCACGATCTGGGGCCACGTCTCTGTTGGAGAAGCTGTCCACTCCGCCGCTGGCTGTGCGCTGACAGGCGAGCGTTGGGCGGAGCATCCAAGACTCGCAGACCAAGCGGCAACCGCCACAACCATGGTCCGCCACCGGGCCGGCACCGTGGACCGAGCGGGTTGCCCGCAGACACTGACGGTCACGCTGGCTTGGCGCCATCGTTGAAGTGCACCGCACTGACGCGCATTCCCAGTAGGCTGCCCGTAAACGCCACGCGACCGACATCCTCGCCCGCGGCCCCGGCTGCGACCATCATGGGCAGCAGGTGTTCCTCGTGCGGATGAGCAGCCCGCGCAAACGGAGCCTCGGTCCAGTTCAGCAGAGCGAGGTCTCGCGTGGCTGGGTCAGCAACGGCCGTCTTCTGAAACCAAACGTCAAACGCCTCTGAGCGCCGGACGCGGTCGTGGGCCCGGAAGTCTTCCCAGCTCATGCCGCTGCCGATGATGAGCACGCCTTCGTCTCGGAGCGGCGAGAGCGCTCGTCCCATCGCTAAGTGGCGCCGCGGGTCATAGCCGGCGTCCAACGAGAGCTGAATCGTCGGAATATCGGCGTTCGGATAGAGCAGCTTCATCGGCACAAACGCGCCGTGGTCCATGCCGCGCTCGGTGTTTGTTGCCGTCTCTATGCCGCTACCGTTGAGCAATTCATGGACGCGGCTCGCGAGCACGGGACTGCCTGGAGCTGGATACTCGATGGTGTAGGTGTCGGCAGGAAAGCCGCCGTAGTCATAGAGCATCCGTGGCTCAGGTCGAGGCATCACGGTCGCTACAGCGGCTTCCCAGTGTGCGCTCACAATCACAATGCCGACAGGACGCTGCGGCAGCTGGTCTGGGATCGACTCTAGGTAGCGTCGAAGATGAACATAGTCTCGAGCCAACGACGGCGTGAACGCCGGGGTCCAGGGCCACGGGCCGCCACCGTGCGGTAGGTAGATGCTCGGCATGCGCACGTTTGCGTTGCCGACTGCGACGGCTTGTCGCCCCGTCGGTTCGGGCAGAGTCGCATGAGCTGACTGCGGGCGAGAGCCAGAACAGCCCGTCAGTGCGAGCGTTGCGGCGCCGCCGAGGGCTGTGAGTAGGTCGCGGCGGCTCAGGCTTGCGTCAGCGGGTTTGGGCGTCGGTTCATCCAAGTCGTCGTTTGTCTGGGGCATGGGAACTCCTCGGCTGACTGTGTCGAATCGGCCGAAGCGAACGTCGCTCCATGCCCGTCCTTGTGTCACGCGCAACCACACCTTATGGTGTTTCCAGGTGGAAACAAGGTGGCCGTATCGAAACGCAAGGTTCCGTTTTTGCAACGCCGAGAAACCTCCAGCTGCTGGTCGTTTTCTCGGCGGTTGCCAAGGAAACAAGCTTCACGAAGGCCGCGGAGAAGCTAGGCATTGCCAAGGGTACCGTCAGCCGGTCGATCGCCTTGCTCGAGTCGCAGCTCCAGGTCGAGCTCGTTCACCGCACGACGCGTCACGTGTCGCTCTCAACGGCAGGGCTTGCCCTCTACGAGCGCACGCGTGCGCCTCTCGCCGCACTCAACGCCGCGGTCACAGAGCTACCTGAGCTTGACGACGAGCCATCTGGGCGGCTCCGCCTGACGGCGCCCCACGACTTCGGCACCATTGAGCTGCCAGGCCTTCTTGCCGCGTTTTCGCGCCGCCATCCTGGCGTCCGCTTCGACGTGCGGCTGACCGGCGAGCGCGTCGACCTCGTAAAGGAAGGTTTCGATCTGGCGATTCGCATGGCGGTCGGGCAACTGAGGGACTCTGCCTTGCTCATGCGTCGCCTCGTGAAGCACTCATCGGCTTTCTATGCGGCTCCATCGTACGTTGCGCGTCGCGGCAAGCCGCGGCGTCTCGGGGATGAGCGACACACGTGGGTGCTTCACCCGGGCGCGATAAGGATGCTCCAGCTTGCCGCCGACGACGTCCAGTTCATTGTCGATGACTTTCAGATGGCGCGAGACCTCGCCCGTGATGGGGCTGGGATTGCACTGCTCCCGAGCTTCGTTGGCCGAGACTCTGTGCGCGAGGGCTTGCTTGAGGAGGTTTCGGTCGCCGATGTTGCGCCGATTCAGAGCTCGCTCGTGCTGCTTTATCCATCGAGCCGTCACGTTCCAAAGAAGGTCACGAGCTTTCGGGACTTTCTCGTGGAGGCGTTGAACGCAGGCGTTTAGGCCTCCGGCGTCGGTCGCTCCAGAGGGTCGAGGGGCTTTGTTCGCCGCGGGCTTTGACGGCAGCAGGTCACTTTGATTCGTCGGTGAGACGACATCCGACAAGACTCCAGGCGCGAGGGTGCAGCGCTGGCGGCCAATTCAAGCCCGGGGAACGTGGAAGCGAGCTGGACGCCAGGGTATCGGCCGCCCATGCTGACCGCATGCCGTCATCATCACCCCCATGTCACTTCGGCAGCAACGCGCTCGGGTTGGTGCCGAAGACCCGTGTGAACTCGCGCGAGAACTGCGACAGGCTGTTGTAGCCGACGCCGTAGGCGGCACCTGAGACGTTGTTCAGCCCGAGCGTAAGCTGCCGATGTGCCTCGTGCAGTCGGAGATGCTTGATGTACTGAAGCGGCGTCGTAGCAGTCACCGCCTTGAACGCCTCGTAGAAGAGCGACTCACTCATCGCGGCTTCCGAGGCCAGCTCTGCGACCGTGAATGCGCTGGTGCAGTTGGCGTGGATGCGCGAGAGCACGTTCGTGATGGCACATTGCTGACCATGTCCGCGCGCAAGAGCGCGCAGGAAGCCGCCGCGGGGACCCTTGAGGACGTGATAGAGCAGCTCGCGGCGATACAGAGGCGCGAGGAACGCGACGTCATCGGGTTCGTCGAGCAGGCACATCAATCGCCCCGCGACATCTCGGATGGGCCCAGTGACCGAGCAGGCGGTCAGCCCACGCTGAGCAGGCTCCACGGCCGTGGGAACGGGTAGGTTGCCAGCGCCGGACATGATCTGCCGCACGACGTCGAGCTCGAACTCAAGCACGAGTGCCAACAACGGTCTCTCGGGACTCGCGACAAGAATCTCCGACAGGACCGGCAGCGGTGCCGACGTCAACAGGTAGCTGTCCGGGTCGTAGACGAAGCGGTCGTCGCCGACGATCGCCTGCTTGCGACCTTGCGCGACCAGGAAGATGCTGCGCTCGTACACGGCGTTGACGGGCTCTGATGTCGCGCTCCGCCGGTAGATCGAGAGGCCCTCAATGGCGGTCGAGTTGGGACCCTCTCGGGGCGCGCGCTTCAGGCACTCTTCGACAAACTCGGACACCTAGTAACGACCGCCCGCCGCGGCCCCGATCGGGAAGCACTCGTTGAGCGCAGCCGACTCCTCGGCACTGATGGTCACGGCACTCGCTGCGACGTTTTCGTCGAAGCGGGATCGCTTCGTGGTCCCGGGAATGGCGACGATGTGCTGCTCTTGGTGCAGCAACCAGGCCAGCGCGAGCTGGGCAGGCGTGATGCCCTTGTCGGTCGCCATCGTGCGAACGGCGCGGACAAGGTCGAGGTTCTTGTCGAAGTTCTCCTTCTGAAATCGTGGGCTGCTACGTCGGTAGTCGTCGGGGGCGAAGTCGTCGGGTGACGTGATGGCGCCGGTGAGGAAGCCACGGCCGAGCGGGGAGTAGGCCACAAAGGTGATGCCGAGCTCCTTGCAGGTAGCGAGCAGCTCTTCTTCAGGCTGGCGCGACCAGAGGGAGTACTCGGTCTGAAGCGCCGCAATCGGGTGCACGGCATGAGCACGTCGAACCTGGGACGGCGTTGCCTCCGACAGACCCAAGCACCGGACCTTTCCGGCCTCGACCAGCTCCGCCATGGCGCCGACGGTGTCTTCGATGGGGACGTTCGGATCAACGCGGTGCTGATAGTAGAGGTCGATCGTGTCAACGCCGAGGCGCTCGAGTGACGCGTCACATGCCGAGCGAACGTACTCCGGTGTCCCGTTGAGGCCGTGCCATCCGCCGCTCTCGTCGCGCACGACCCCGAACTTTGTGGCGATCACAGCCTCGTCGCGCCGACCGCTCAAGCTGGCGCCAATGAGGCGTTCGTTGGTCCACGGTCCGTACATGTCGGAGGTGTCAAAGAAGTTCATGCCCACATCGAGTGCGTGGCGCAGCAAGTCCGCGCTGCGAGCGTCGTTGGCCTCGCCGTAGAAGTCGGACATGCCCATGCAGCCAAGTCCGATGGGGGAGATCTGAAGGCCGCTGGTTCCGAGTTGACGACGAGGTGCGTGAGGCATGGAGACTCCCGGTGTTGGTTTGCAGGTTCGAGCCGGCGGATGATACGCGCCGAGGTGATTGGCGTCTTGGGCTCCCACGGTAAGCGGCACCAGCGTCGCTGCGAAGCCACGATACTCCAGATGGTTTGCCCAATCCTCCGTGGCGGCCCAACGGGGTGCCCAGTGCGTCGTCTCACGGCCGATGTCGTCGTCGGCCGCCGGAGTCTCTGGCGTGCAGGTTGCTAGCGACACAACCACCACCCGTCGCCCATAGCGGCTAGAGCACCGTACAGGCTAATCGCACCCGCGTTGCTGAGGACTTACGTCAGCACCGTCGTGGCTCTTCGATCACTTGTCCCGCCTTGGTGGCCAACGCAAGTCCGCACCAATTCGGATGCAATGAACCTGAACGGTGCGCTAGCCTCGACTTTAGCCATTTCGAGAATCGGAGGCTTCGCTGTCTCCATCGCGGCACCGCAGAGGATTCTGGTGTAAGTCCGGACTCTTTTGGCTTTCGTCCACCCAAGCCCGTCAAGCGAAAACGTACAAAATCAAGCGTCTGTGGACATGCCGGGCTGGCGCCGTCCGTGCACAGCTTGGTGAGGCGACGACGTGGCGGCACATACGCCTCTCGCGGCCTCACCAACCTGTACACCGCCGGCTTGGACAACCGAGCGGATACTCAAGGATCGCCAACAGCACAGGGTTGTCCACAAGCCCTTGGAAGTCGGTACGGACGGAGTCCGACACGGCTCCCACATCCCCACAAGCCGCGGCGGCGGCGGCAACGATGATCCCCGGGAATCATTAG
>CALHXW010000101.1 GCA_938040325.1 uncultured bacterium | reverse complement strand
AGGACTTGCTTGGCGACCTGCTCAGGCGTGCTCATTGGCTGCGAGAGCGTCAGCGGGCTGACCGTGTCCAAGTCGTCGAGGATGAAGCCCGTCGAGACCGGACCAGGCGAGACGACCGACACACGCACCCCCGTGCCCTCGAGCTCTTGGGCAAGCGCTAGGCTCAGCGCACGCAGCCCCCACTTCGTCGCCGAATAGGTCGCCGCGTTCGCCAGCGGGACGCAGCCCGCCAGCGACGCCACGTTCACCACGCTGCCCCGGCCGGCCGCGATCATCGGCGTCAGCGCCAGCCGCGTGAGCAAGACCGGCGAGCGCAAGTTCACGTGCACCATGTCGGCAAGCGCCTCCGCCGGGTGCGATAGAAACGCTCCTCGGTGGTGAAGCCCCGCGTTGTTGACCAAGACGTCGAGTCGCCCATGGTTGCTGATGGTCGCTTCAACCAGGGCACGGCATGCTGGATCGTCGCCGATGTCGGTCGGCTGGACGGTGGCCGCCCCGCCGGCGCCTCGGATCGACGCCGCCGTTGACTCAAGCGCTTCGACACCGCGGGCCGCGAGCACCACGTGCGCTCCCTCAGCGGCAAACTGATGGGCAGCTGCTGCACCGATGCCGGCCGACGCGCCGGTGATGACCACAACCTGACCTGTAAAACGCCGCTTCCCCATCGCCGTGCTCCTGCTGCTGACACAGACGACGTGACCGCGCGGATCCTTGCTCGTCAAGGGCACCGGTCGTCATCCGACGATGAGAGTTCGCTCGACGCGGGTCGGGGCACGCGGTTCCATGGTTATCGTCCACGGCAGGAGAATCTCACAGTCTAAGTGCTGCCAAGCGACGTCGAGCAGCCCGGCAGCTGGCAGGGCTCACTCAACGCCGCCCGACAGGCGCGAGGGACCCGGCGACTAAGGCGAGACCAACGCCCCGTCTCACTCAGCCGCCCTCCCCCGTCGGCCGCGCCATCACGGCACCGTCAGGGTTCGTCGCCGCGTGCCACCGGTCGGATGCCGGTAGTAGACGTGGAGCTGCCCCGCAGGATCGGTAAACCACGACGGCCCGTCGTTGCCGAAGCCGCCGGTCGTCTGAGGCAGCACCGGGTTGTGGGGCGACTTCTCCCAGTTGATGAGGTCGGTGGACCGGGCGACGCCCGAAGACCAGATGGCGTGGTCGTAAGGCGGGTCCGTCGAGCCCTCGTAGATCATGTAGTAGGTGTCGCCTTCTTTTACGATCGAGCGCCAGCCAACCGTGCCCGAGTCCCAGGTGCCCGCAGAGCCTGTGTCGATGAGCGGGTTCTGCGGATGGCGACTGAGGCTCGTCAGGTCGCTGCCGGTGGCGAGCCCCACCCGGACGTCGTCGCCGTCAAACCCATGATAAAACAGGTACCAGGTGCCGCCTTCCTTCCAGAGATAGGGCGTGCCGATGTTGGCGCTCTCCCAGCCGCCTTGGTGCGACAGGATGGGGTTATCGGCGTACTTCACCCAGTTCACGCCGTCGCTCGACGTCGCCAGGCTGACGTCACCGGGGTGGGCACCCCAGCCGGCCGACTCGTAGACCATGTAGAACGTGTTGCCGTCTTTGTAGACGCTCGAGAAGCTCGCGAGGCGCCCGTCGATGTGGGGCGAGTGGCCTTGAGAGACCGCCGTGCGACCGTGGCGCGCGTAGGTGTTGCCGTGCCAGAAGACCCGGAACTCGATCTGATGGCCGGCGACCTGGTCGAAGTTGACGGTGAAGATGCCGTCGGCCATCGGCCCGCTGAAGTCTCCGCGGCGAATGTCGCGCGAGCCAAGGACCTGCCCGGCAGTGGCGTCGTGGACGTCGACCGTCAAGACGACGGCGTTGTCGGCGGTGGTGTTGTCGACGCGCAGGACGAAGCTAGCGGTCGCCGGACCTGCCGGTAGCTCGGTCGTGTAGGGGCCGAAGGAGAGAAAGCCCGCAGTGGACGCGGTTGTGACCGACCAGCCGTCGCCCTCGGCGCTGCCGACTTGGTGCTGCAGGTCGCCGTTGGCTTCATAGATCCACTGCCAGCTGCCGCCAACGTCGAGCACGATGCCCTGATTATTGAAGTTGAGGCCGTCGTTCGTGGTCGAGAGCCCCGTGGCGAAGAAGTGCGAGCCAGCGACCTCGTAGACCTTGATGGCGTAGAAGTTCGCGACGTTTCCGACCCACACGGGCGAGACGAAGTGCATGCCCCACGCGGCGCCGTAGGGACCGGAGTCGGCGGAGAGGCTGGCCGTGCCGTCGAATAGCTGGGCGAGCTTGCCGCCGGTGTTGGTGTTGGGCGGGTCGGTGGGATCGGGCGGGTCGACTGGGTCGACCGGATCAGGCGGCGTCACGGTTCCGCCGTCGCAGCTGACCGGTGTCCAGATGACGGCGTCCGCCTCGTCAGACTTGTTGTCGTCGGTGCCGTCGAGCTCGACGTAGCCTTGGCCGGGCGCAAAGAGATGCACGCCCAGCGAGCGAATCACCGGTCCATGGGCGTCTCCCTCGACGACCGAGCCATCGCGCTGATCGATCGAGCGATGGAACACATCGCCACTGCTCGGATAGACGAAGTAGTCGGCGTCGTCGGTCCGGTTGTGGGTCGCGCGAAAGACCGCCTCGACGTGGTAAGTGCCGGCGGCTGGCACGGTCGGTGTCCAGCGCGCCTTGCCCTTGCGTTCGTTGGACGGTCCGGCCTCCCAGCTGAGGTAGCGGTAGTCCCAACCGGTTGCCTGACCCTGGCTGTTCCAGGTGTTCCAGCTCGGACCGGTCTCGCTGTAGCCGGGGTCGCCATTGTCAACGACGATCGACGGGCCGGTGGCGGTGCAGTTGCCGGTCGTCGGGTCCATGGGGTCAGGCGGGTCGACGGGATCCACCGGGTCGACCGGATCCACAGGGTCGGGCGCGTCGGCACACACGAAGGGCGTGCCCGGGACTCGGTGGTCGTTGACGACGTCGATGATGGGCTGGGCAAGGTTGCCCATCGCGGGGTTGTAGTCCTGGCTCAGCCAGGTCGAGCCGTAGATCCCCTTGTCCAAGATCTCCAGGTGCGTGTGGCCGATGTTGCCGTTCTGGAACGCGTTCTGGCCGAACTGGTTGATCCGGCTGACGCGCTGCGACAGAGGCAGCCCGCCCTGCCCGTCGGTGAGGCTCGCGTCGGCCTGAGAAGCGTCGCCGTCGTTGCTGATGATGACGGGCTTTTGCACGTTGAAGTAGTCGTTGGCGTGGTTGGGGTCGTGCACGTGGTAGGCGACCATGTCGACCTTGGGATCGGCGGCAAACGTCGACTCGTAGCCGTTGACGCTGATGATGCGGCTGCCGGTGACGTCCGGCTGCTGCAAGCGCTCGTGTAGCTGGTCGACCAGCGCCTTGACGAAGTCGTAGCCACCGAAGCCGTCGAAGGGCTCGTTCATGGGCTCATAGATCACGTTGCCGAAGCCCTTGAGGCGCTCGATCACCGCGTGCACGAAGGGGACGTGGCTCTCGTTCCACAAGCTGTTGCCCACGTCGTCGAACTGCCCTGGGTCGGTGCAGTAGCTCTGGTTGTTGTTGGTGGTGTTGAAGGGGCAGTTCACCCAGCGGTTGCCGCCAGTCTTGAGGCAGACGCTATCAAAGAAGGTGAACTGGACGATGATGCCCTTGGTCTCGGCGTACCCCACGAAGGCCTCAAGCCGGTCCAAGTAGGCAGGGTCGAGGCTCTGCAGGTCCCAGTTCTTCCAGCTCCCGCTGTAGGGCGAGAGGCTGTGGGTCCAGTGAAAGTTGCCCCAGATGCGCACGAAGTTGAGGTTGTTGGCGGCGAGGTGGTCGAGGTACTGCTGGTAGGGGAAGGCGGCCTCGGTCATGGCGCCATAGAAGCCGTAGCCGACGAGTCGAATGGGCGCGCCGCAGTAGGTGAGGATCTTTCCGTCGCGGCCGAGGGCACCGCCGGTGAGCGGCGGCGGGTCATTCGGATCGGGCGGATCAGTCGGGCCGACCACGTCGGGCGGCTGCGTCGGGTCTGCGCCGTCGATGACCGTCGCCCGGTGGGTGAGGTTGCCAGGCTTTCGGAAGTAGACGTGCACGTTGCCGTCTGGCGTATCCAACCAGGCGGGACCGTCGTAGCCGAAGCCGCTCAGAGTCTGAGGGAGCGCCGGGTTGTACTGCCACTTCTCCCAGTTGACGAGGTCTGAGCTACGGGCAAGGCCGCTCGACCAGCGCGCAGCGGCGGGGTCGCCGGCGGTCGAACCCTGGTAGACCATGTAGTAGAAGCTTCCCTCTTTGACGATCGAGCGAAAACCCGCGCTGCCGGCGTCCCAGCTGCCTGCCGCGCCATTGCCCACCACCGGATTGGCAGCGTGACGCTCGAGTGCTGTCAGCTCTGGCCCCGTGGCGAGGCCCAGCTGGACGCGATCGCCGTCGGTGCCGTGGTAGAAGAGATACCACGTGCCCCCCTCACGCCAGAGCGTCGGCGTGCCGATGCGGCCGCTCTCCCAGCCGGTGCCCTCGGCCGTCAGGATTGGACTGTCCGGGTGCTTTTCCCAGCTGAACCCGTCGCTTGAGGTCGCAAGCCCGATGGCGCCAGGGTTATCGGCGCCCGCGGACTCATAGACCATGTAGAAGGTATCGCCGTCGCGCCACACGTCGGCAAACGCGGTCATCCGGTCGTCGTAGCCCGGCGCGGTGTCGGCCGAGACCCCTGTCATGCGGTGCTTGAGGTAGGTGTTGCCGTGCCAGAAGACCCGGAACTCGATCTGATGCCCCGCTTCGGCCACGAAGCCCATACGGAACGTGGTGTCGACGAAGGGAGCGGTGAACTCACTGCGGCGCAGGTCGCGCGTCACGAGCACGGCGCCAGCCGTCGGGTCATAGACGTCGATGGTCGCGACCACATCGTCGTTCGCGGTGGTGTTGTCGACCTGCAGGACCAGCCACGCCGTCTTGGGCCCGGCGGGAAGCTCCGTCGTGTAGGGCCCGAAGGAGAGAAAGCTCGCCTCGGGAGTCGCCGTCGACACTGACCAGCCATCGCCTTCTGCCGCGCCGACGAGGTGGTGGTGTGCAGTCAGCGGATCGTAGGTCCAGAGCCACTTCCCGCCGACGTCCACGGCCGTCCCGTGGTCGACGAACGCGATACCATCACTCGAGGATGCGACGCTCGTGGCGACCTTCGTAACGCCCTGCAGCGAGTAGTTGCGAACCGTGTACGCTAGGAGCGTGTCGCCCACCCACATCGGCGCGATGTAGTGCATCGAGAAGGCCGCGCCAAAGGGGCCCGACGCCGTGTCCTCGACGAGTGCCGCGTCACCGGCCCAGAGCTTGGCGAGCGTGTCGCCCGTGAGCACCCGCTGCTCGACCGCCGGCATGTCGTCGGGCGGCGGAAGGTCCGGCGGGGGTGTGGTGGTGTCGACCACGGTCGTGTCGGGCGGAGGCGATGTCGTGTCCGCGGGTGGCGGCGTCACCACGTCGCCGGGCAGCGTTGACGTGTCATCAGGAATGCCGCCGCCCGTGTCGCCGAAGGTGGCGTCGGTGTCGACGGCTGCATCCCCATCGTCGCCACTGCCGGCATCCGGGTCGCACGCGACGGTGCTGGCCACCAGCGTCAATGAGACGGCCAAAGCCAGAAGGTGGCGGGGATTGCTAAGCCAAGAGGGGATCATCGAATCGAACATGCTTTCTCTCCTGTCGGTCGCTCGGTCGCTCGGAGCGAGCCGCGGTGGGTCGAGGGGCCAAGCTGCTCGTCGCAGCCGGGCTTAGGGTCGGGGAGATTGGGAGGGACTCGGATGCAGCTGGGGCGGCGCAGACCGGGCAACGGTGCCCGTCTGCGTGGCGCTCAGGTGCCGCATCCGCAGTGACGACAGTCATGACCGCGGAGGCGCGGCGAGGCGCCGACGCGGCGATTTGCTCAGCATCGCGCGTGAGTTGAGATGGCATCAGGCACCAGCATCTTTTCGACGCCGGCGCGCCATGAGCACGACCAGCGACGCGACGAGCACGAGCGCCAGGGGCAGAGGCGCCTGCCCGCCGCCGCAGTTGGCGTTGGCACCGCCGGTGGTGATCAGCCCCTCCATGTCGGCGCCATGAACGACAATCGTGACGTCATCGGCCTGAGCTTGTGGATCGCCCTCACCATCGCCGGGGTCGAACTTGCCGTCGTTATCGAAGTCTTCCGCACCGTCGGAGACACCGCCATTGTCGGTGTCCGACAGCGTAGGATCGGTCGTTGACGCCGGGTCGGTGTCCGGCAAAAACGGCGAGCCCTCGCCGGTGTCGGTCCCCTCGAAAGGCACTCCATCACCTTCGCTGGCACCGCCCGGAAGCGGCTCGCTCACGCCCACCTCAAGCCCGTCGGGCAGCCCGTCAGCGTCGGTGTCCGGGTTCAGCGGATCCGTTGCTGGCCCACCGAGCCCATCGATCTCATCGCCGTCATTGCGGCCGTCGTCATCGGTGTCGGCGTCGAGCGGATCGGTATCGACGCCGTCGTCGATGGCGGTGGGGTCGCCACCGCCGGCGACCTCTTCACCGTCAAGCAAGCCATCGTTGTCGCTATCAGGATCGAGCGGATCGGTGCCGAGCACGCCCTCTTCTTCGTCGCTCAGCCCGTCGTTGTCGCGGTCTGCATCCGCATTGGGGCTCAGGTAGTCCGGCACGCCGTCGCTGTCGGTGTCGGTGCCGGTCGGATCGCCAGGGCTCTCGTCATCTTCATCCGCAGTCGGCACGCCATCGTCGTCGTCGTCGGCGTCGCGCCAGTCGGGCGTGCCGTCGCTGTCGGCGTCCTGCACAGGTGCAGCAACCCCACCCGACGTCGTGTCGAAGGCATCATCGAGGCCATCCATGTCCGCGTCGGCGCCTGCTGGCACACGGTCCGCATCGCCGTCGCTGTTGGCGTCGTGGCCCTCGATGAGGTCCGCCACCGCGTCGTCATCGGCATCCAGATCCAGGTGGTCTGGACCGTCGCTGCCGCCGTCGGTGTTAACCGGCACCAGTGGGTCGCCGCCCTCGTCAGGATCATACGCGTCGTCGAGACCGTCCTTGTCGGTGTCGTCCCCCGTCGGCGGGACGAACCCATCGCCGTGAGGCTGGGCCTCGACGTTGTCGGGGATGCCGTCGTCGTCGGCATCGATGTCGTAGAGATCGGCCGCGCCATCCTGGTCGAAGTCCGGCGTTGGGAGCGGCGTGTCTGCGGTGCTGT
>CALHXW010000100.1 GCA_938040325.1 uncultured bacterium | reverse complement strand
CTCAGCCACGAGGACCACCATCTGCAAGACAAGCCATCGACTCATTCGAAACGTCGAACTGCTTGGGCTGGAGGGCCCATGGATAACTGCGCGCGGGAGCCAGATACTCCGAAAAAACCGAGCTTCCCCGAACGCTGCTAGGGAACCGAGAGCGTGAAGTTCGGGGTCGGTGCGGGCTGCGCGTCGTCGCCGGTCAGCAACACGGCGGCGGTCGCACCAGCGCCAGCGACGCCAACGATCGTCCAAAACCACCAGGTCTCGTAGAACTCGTCGTCGTCGGTCTTGGCGACCGGCATCGCGGTCAGCGACACGTCGAGGTTGTAGGCCTCACCAGCGATGATCTCGAGCTCTTGGGACTGGTCATGGTAGCCGGGGCGGGAGACCACGATGGTCTTCTTGCCGACAGCGATGTCTTTGTCGAAGGGCGTGACGCCCTCGATCTTGCCGTCGATCGTCACGGTCGCGCCAGGCTCGGCCGTGTTGATCTTGACGATGCCCGCGAAGGGAATGAGGTCGATCTCTAGCTCAAGCTCTTCACCGGGCTTGATCTCGAAGGTGTCGATGTAGTCCGTCCAGCCGCGCAGCTGCACCTTGATGGTGTGTTGGCCGGGCTCGAGGATGATCGACGCCATGGGCAGCACGCCTTGGCTCTTGCCGTCGATCTCGACGGAGGCTCCCTCGGTGGTGGAGTAGATGGTCAGCTCACCAGGCCCGTCAACAGCGTGGGCAACCTTGACGGGGCCAAGCGCAAGCAGGGCGACGGCGAGCCATGCCGTCAGGGTTGCGGCGCGAGGTGCCGGACGGGATTGACGGTGACGGACGTGCATCAACACTCTCCTGAGACAGGTCTGGGCAACTATCGCAGAAGGTAGGACATCGTCGCAAGGTGTGCCGGGCGCGGCGGACAGACTTGGCGCCCTCGGCGGCTGCCAGCCGGTCGCATGCGGTGAGCAGACACGGCCGTTGTCGAGGGCTTTGGGATGCTCGCGGTGTCGGGGCGACACCTTGGCCACCGGTCAAGAATGTCACCTGGCCCCAAGGTCGTGAGAGGGCTGCTAGCAGCCGCTAGACGGCGATCGAGACGTCTCGCTCGGCGCGGCGCGAGAGCAGGGTCGCGGAATGTCCAAGTTGACGGATGGTTGTGGTTAAGCGACCACACCATAACGGTGCGTGCCCCGTGCGCCGTGAGGAGCGAGAGATGAAAGCGCAAATGTTGGGTGCCCTGCTGCTGCTCGGTGCGGCAATTTCCCCGGCAGTCGCGGCCGACGGACCGATCGTGGGCGAGGGCGATGAGAGCCTGCAGGTTGTCGTCGGTCCGAGCGGTACATCGCTCGAGGCGCTTGCCGTGCCAGAGGTGCGCTGCGTCGGTGGCGCCGACCAGAGCGTCTGCAAGCAGATCACGCGTGTGCTCCGGCGCGACATGACGCTGAGCTTTCTCTTCGAGATCCTCCCACCCCGCAGCTATCTCGCCGATCCGGCCTCCGAGACCCTCGACGCGCCGCGCTTTCAAGACTGGAACGCCATCGGAGCCAACTTCCTCATCAAGGGAGAGATCTCAGGCACCGGGCCCTACACCGCGCGCTTCCGCTTCTTCAACGCCACCCAAGGGGTGAACGTCCCGGTGACGCCTCAGACCTTTGACGGGGTCAGCCGCGGCGGGTTGCGGACGGCGGCCCATCGGTTCTGCAACGCAGTCATCAAGGCGCGCACTGGCGTCGCCGGCGTGTTCGGCACCAAGATCGCGTACTCGAAGAAGATCGGTCGCGGCAAGCGGGCCGTCGGGACCGTCGCAATGGACGGCTACAACGCCGAGCTGACGATCAGCAACGGCTCCATCAACATGCTGCCCACGTGGGGGTTTGGCGGGCTGCTCTACACCTCGTTTAAGGACGGTCAGCCGCGCCTCTACTTCGGCAAGCGCAAGCTCTCTAGCGACCGCGGTCAGTACCGGAAGGTGGCGGTGAGCCCAACGAACTCCACGATGGTTGCCTCGATCAGCTACGGCGGCCAGAGCGACCTGTTCTTGGTCGGTCGCGACGGTGCTGTGATTCGCAACCTGACCAACAGCAAGGCCGATGAGGTGTCGCCGACGTTCTCGCCAGATGGCTCGCAGATTGCCTACGTTTCTTCGGCTGCGGGCTCGCCCCAGATCTACGTCATGAGCGTCGGTGGCGGCGAGGGTCGCCGCCTGACGCACGTTGGCGGCTACAACTACGCACCTGACTGGGGTCCCAACGGCCTGATCGTCTTCGCCAGCATCAACAAGGGCAAGAGCGACATCTTCACGGTCGACCAGAGCGGCGCGGTCACCAGGCTCACGCAAAACCAGGGCACCAACAAGGATCCGTCGTGGTCGAAAGATGGGCGCTACGTTGCGTTCGTCTCGCGCCGCGCCGCAGGCAGTGGGCTCTGGTTGATGAGCGCAGACGGCCGGTACCAAGCCATGATCAGCAAGGGTGGCGGCTACGGCAACACCGCATGGCAGCGCTAGAGCACCGAACGGGTGGGTAGCATGCGCCTCCACGCGGTTTTGGACCGACGCTGGGCGTCGCTCCTCGGTCACTTATCCCGATAAACTCCCTCGTCGCTCCTTCAGCGACGGCCCAAAACCGCGCCGATCCGCACGCTACCCACCCGTTCGGTGCTCTAGCAGCGTTCGGGAAATGCGAAATCTGGTGACTTTGCGATGCGCTCAACGCGACCCGAGCTCGTCGATGCTCGCAGGGCCTTCATTCGGCCGACGCCGCTGGCAAGCACCGGAGCGTTCGCCTCGCTCGGCGCAGACAATCTGTTGTCGCAGCCTGCTCTCTCGTTAAGCGGCGCCGAACAGACGGCCGGCGGCAGCAGCGCCGGCGAGCTCAGCCAGTCAGCCGCGCGACCGCGTCGTGGTACTCAGCGACGACCTTGTCGACAATCTCTTCGATGGTTGAGACGTCGGTGATCTGCGTTACGCCTTGTCCTGCCGACCAGATGTCTTTCCAGCGCTTCGCGGCCTCTGGACCGCGCGTCGGCGCCGTCGCATCGGGGATCGTCGACTTGAGAAAGTTCGCGTGGATACCGCTGACGGCGTCTGTGTACACGATATCGGCGTGACCACTGGTCACCACGAGATCTTTGTAGGCGTCGCTGGCGCCGCACTCGGTGGACGCGATGAATCGGGTGCCCATGTAGGCGAGCTGTGCGCCGAGGGCAAACGCGGCCGCGACTTGCTGGCCACCGGAGATACAGCCCGCGGCGACGATCGGGACGTTGAGCTCGTCCTGCAGGAAGGGTAGCAGCACGTAGGGGTTGATGCGTCCTGCGTGTCCGCCGGCGCCTTGAGACACACCGATGATGGCGTCGACACCGGCCGCTTCAGCCTTCTTGGCGTGCCGAAGGTTGATGACGTCGTGCATCACGATGACGCCGCGTGAGTGTGCGGCTTTCACGATCTGGGTGGGGTCTCCGTAGCTGGTGATCATGACGGGCACTTCGTACTCGAGGCAGAGTTCGACATCGCGCTGGAGCCGCTCAGGTGATGTCAGCCCAATCGTGACGTTGATGGCAAAGGGACGGTCGGTGCGGGCCCTGACCCAGCGAAGGACGTCCTCGAACTGCTCGGCCGTCCGAGCGTTGAGGCTCGGCATAGCGCCCAAGATGCCGGCCTCGGCACAGGCAACAAGCATCTCCTTGTTGCTGATGATGAACATCGGTGCGGCCACGAGCGGGTAGCGAAGGCCAATGCGACGCGAGAGCGGCGTCGAGAAGGGGGGCAGGGTGGTCGTCATGATGGGCTCCTTGTCGGTCCCTGAGATACCGCGTGGCGCGCCCGCGGTCGAGAGCGCCGTAGCGCCGTCCCGGGTCGCCCACGAACTCGGCGCATCTGCCGCACGGCGACACCGGTTCGCCACTTCCGCCGAGCACAGCTGGCTTGTCGCGTTCAACCGACGGTTGAGTCGGTGATGACGACGCGGCGTTTGGTTTGGATCGCGACAGAGAACTCGCTAGTCTAGCGGGAGCGACGTTCGTCCGGCGTCGCCCGTCACGACCATCACGCACTAGGGGACCACCGTGCAGATCCGCGCCCTTGTCGCCGCCTCAACCGTGCTCGCGCTCGCCTTTGCTGCAGGCCCTGCTTCCGCCCAGCCGACCTCAACGACCGCCTTCGTTGTCGAGCAGTTTGAGCCCCAGCCGACGGCTGGGCTCAGCATCCTCAACGTGGGTACGAGTGATGTCTTGCCTCACCTCCAAGTGTCGTTTGGTCTGTTTGCCCACTACGTCGATGATCCGCTGGTTGTGCAGCGGGTTGGCGGCGACGAGGCCGTGGTCAGCCGCCTGATCGATGACCAGCTCAAGCTCGAGTTCTCGGCCGCGCTGGGGCTCTTCGACATGCTCTCGGTCGGTCTGGTGTTTCCGCTGACGGTGCTGCAGTCGGGCGACAGCCTCGACGTCGTGGATCGCCCAGGCGAGTCGCTCAGCGGCGTAGCGACCAACGACCTCCGGGTGATTGTGAAGGCCGCGCTCATGTCCCCCCAGGACTTCGACGGGTTTGGCCTGCACCTGGCGATCCCCGTCTACTTCCCAACGGGCGACGCTGAGCAGTTCGCCAGCGATGAAGAGATTCGACTTCGGCCAACCCTAGGGATCGACTACCGAGACCCCGGCTCAGCGTTCGGCGTCGCGCTCAACGTGGGCTACACCCTGCGCCCTGTTCGGCGGGCCCACAACCACGTCAGCGACGACGTCATCCACTGGAGCGTGGGGCTTGAGGTGCCAACGCCCGCCGAGGCTCTGTCGATCGTTGGGAGCGTGTTCGGCGGCATCCAGACGGCCACCAACCGCGACCCGTTCGCGCTCGCTGAGGATCTTGCGAGCGACGACACGGAGCGTGCCGACAACCCCATCGAAGTCCTCGGTGGCGTGCGTGTTCGCTTAGGCGACGCGCTCACGCTCATGGCCGGCGCGGGTGCCGGCATCGACGGCTCGGTTGGTTCGCCCCTGTGGCGCGGCTTCTTCTCGTTCGGCTATGCGCCGATCTCTCGCGATGCCGACAATGACGGCATTGCTGACGAGTTTGACACCTGCAAGACCGCGGCGGAAGACGTCGACGGGTTTCAAGATGAGGACGGTTGTCCGGAGCTCGACAACGATGTCGACGGCATCCCCGACGCCATCGATGGTCCTGCGGACGGGTCTGGGCTTGGCATGTGCCGTGACCAGCCCGAAGACATTGATGGGTTCGAGGATGGTGATGGCTGTCCTGACACCGACAATGACGGGGATGGGGTCGACGACAACAACGACAAGTGCCCCGCCGACAAGGAGGACAACGACGGCTTCCAGGATGACGACGGCTGTCCCGAGCCTGACAACGACGGCGACGGAATCGAGGACGCCAAGGACGGTGAGCTGGATGACGCCACAGGCATCGGTCGCTGCGCTGGGGTTGCCGAAGACTTAGACGGCTTCGAAGATGACGACGGCTGCCCGGAGCCCGACAACGATGGCGACGGGATCGACGACGCGGTCGATGCGTGTCCGGACGACCCCGAGACCAAGAACGGCCAAGACGATGAAGACGGGTGCCCGGACACTGTCTCCAAGCGGGTGCGTGTCACGGCGACCAAGATCGAGATCCTCGAGAAAGTCTTCTTCCGTCGTGGAAGCGCCAAGATCCAAGGCAAGAGCTACCCGCTGCTCGACGAGGTCGCGCGCGTTCTCAAAGAGGCAAAACACATCACGTCGCTGCGGGTCGAGGGGCACACCGACAGCCGTGGCCGCGACGCCAAGAACATGACGCTCTCCGACGACCGTGCGCGCGCTGTGATGGCCTACCTCACAGGCCAAGGGGTGGCAGCTGAGCGGATGATCTCTCAAGGTTTCGGCGAGACGGCGCCTGTCGGCGACAACAGCACGCCAGACGGTCGCGCCGCGAATCGCCGGGTCGAGTTCAACATCCTGGAGATCCGCGGCAAGAAAGTGGTCGCGCCGGCGCGGCCTTAGGAACAACGTCGCGCCGCGCGTCGCCGCGGTGCTCTGGGCACTCTGAGACCGGGCAGCGAGACCCAAAACAGGCGCCATTTTCGAGCGAGGCGAACGCTCAGGGGCTTGCCGCCGGCCGGACGAGGGCCCGCGAGCATCGTCGACTCGCGTGAGCGCAGCGAGCGCCCCGACGCCGCTGTGGTGCGTAGATCGGAAGCCGCAGCCGGAAGTAGCGCTTGTTTTGGGGCCAGTGCTACGGGCGGACGCGCAGGGCTGTTCTCTGCGGGTTGTGTCACTCAGCGTGCGGCGGGCCGCGCGATTTGTTACCGTGCGCGGCGACTGCTGGCCGGAGCCGGACTCATGAGCGGAAAAGATGGTGGTGCGGGACCCGACGACAACCCGGCGGGAGCTGACGAGGGTGCCGGCAACGGCAGTGACGGAGCGGCCGGCGCTGACGTGCTGAGCTTCACCGGCGACGATGGCGCCACGCTCGACGCGTTCGACGAGGCCGTCAACCGTGCGTTCGAGGCAAAGGTTGGCCAAGGCCCAGACGCCACGCCAGGCGCCGACGAGCTCGTTGCCAACGTCTTGAGCGCGCTGACGGGCAAGGATGCGGCTGACGCGCTGGCCACCGTTCGCAAGGAGCTCGACAAGCAGCGTCCTCCCGAGGAGGGCGCCGAGCCCCTCAAGAACGTCATCGATCTCGCGGCTGCGCGACGGGCCCGGGACCAGCCGGCCTCGGAGCTCACGCAAAAGATCGGCTCGGTGCTGCGCGAGTCGTTTCAGGACTTCATGGGCGACTACGCCGGGCGCTCGTCGAGCGCGTCGGTGTCGGTCGACGCTCGGTTTCTGCGCGAAGAGGGACCGGCGCTGCTGGGTAAGCTGTTCTCGGGGCTGGCGGACGCGTTCACGACGACCGTGGGCAAGGAGGTCGGCGCCGTTGCTGAGACCACTGCCGACGCCGACGGGGCGCCGGCGTCCGAGGAAGACACGCCGACCGAGGTCCAGAGCACCGACGGCGGCGACCCCAACACACCCATTCAAGTGAAGCTCGACCTCGCGAGCCTTCTCTCCGGACTCTTTGGGAGGCGAAAGTGAGTGCAAGCGACGAGCGTCTGCATCCGCCAGAAGCGCTGGACGCGTGGACGTCGGCTGCTCTGGAAGGCGCCAAGGCCGCTGGGGCGCGCTATGCCGAGGTGCGGCTCGTCCGTCGCGAGCGCGAGGCGCTCGACTTCAAGGACGGGGCACTTGAGCGTGGCCGGGTCGACCGAGACTTTGGACTTGGCGTCCGGGCGCTCTTCGAAAACGGCTGGGGCTACGCGGCCACCAACGTGCTCGACACGACATCGATCGCGCGAGCCGGGGCCGCGGCAACGACCGCGGCGCGAGCCACAGCCCAGACGGCGCGCTATGGTGTCGAGGTCCCTGAGGCTTCTAACGGCGTCTACCGAACCCCGGTCAGGATCGATCCGCTCTCAGTCGCGGTCGACGAGAAAGCCGCGCTCTTTGCTCAGGCGCATGCCGGCATGAGCCACCTCGAGGGCGTGCGAGCGTCGCGCGGGTCCTGCATTTCCCAGCTCCACGAGACCTGGTTTCGAGCGACCAACGGCAGCGTCATCGACCAGGCCGTCACCCTCTGCGGCGGCGGCGTCAACGTCGTGGCCGAGCACAAGGGCGAGGTCCAAAAGCGCTCCGCGCCGAAGAGCTTCGAAGGCAACGTCCTCCAGGCGGGCTGGGAGGCGGTCGTCGAGATGGACATCGTCGGCGCGGCAAAGGCGGCCGCTGACGAGGCCATCGCGCTCGCGCATGCACCAGCCACGCCCGAGGGCGTCACGACCATCATCCTAGGCGGCGCGCAGCTCTCGCTGCAGATCCACGAGTCGGTGGGACATCCGACCGAGCTCGACCGAGCACTCGGCGAGGAGATTAGCCTCGCCGGCGCGTCGTTCCTCTTGCCCGACCAGCTTGACTCGCTCCAGTTCGGCTCGTCGAAGGTCAACCTCACGGCCGACGGCACGACGCCGCAAGGGCCGGGCACGTTCGGCTTTGACGACGAAGGGACGCCCGCCCGGGCCGTGCCGCTCGTGCGCGACGGTCGCTTTGTCGGCTACCTATCGGGACGCGACGCCGCGGCACGTATCGGCCGACCTTCGGGTGGGGCACTTCGCGCCGAGACGTGGTCACGCTTGCCGATTGTGCGCATGGTCAACATCAACCTCGAGCCAGGGACCGGCAGCCTCGATGACCTGATCGGCGGTGTCGACAACGGCCTCCTGCTCGACACCAACAAGAGCTGGTCGATCGACGACCTGCGCCTGAACTTCCAGTTCAGCTGCGAGATCGCCCGCGAAATTCGAGGTGGAAAGCTCACCGGACGCGTCTTCCGCAATCCGGTCTATCGCGGCGTCACGCCTACGTTCTGGGGTGGGTGCTCTGCCGTTGCAGGCCCGGAGGCCTGGAAGATGTGGGGTTGGATGTTCTGCGGCAAGGGCGACCCAGTGCAGGTCATGCACGTCGGCCATGGCTGTGCACCCACACGTTTTGACGGCGTGCACGTCGGTAGCACCTGAGCACGAGGGGACGATGAAGAGCACCTTTGATAGGTCGTGGGTCAGCGATCGGCTCGATACGCTGTTAGCGGCCGGGGCCGGGGCGGATGCCTTGGAGGCGAGCTTTGCCGGTCAAGAGGCCGGCCTCATGCGCTTCGCTGAGAGCATGATTACCCAGACGTCCCAAGCGACGGAGGGGCGGTTTTACCTTCGCGCCATCGTCGGCGGGGCGATCGGTAGCGCGACGACCACCGACCTAAGCCAGGCTGGACTGCGCAGCTGTGCCGCCCTTGCCGTCGAGCGTGCGCGCGACGCACCCGGCGTGGATGCAGCGTTCGTTGCCCCAGTGGGGGGACCGCCTCGACAGCCAGACGCTCTCGACCGCGCGACGGCCGATGTTGACGCAGAGACAAAGGCCAGCTGGCTGGCGCCAAGCCTGCGCGCCCACGAGTCCGATGGCCTGGCGCTGGCGGGCCGCTTTCACACCGGAACGCGCACCTCAGCGGTCCGATCTACCGCGGGCGTCGATGTCTTCCACCAGGGCAGCTTCTCCGACATCTCGATGTCGGCGCTGGAGCGGCCGGCAGGGCACCGGGCGAGCTCGTTTCGAGCGCGCTACGTCGATCGGGTCGGGCCCGAGCTCATCACCCGGCTCGCCGATGAGGTTCGCGCGGAGTGTGCGCTGGCACGCGATCCCGTCGACGTCGAGCTCGGTGCTTGGGACGTGGTCTTGGCTCCCGCGGCTGTCGCGGAGCTTCTGACCTGGATGAACCACATCGGGTTCGGCTCGCGCGCTGTCGAAGACGGCCTGAGCTTCATGTCCGGACGGCTCGGCGAACAGCTGACGGGTGAGCGCATCGATCTCGCCGACGACGGCGCGATGCCGCTTGGTGTCGGTGTTCCGAGGCCCTTTGACTTCGAGGGTCACGCCAAGCAGCGCGTGACGCTCTTCGAGGGCGGCGTCGCACGAGGGACCGTGTTCGACACGCGCTCCGGTCAGCGCGCCGGGTGCCAGAGCACCGGCCACGCCACAGACCAAGCCAGCCTCTTTGCGGATGGGTCGAGCGCGTCGCATCTACAGCTCGCGCCGGGAAAGAGCTCGCTGGACGACCTCCTGGGTATGCTCGACCACGGCCTCTACATCACGCGTTTCCACTACGTGAACGGCATGCTGGAGCCGCGCCGCGCCGTGATGACAGGGCTTTTGCGTGACGCGGCGTTTCTGGTTAAGGGCGGCCGGCCTCAGCGCGCGGTCAACACGATGCGCTTCACCGACTCGATCCTGGAGGCATTCGCCCGAATCCCGGAGGGCGGACTCGGTCGGGACGTCGAGCCGCACGGCGGGTTCGGCTCAGACGGTGACTGCACGGTGTGTCCACCGGTCCTCATCCGCGGTCTGCGTTTCACCAGCGGTCGGTGAAGCGACCGGGTTTTTGGACGGCTCCAGCGTTCGGCTTCACCGTGCTCCCACCAGCGCGAAGAGGTAGAGCGATGAGTGAGTCCGTGGCCATCGAAGTGATGGGCCGACAGTTCAAGATCAAGTCTGATGATGGTGCCGAGCACGTGCGACAGGTCGCGCAAGTGGTCGACGAGAAGATCAACGAAGCCAACCCAGGTCCTGGGCATCCCACCCAGCAGACCCTGCTGATGGCGAGCCTGAACCTGGCCGATGAGCTGGTGAAGCTTCGCGCCAAGCACGCCGCCCTGGCCGACCGCCTGCGGGCGTCGTCGAAGGCGCTCTTGAGTCAGCTCGGCGCATGAGCCAGCGGCCCGTCGACGCCATCGACGGCGCCTCGCTCGATCACCCGAGCGTCGACGGACACGCTGCAACGCCGGCTCGGGCCTGATGGAGAGCAAGTCGAGACTGCGGCGGCGCTTGCGCCGTGCGCGGATGAGCCTTAGCGCCAGCGAGCGCTCACGGGCCGAAGACTTGGTTGCGGCGCGAGCGCTCGGTGTGCTTGCCGACCTCGACGGACCGATCGCGCTCTACGCGGCTCACGGAAGCGAGCTGTCTGTCGCGCGTCTCGCCGTCTTGCTCATCAACGCAGGGCGCGTCCTGGCCTATCCCCGTGTGGGAGCTTCGGGCCTGACCTTTCACCGGTGTGGCCCGGAGGCGTTGACGGCGGGCTACCGAGGCATCCTCGAGCCGCCCGCCGCCGCTGCCGAGCTCGAGCTCTCGCAGCTTTCGGCTGTCGTTGTCCCCGGCGTTGGCTTTGATGTGAGCGGTGGCCGGCTGGGGCAGGGCGGTGGCTTCTACGATCGAGCGCTCGCCGCGTCAGTCGGGCTGCGGCTTGGCGTGTGCTTTGACGTTCAGGTGACCGATGCCCCTGTCCCGCGCGAGCCTCATGACGTGAACGTCGACGTCGTCGTCACAGAGCACCGCGTTGCCCGCGACGGCAAGTGGATGCTGGATTCAGGGTCGCCGACGCGGTAATGCGCAGCGGCCCAAACTCAAGCACAAGGTCAGCGCCTATGGCTTTCGCCCCCGTCGATGTTCAACTTGCAACGTTGCTGCGCGGCGTCGTCGACTCTCCAGCGGTCGATGAACTCAAGGCGAAGCTTGAGAAGAGCCGCGAGACCAACACGCCGCTTCGCGTGAAGGCGGGCTTTGACCCGACCGCGCCCGATCTTCATCTCGGTCACACGGTCGTTCTGACCAAGATGCGGCAGTTCCAAGATCTCGGGCACACCGCCATCTTCCTGGTGGGCGACTTTACGGCGCTCATCGGTGACCCCACAGGCAAGAGCGCCACGCGCAAACCCCTGAGTCCCGAGCAGATCCAGGTTAACGCCCAGACCTACAAAGACCAGGTCTTCAAGCTCCTGGACCCAGAGCTCACCGAGGTGCGCTTCAACTCCGAGTGGCTGAACGAGCTCGGCTCGGCGGGCATGATCACGCTGGCGGCGAAGTACAACGTGGCCCGGATGCTTGAGCGCGACGACTTCAAGAAGCGCTACGCCTCGGGCCAGTCGATCAGTGTCCATGAGTTCCTCTACCCGCTTGTGCAAGGGTACGACTCGGTCGCTTTGGCAGCGGACGTCGAGCTCGGCGGCACCGACCAGCTCTTCAACCTGCTCGTGGGGCGCCACCTCATGAAAGAGTACGGTCAGGCTCCCCAGTGCGTGCTGACCACGCCGCTGCTCGAGGGGCTTGATGCCCGACTCGAGGACGGAAAGATCGTCGGCAACAAGATGTCGAAGTCGCTCAACAACTATGTGGGTGTGGAAGACGACGCACTCGACATGTTCGGAAAGCTCATGTCGCTGACCGATGACGTCATGTGGCGCTACTACGACCTGCTCTCGACCCGGCCATCGGACGCCATCGCCGAGCTGCGAGCCTCTGTCACGAGCGGTGAGACACACCCGAAGTCAGCCAAGGTCGACCTCGGCAAGGAGATCGTCTCCCGGTACCACTCGCCTGAGGCCGCTGATGCCGCCGCGGCCGAGTGGAACCGCGTGTTCAGTCAGCGACAGATTCCGGAGGATATGCCAGAGGTCACGGTCGCTGTGGGCACTGGGATCATCTCAGCGTTGCGTGATGCAGGCCTCGTGAAGTCCGGCGGTGATGCGCGCCGCATGTTGGCGCAAGGGGCTGTCTCTATCGACGGCGAGCGCGTCTCGTCGGTCGAGACGACGCTCGACCAGGCTGGCAGCTTCGTGATCAAGGTCGGCAAGCGTCGCTTCGCCCGGTTTACGGTCGGTTAGCCAAAACACTCAGTCAGGGCGCTTGCCAACGCCATCGACGCCGCCGGCGCGGTTGGCAATCCGGTAAAACTCTTGCCAAGGGGCGGTGGACTTGGGACACCGCCTCAGCGCGACGGCCGCGCGCTACACCCTCATCACACTAGGCAATGATGCTTGACCACGAGCTCGAGACCCTAATCAGTCAGCAGTTGATTGGACGCGGTGTAAGCGACGAGTACGTTGTGTCTGCGTTTCGCACCGTTCCGCGGGCAGCGTTCGTGCCTGAGTACCTCATGCACAAGCGCTACGCGGATGACCGGCTCCCCATTGGGCTCGGACAGACCTTGTCGCCTCCGTATGTGGTGGCCCGCATGCTCCAAGAGCTTGGGCTTGACCCGAAGCGTGACAAGAAGCGGAAGCATAAGCGACCGCTGAGGGTCCTCGAGATCGGCACCGGCGCCGGCTACCAGACCGCGCTGCTGTCCCGCATCGCGACCGACGTCTACACCGTCGAGATCTCGCCTGAGCTCTCAGCTCGCGCGCGAAAGCTGCTCGTCGACGACATGGGGCTGACCAACGTCCACTTCCTCACGGCCGATGGCTATCAGGGGTGGAGCGACTCAGCGCCCTTCGACGGCATCATCGTCAGCGTCGCGTCGGTCGAGCTTCCTTGGCCGCTCGTCGGGCAAGTACGAGACGGTGGGCGTCTCGTGATGCCTATCGGCACAGGCAAGCAGCAGCTGCACGTGATGACCAAGGACAACAAGGGCGTGGAGTCCACGCGCATCCTGCCGCCGGAAGAGTTCACGTCGGACTTCAAGCAGATGCAGGGCGAGGCGCTCGAAGACCTCTAGCGCTCGCGCGAAGCTTTGTTTTGGCGTGAGGGGCGTGAGCGTCCTCGCGTGGGCGAGGGCGAGGGCGTGAGGTAGGGCGCAAGCGTGGGCGTGAGCTCGGGAGCTGGCGCAAGCGTGGGCGAGGGCGTGAGCTCGGGCGCTGGCGCATGCGTGGGCTCGGGAGCTGGCGCAAGCGTGGGCGTCGGCGTGACCCGAGGGCGTGAGGCTGGGCGTGGGCTTGGGCGCTGGTGTAGGCGTGAGTCTGCCGACGCGGCTCCGGTCTCGAGAGACCTCGGGGTGTCTCCGGGCCCAGTGCCCGCGAACTTAGCTGGTTGTAACGGCCATCGGTTCCGTGTCTTCGTTCAGGCCATGCCGTTCGATGACTGCTGCACCGACGGCGTCCCCCCAGACATTGACGGTCGTTCTAAAGCGGTCGAGCAACCAGTCAACGGCGAGGATCAGCTCGATACCGGCAAGTGGGAGGTCGACCGCCTGCAGCACGATCACCATCGTGACCAGTCCGGCTTGAGGGATACCGGCTGCGCCAATCGCTGCCAGGGTCGCGGTCAGGATCACGACCAGCTGTTGGCCTATGGTCAGGTCGATGCCGACCACCTGGGCGATAAAGATCACGGCGACCGCTTCGTAGAGCGCGGTCCCGTCCATGTTGACGGTCGCACCGAGCGGGATGACGAACTGGGAGGACCGCTTGTCGACGCCGTTGTGCTCTTCAACACACTCGAGCGTCACCGGAATGGTCGCCGCCGACGACGCGGTCGAGAAGGCCGTGAGGAGCGCGTTGGCCATGCCCTTGGCGTACGAGAGCGGTGACCGACCTGTGAGCGTCCACAGCAGCATCGGGATCACAACGACCGCGTGAATGGCGAGGCCTCCGACCACCGTGAGGCTGTAGTCTCGGACCTTGGCCAGCTCCAAGAGGAACACGTCGGTTCCGTGCTCGGCGAGGGCAGCCCCAAAGCGGCCTGCAACCAGGCCATAGACGCCGATGGGGGCCAGCCACATCAACACGTCGACCATCTTCATCATGGCTTCGTTTCCGCCCTCACAGACGGCGATGACGGGTTTGCCCTTGTCGCCGATGGTGGTGAGGATCGCTCCGAAGATGAGGCTGAAGACGATGAGCGGAAGCATCTGCATCTTCGCCATCGACTCGACGATGTTGTTGGACACAAAGCCCAGGAAGATGTCGGAGAGTCCGAGCCCTTCCTTGCCCTTGACCTTGTCGGGGATGGCGTCGAGGTCTGCGGGCATTGCCACGCCCACGCCGGGCTCGACGATGTTGACGATGACGGCGCCGATGACGACGGCAATCGCGGTGGTCAGCGTGTAGTAGAGGACGGTTCTGCCCCCGATGCGGCCGAGCTTGCGCACGTCCCCCATCGAGGTGATGCCTGTGATCATGGCAAAGACGACCAGCGGCACGATGATCATCTTCAGCGACTTCAGAAAGAACTGGCCGACCCAATAGGTCGACGCCATATCCCCCTCGTAGAGCAGCACCGCCAAGCCCGCGAGCAGGATGGCGACCACGATGCCGAGCATGAGGCTGATGCGCTGAACGACAACGATCAGGGCCATAAACCCAAGCTGGATGACGCGGTCTCCGAAGCCTGCGCCAAAGGCCTCACCCGTGGCCGACCAGGTCCAGAGCAACGCACCGATCAGCGCGAACGCGACCGCTCCGGGCACCGTCTTTAGCGCGGCACCTGCCCGTTCGCCCAAGGCCCGTTTCTGCTCAGCCACGTTCTCTCCTCAGGTGTCTTGCGCTCGGTCGATAGGGGCCATACGACGCGCGCTCGCCGCTGTCTCGCGGAGCCATCGGCGCCGCTCGGCCGCAGCGAAGGTAACAGAGGGTGGACACCTGAAAAAGGGGACGCGATCGATCGGCGCAGGCCGCGTGTGCGGCGGCTATCCGATTCGCTTTGCGATGCGGTCGCGAAGGGCAGGGTGGACGCAAAGTAGCTGCTGGTGCAGCTCGAGCTGCGACAGCATCTGCACCACCTCCGAGCGGTCCTCAATCACACCGGCTCGTCCTGCCGAGTCCACGATGCGAATGCTGCCGGAGCCGCGCTCTACCCCGGTGAAGGGGCGATAGAGGTGGTCGCGGCACTCGTCGACGAGCACTGCGTAGTCGGGGTCGAAGCCGTTGACGCGGGCGATTGAGCGCGCGGCGCTGACAAGCTCTGCCGCTCGACGCGGGTCGCCGGTCGGCAGCGGCAGCGTCTTGTAGATCGAGCGGTGGACGAGGCCCTTGGAGAGGTCTCGGAGCGTGGGGTCACTGCTCTCTCCCCACTGCTTAAGCGCAGCCCACACATCGACATCGTCAAGCCGGCAAAAGACCTGCGCGTCCATCTCTTCACCGCGCACGAGCGACGCGAGCGTGCCGGACGCGACGTTGGGTGCGCCTTGGTCGAGCAGCTCGCCGGCGCGTGCGAGCGCGGCCTCGAGCATGCGCTCGGCGGCGCGCCCGGTTTTGTGAAGGTAGACCTGCTTGTACATGTGAAAGCGTGCCAGCAAGTAGCCTTCGACGGCTTCTTTGGCTCCCCGGTGGACCGCAAGGTGGCCGTCGACCACGTCGAGCAGCGCCAGGATACGGTTGAGGTCGTAAGACCCGATCCGAACCCCGGTGGCGCGCCCGTCACGCAAGATGTAGTCGAGGCGGTCGGCGTCGAGTTGGCTGGTGACCAGCTCCGTCATGACCGGCAGCGTCTCGTCGACGTCGTCGCCCGTCAGGCGTCGGGCCACCCGGGCGGGCAGCGTCGGATCGATGGTGCTGAGGACACGGTGAACGTCGGTGTCTGGGTCGCGCAGCAGCGCGTCGCCGACGGCCTCATGGTGGACGCCTGTGACCGACTCGACCGCATGAGAAAAGGGGCCGTGGCCAACGTCGTGGAGAAGGCTCGCCGCGAGGGTGACCAAGCGCTCATCGTCGTCGACGTTGAGCTTGCCGGTCGCGTCGAGTCGCTCAAGCATCGTCCACGTGAGCCACATCACGCCAAGCGAGTGGCTAAATCGCGAGTGCTCCGCCCCGGGGTAGACGAGAAAGCTGAGGCCGAGCTGTCGGATGCGGCGCAAGCGCTGCACCTCGCGGCAGTCCATCAGTGCGAGGACCATCCGACCGGCATCGGTCGCCGTCGGGATGGCGATCGTGTCGTGGACTGGGTCGCGGAAGAGCTTGGGCTTGGTCGACATCGAGCGCTGCCTCATCGGATGGATGGTACGGTCGTGCCACGAATCGCGTGCGCCGCAAAGCGAACGTCGCCGTGGCCGGGGACGCCCGCTCGAGAGCGGTCAGCTGTCGAGTGCTTCCCAGACGGCGTCCGCCGCGTCGACGCCTCCAAGCTTCTCGGCCACATCGGGGTGGACGAAGAGTCTGATCTTCTTCGTGATCTTGGCGAAGTCGGCACTGATGGCGTGGGCGAGCCGGCTGGTCTCAGCGAGCGTTGCGTAGGTGTCGCCGTGCAGCTGCACGTCGAGATCGGGGACCTTGTCCTTGTCGCGGGGCGGGATGTCGAGGATGAGGCTGCCGTCGGGGATCGGGCGGGCGGTTGGGCTGAGCGTGTGCCGCAGCGTCGTGAGCAGCGCTGCGGTCTCGTCCGGGCTGAGGGCGAGCAGCCTCGCGTAGCCGTCACGGGCGCGGGCGTCTGGGTAGCTGGCCGACCAGGTCGCGACGCGCTTGTAGATGCGGCGGCGGTCACCGACGAGTCCGGAGAGGGCCCGGTAGGTGAGGCTCTTGGGCGGGCTCTCGGCGAAGACGGTCTCAAGGAGCGCGTCGTCACTGACGGAGAGCAGCCGTGAGGTCAGGTCGGCAAGGTCGGGGCGGTCGCGCGCCACGAGGTCACCGATCGCAAGCTCCAGCATGGCGCTCACCGCGCGCACGGTGTGGTGCCAGTAGACCTCGCTAAACATCGTGTAGCGGCACATCAAAAAGAGCTCAGCGGACACGATGCCTTTGCGCGTCACGGCGATGGCGTCGCCGTCGCGCGACACGGTCAGGGCGTTGAGCAGGCGCTCGCGGTCGTGGTGACGTCCGTACGGGACCCCGAGGTGCACAGAGTCGCGCCACAGGTAGTCCATCTTGTCGGCGTCGATGGTCGACGAGATGACGGACTGGAGCAGGCGGTCGACCGTGCTGAGCGTGGATGCGTCGGCGTCAATGAGCGATGCGACACGCTCAGCGTCGATGCCGCCGGCTGACAGACGCTGGGCGATGGTGTCGGAGGCGCGCGGCAGCCCGGGCGCGCGGCCAAAGAGAATCGACCGCACCAAGTCCTCGTGGCGCGGGGTGTCGACGCCCCGGTCCTTGTGATGAATCGCCTCGAGCGTGTGCGCGAAGGGGTAGTGGCCAACGTCGTGGAGGAGCGCTGCGGCGAGCGCCGCGTGGACGTCGGCTTCACCGAGGCTATCGGCGACGCTGGGACGCTGGAGGAGGGCTGCGAGGTAACGGCCGGCCTGGTGACAGACCCCGATCGAGTGCTCGAAGCGAGTGTGCACGGCGCCTGGGTAAACGAAGAGCGTCGGCCCGAGCTGACGGACACGGCGCAGCCGCTGAAAGTGTGGATGGTCGACGACGTCCGCCAGTGTTGGCGTCAGCCGAACGCTCTCAAGCTCTGGCAGACGAAAGACGCGTGCGCCGCCCCCCATAGGCTGAAGGAGAGACGCGATGGCGCTTCGCTGCATTTCCCACCGTCCTTGTTACGGCAACACCTCAGGTCGCTCTACGGATGCGAGGCCGAAGCAGGACGCGTGGTGGTCGCTAGATGGTGAACGAGCTGCCGCAGCCGCAGCTCTTCTTGGCGTTGGGGTTTTCGAAGTGGAAGCCCGAGAAGCTGAACGTCTCCACGTAGTCGATGGTCGTGCCTTCGAGGTAGGCGAGGCTCATCGGGTCGATGTAGACGCAGACATCGTCGCGCGAGACGACCATGTCGCCTGGTCGCTCTTCCTTTTCGAAGTCCATGTCGTAGGTCAGCCCGGAGCAGCCGCCGCCAACGACCATCACGCGGATGCCCTTGTGGTCGACTTCATGCTGGAGCGCCATCTCGCGAATCTTGGTCGCGGCAGCCTCCGTGAGCCCGATGGTACCGTCATCCGCGGCGGGTGCGGTCTGGGTCAGCAGGTCTTTCGATGTGGGTGCCACGCTCATGATGCTCTCCAATACGTTTCGGCCGAAGTCTTAGGCCCGCAGCCCGTAGAGTCAAGAGGCCGTCATGCTCGACGCCGATGTCAGCTCGCTTCGCCGTCCGTTCGAAGGTCGAGCAGCGGGTCGGAAGCGGGCGTGCGCAGGACGCCCCGGAGAACGAACTCGAGCAGGGCCTCAGCGACGCGCTTGGGCTGCAGGCGCGTCTCGGTCTTGAGGGCGCGCGTCACGGTCTCCCGAATCACGCCCATGATGAAAGTCGCCTGCAGCTCGAGGTTGTCGTCGTCGACGATGCCGATGGCCGCGCCGGCGCTGAGAGAGCGCAAGATCATCGCCCGCGCGGCGTCGTGGAAGCGATCGACCGGCGTGTCGACCTCAGGACCCGAGCCCGGCGCAATCACAAGCAGCAGTCGTGCGAGGTCGGCGCGGTCGTTGAGCACGGTCAGGACGCGCTCGAGGTTGGCGATCAGCTGGCGCCGGACGGAGGTTGCGTCCTCGACCACCACTGGGCGAATCGCGTCTGTCAGCCGGTCGAGGAGCTCACCGAGCACGGCCGCAAACGCCTCTTCCTTAGAAGCGAAGTGGGCATAGAAGGTGCCCCGCGCAACCTGGGCGCCGGCGAGGATGTCAGCGATAGAGGCGCCGTGATAGCCCTGGGCGCTGAACGCCGCACGGGCAGCCTCAACGAGCTGCGCGCGGGTTCGCTCACGGAGGGCACGTGCCCGGGTGGCACGTCCATCGGTTGTCTTCGCTGCGTCTGCCATGGCGCCGACCCTACCAGAAGTGGGCGCGCACGGGGATGGTCGAAGCGTCGCGTCGTGACGAGTCCTAAAACAAGCCTAGTTTGAGCTGCGGCTTTGGCGATGCCCTTGCCAGCGACGTCCGTGGGATTGGTCGCTCGAAGCCTGCTAGAGGCCGCGCAGCAGCTCGGGCCGCAGCGGCACCCGACCAGCACGTGCGGCGTCGAGCACCGCCAAGAGCGCGTTGCGGTCTCGCGGTAGCCGACCCGCGAGCGGCAGGTAGTTGGACGCGTGGTTGGTGCGGAAGACCGCGTCGGTGGGTGACGCTTCGGCGATGATCGTCCGCAGCTCCGCCAGCATGGTGGCGGGCTCTGGCAGGGTGAACCTGCCGCTGGCCTCGAGCTTTGCA
>CALHXW010000099.1 GCA_938040325.1 uncultured bacterium | reverse complement strand
CCACGCCCACGCCCACGCCCACGCCCGGCGCCCACGCCCGGCGCCCACGCCCGGCGCCCACGCCCGGCGCCCACGCCCGAAAAAAGCAAACGGCCGCCCCTCAAAACAAGGGGCGGCCGCAGCTCGACTGATGGTCGCCGTGCGCTAGTTCGTGTCCTGCTGACACGCCTGCGTCTGAGCACCACACGCACCGTTCAGCGCCGCCTGCTGACAAGCCGCGTCGTTGGGGTCGGTGCACTCGGCCTGCAGGCACGCGATGATCGCGTTCCAAAGGGCCGCCGAGTCCGTGTCCATCTGGGCGAGGCAGTTCTGTGCGCACGACGCGTCAGCGCCGCAGCCAATCACGCACTGGAAAGCGGTCGAGCAGTTGCCCGTTCCGCCGCCGGGAAGCTCCACACCACAAGCAGCTGCCTCAGTTGCGCACGCTCCGCCCTCGGCGAGTGCTTCAGTCTGGCAAGCGCCGTCCTGTCCGCACGCCGTGTTCAGGCACTGCACCATCGTGTTCCAGAGCGTCGCGTTGGCTTGGTCCATCTGGTTGGTGCAGTTCTGCTGGCACGCGGCGTCCGCGCCGCACGCAACCGCGCAGGAGAAGGCCTCGCCGCAGGTGCCGGTGCCGAACTCGACAGCCAGCCCACACGCGTCAGCTTGCGAGAAGCATGCGCCGCCGTCGGTGAAGGCGTCGCTGATGCACGTGTCGGGGCTGCCGTCGGGGCACGCACCTTGGATGCACTGGGCCAGGCTCTGGAAGTTCTGAGCGCCTGTTGGAGTTCCCTGGCCGATGCAGCCTTGCTGGCAGGCCTGGTCCGTCTCACCGCAGCCGTTGAGGCACGTGACGATTTCTTGGCAGTCGAGGCCCGCAGGCGTCGTGTCAGGTGCCGGGGTGGTGTCGGTGTCGGTGCCGGTGGTGTCGGTAGTCCCGCCGGTGTCGGTGGTCCCGCCGGTATCGCCACCCGCGTCAACACCGCTGGTGTCAGTGGTGCCGTTGCCGTCGTTGTCGCTGTCGTCGCCGCAGCCCATCGCGACCAGTGAAAGCCCCGCCACGATTGTGATCGTCCATCGATTCATTGTTTTCCCTCGGTGCCGCAACTCGTTGCGGTGATGTGTCCCTAAAGCGCGCGCACCGTACACGAACACGCTCGACGGAGCGTGAGATTTTCGGGATTTCGAACATTCAGCTGCAATCCAGGCGCGACAACACGGCGCTCTTCGGGCGTTGTAGGGAGACGGGCTCGGCGTCGAGGATTCCCTTGTGGCCATCGTGCATGGCGTTCCCGGCGCGGTCGAATCGGCTGCACTCGTCGCGTGGCACGACCGAGCGGCGCGACGGTTTGGAGGCTCTCCGCGTCGAGAGCTCACCGAGAAACTCCTGTCAGCGGCACCTCGTGACGATACGACGCGCCATCGGTGCTCGTCATCGACGCGCGCGAGCCTACCGTCGCCGCAGCGCCTTTCGGCGCGAGTCGTCGAGTGCGCCCGCTCGGTCCCGTGTCTTGAGAGGCTTCCTAGCCCGGCCGGCCGGACTCGTCCCGACAACGAGGCTTCGATTCGCGCGACCGCAGTGATACACCGATCGGTATGCCGTCGACGCCCCTCACTGTGATCTCCGATCCTGCCATGCGCGCTCATGAACAGGGGCCCTACCACCCGGAGAGCCCGGCGCGGCTCGACGCCGCGGTCGCGGGTGTTGAGCGCCTTCGCGGGCGCTCGATCCAACACACGAACGCAGCCCCGGCGACACGTGAGATGCTGCTGAGGGTTCATCCTGAGCCCTTTGTGGATGCCATCCTCGCCCAGAGAGGCCTCAGCGTTCGGCTCGACGGCGACACCCTGTTGTGTCCGCAGAGCGTTGACGCAGCGCTCCTGGCAGCGGGTGCCTCGGTGGCTGCCGTCGATGCCGCCATTGACGGGGTCGGCGGCGCTCTAGCGCTGGTTAGGCCTCCAGGTCACCACGCCGAGCCCGACCGCGCGATGGGCTTTTGCGTGTTCAGCAACGTCGCGATCGCCGCCGAGCATGCGCGAGCTCGCGGGCTCACGCGCGTCCTTGTCATCGACTGGGACGTCCACCACGGCAACGGCACGCAGCGGGCATTCTGGGCGCGCGATGACGTGCTCTTTATCTCTACTCATCAGTACCCGTTCTACCCGGGCAGCGGCGCGGCGGCGGAAGTCGGTCAAGGCGCCGGTGCCGGCTACACCGTCAACGTTCCCCTGTCGGAAGGGGCCCACGACGGCGACTACCTCTACGCGTTCGAGCGGGTGGTCCGGCCGATCGCCGAAGCCTACCAACCGGAGCTTGTCCTCGTCTCGGCAGGTTTTGACGCGCACCGAAATGATCCGCTGGCCGCCATGCAGGTCACCGACGAGGGCTTTGCCGCTATGTGCGCAGTGGCCAACGATCTCGCCAAGCCGACCGGACGTGGGCCCGTGCTGGTGCTGGAAGGTGGTTACGATCTCAGCGCCCTGGCGAGCTCGGTCGCAGCGTGTGGCGATGTCTTGTGCGGGGCGACGCCTCCAGCGATCGGTGGCCCAAGCATCGCCGGCGAGCAGGCGGTACGTGCAACAGTCGCAGCCCAAGCGGCGCACTGGGAGCTCGGCAGATGAACGACAGGCGGTTGACGGGCGTGTTGCTCGCTCTGTTCATGGCGGTTCCTGTTTGCCAAGCGTGCGGGCGCGAGGCCGCGACGACCGAGGCGCCAACTCCGGCAGAGCGCCCAAGCCCGGGTCCGCAGGCACCGAGTGGGGGCGATACATGCCACCTTGCGGTGGATGGCGGGATCGTCACGATCGACGGTCGAGAAGTCACTGGCGTCGACGCCGGCGATGCCAGTGTCTCGGCGGTGCGCTTTGGAGATGCTGTCGTCATGGGTCTGCAGCGGCCAGCAACAGCGGGCGGGGGGCCGGCGCCGACAAGCGAGGAGCTGCTCCGCGTCGAGTGTGGCGCCACGCAGGCGGTCGTATGGCACCGCAGCGACGGTGCGGACTTTGGCAGGCTGGCACGTCACCCGGCCGGGCTGCTCTATGCAGCACCCGAGGGGATCATGTTGCTGCGGGAGGGAGCGAAGGCGCCGGCTCGCTGGCTCGCTTCTCCCGCCTCACCCGAAGGCTGCGAGGGCCCCACCAGCAGGCTTGAGCTCCCATCGGCACAAGGCGGTGGTGCGCTCTTGGAGGTCGTTGCCTGGGATCGTTGCGGGAAAGCGCGGGACTGGCTCGGACGCGTCATGCATGTGGGGGTGAACGCGACGCCCCCGCGCGTGACTCGCCCGGTGCCTATTCGCAGCCTCGTCCAGCGCGGACAGAACGTCTGGTTGACGGTCGGCGGTTCCTGCGACCGTCCAGGGATTGTCGGATCGGCGCCGCGCGGGGCACTGCCGACAAGCACCGACGGTGGGAAGACCTTTAGGCTGGTGGAGACAGGGCCCCTCAAGCAACCCGTGCGAGACGTCGTCTTGGACGGCGACAAGGCGCTCTGGGCGCTGACGGCACGCTGTCGCATCGGTGCGACACCGGCAGGTGGCGTCCTTGGGAGGACCGACGATGGCGCATCCTGGCGGGTGGTAGAGCTGCCGATCGACGAGCCAGTGACGGCCATCCGCGGCCACCGGGGGAACGGGCAGCTCTTCGCTTGGACCGCTTCGGAGCGACGGTTTTTGACCCGAGACCGTGGCGTCACCTGGACCGAGCTCAGCCGGTCGAGCCCGCCAACGCATGTTCGGCCCAAGCCACTCACGCTTGGAGCAGCACAGCTCTTGCCAACGCGCGAGGGCTTGATGCGTCGAGAAGCAGGCCGCTTCGTCCGGGTCTTCCCTTAGCCCGGTCTCTTCGCCATTATCGACCGGTGGCGAGGGGCATTCGAGAAGCACCCGCTGGCGTCGGCAGCCGTGTCCCGGTGAGGTAGGTGTAGAGATCGAAACGCGTTGTTCCCAGGCCTCGGCCCGCCAGGCCAAGCGTCATCAGCCCGCGCGTCGTTCGCAGGGTTGGGCGCTGCTGTCATCGGCTGCGATTGCGGTGCTGATGGGGCCGCTCGCGTGCGGGGATCCGCAGTTTCAGCGGGTTCCGGTGCCCCCGAGTCCCCCTGCCGACGCCTTTATTGGCAACACAGCGACCTACTACCGGGACCTCGTGCCTCGTCTCGACGCATGTATGGGCTGCCACGGTCCGGGCGGTCAGCCACCGTCGATGAGCAGCTACTTTGAGGTCCGAGACATGGCGACAAGCACCGTGATGACAGCGCTCGATGCCCACATCGAGTCGGTCTCAGCGGGTCATGCGTGTGAGCTCAACGACCCCCCGAGCTGGCGCGGCAACGGTGACATCCTGCAAGCGCTCATCAGCGCCTGGCTCGACGAGGGTGCGCCAACCGGCAGTCCGGGAGAGCGTGACGAGCCGTTTGCCGAGCCTGAGCAGTCGCCCGTCGGGCTGCCGCTCAGCGCCTCGTGGGATATCCCAGCTGACGCGGGGGTCTGGTGTGTGCCCGTGGTCAACCCAACGCCCCAGCCTATCGTTGTGGTCAGCTACGCCGTGGAGGCGTCGCCGACTATCCGCTGGGGGATCGTTCACGAGGTCTCATCGGCCTTTGACGTTGACGCTACAGCTGGCCCTTTCGCTTGTGACGACGACCACTGGATCACCGGGCGGCCTGTCGCACTCGCCTACCGCGCCGGTCAGACTGTGTATCGCCGCAGCGACCACGGCACGCGAGTCGGGGCCGGCGCGCTGTGGGTGCTCCGGGTGGCAGTCGCGGAGAGCACGTCGGAGAAACGCTTGAGCGTGACCGCCGACACCGTTGGCGTGTGGTCGAGTAGCGGTGTGATCGCGCCGGTCACTGCGCTTGTCACACAGGCGATGGCTGAGGCGGACGCTGCCGGTCCGATGTGGAGCGTCTCGTCACGCGCTGTGGGGCAGGAACGTCTGCTCACTGGCGTCGTCGCGAGGGATGCAGTCACCGTCTACAACCAGGGGCGTTGCGCACTGAACGTGGCGCCTGGGCCGGCGGGGATTTCCATCGCTCGTTGGCCGAACGACCGGACGCCGCTGAACGTCGCCGGTCCTCTCGATGGTGCCTGTGAGACGCCGTTCTGTCGGGTCTATGCGCGCCAACAGTGGCCAGGGGCGCTCGACGGCCGCGCACTTGCTTGCGACAACGACTGCCGCGAGTCTTGCGCCGGCGACCCGACCTGCCTGGTGACCTGCGCAGCGCAGGAAGGGCATGAGTGTGCGGCTTGCGTCATCGAGGCCACGCTCAGCTGCCGCCGATCTGGCTGCGGGCTGTCGAGAGACGCACTAGCGGTCTGCGCGCTGAGCTGCGCAGACCGCGGGGCGTCGCTCACGTTCTGCCTTGATGCCGAGTGCGCGACTCCCTATGCCGACTTCGCAGCGTGCGACGGCACACTCTGCGACGAAGCCATCAACGCCTGTTGGGTCCGATGAAAGATGTTCCTCATCCCGATGATGGCGTGGTCCGGCCCGTTGCCGTCGCTATTGATGTCCGCCACCAAGGCCGCCATCTCCTCATCAAGCGGGCAAACAACGTTCCGGCGCCCGGGATGTGGGCCCCGGTGACGGGTCGGGTCGAGCCAGGTGAAGCGCTCCCTCTTGCGGCAGCCCGTGAGGTTGCCGAGGAAGTCGGTCTCATCGTCGAGATCGGTGAGGAGCGGTATCGCTCGCTCACCACCGACGGAAGCTATCTCCTCATCTGGTTTGACGCGTTCATTGCCCCCGATGCACCGCCGGCGACGAGCGCCGAGGACCCAGGCGCGGCGCTTCACGGCTATCCGCGACTCACACTCGCCCAGGATGAAGTCGCGGACGCGCGCTGGGTGACTCGCGAGGAGGTTGAGGAACTCTCGCCCATGTTCGAGGTACAGCGCGCCTACTACCGCACTGCAGCTGAGCAGAGCGCCGTCACGGTCACCAGCGCGCCATGACATGTCGCCGACCCAAAACAAGCGCTCTTTCCGGCTGCGGCGATGCCCTCGCAAGCGACGTCCGTGCGTTCGCTTCGCTCACCTGAACTCGACGATGCACGCATCGCCTTCGTCCAGCGGACGCCGCTGGCGAGCAGCCCTCGCCTCGCTCAAAAACAGCGCTTGTTTTGGGCCTAGCGAAGCCGTCGCCGCAATCGATTGCGGCACGCGGTTAGTCAAAGACCCGACAGCGCTTCGCTGTCGGGTCTTTGGCGTTTGGGGGCATGTGTGCCCGACTCAGGCTCGAAGAACTGCGGCTCAAGTGGCTGTGGCGGCAGCTGTGGCACCTGCCTGTCGACCGATTTGTGCGCGAGCTCTGGCCAGTGCGTCGCGGCGTGGACCAAGAGTGGTCTTCTGATTGATTCTCAGGTCATACCTCACTATAGTTCGGCGGTCGGTTGCCAGCAGGTTGAAGGAGCACACAATGGTGCGCAGCACTGGAACCACCCAGTCGTCTGAGACCACGACCACAGGCCCCCAAGCCCCGCAGACCGCTGATGGCGGTCACCGAGCGGCGCTCCGGGGTGCTGCGGGACGAACCGATTCGTACGACGCAGGTGCAGCAATGCTCGCGCCTCCGTCCGGCGCAGCCCCGGTGCAGATGCATCGTCGAGAGGGCCAGCCGGTCCAGATGGATGGCCCCGGCAATCAGTCCGAGACCCACTCTGGCTCGCCAGGCACGTTCGCATCGCTCAAGAGCACCGTGATGTCGATCGCCGGTGGCGTTCAGATGGGGCACTTCGCTGACGTCGACCTCAACGTCGCGATCCCGGTGGCTTCGGTACCCGGTCTTGACATCCTCGTGGGCGTCGCCGGCAGCATCGCCATCGGCAACGATGGACAGAAAGAGTTCAACTGTCAGCTCTCTGGTGGGGCACGGTACGGGCTCGGAAAGATCTTCAACGTCAACGCGGCCGTCACCGGCGCGCTGCGGCTTCGCGGGGCCAACCTTGGGGACGCACTCATCGACGCGCTCAAGCAGTCGATCCATGCAGCCCTCGAAGCCGGTGGTGTCGACAGCGCGTTCAACAGTGCTCATGAAGCGCTCAACGACCCTCAGACACGCACGGAGCGACTGATCGCATGGGGTGTTGGCGAGGAGTGGATCGGGACGTTCAACAACGCCTACACGAACTACTTCAGCTTCTTCCGCAACAATGGCGCGGTCGGCTTCGAAGCCGGCGTGGCGTTCCAGTTCGGTGCGGAGGCTCGCAACCCGACCTCGGGCAGCGGCGGTGCCGGTCATATCCAAGGTCGCGTCGGTCTCGAAGACGTGAACAACGACGACACCCAGGCATTCGCGGAGCTCGCCGGTCAGCTCCAAGGCAACAACGGCAACAGCTCTGCCACCGTGCGTTTTTCCAAGCGTGCGCGCTCCGGCAGCGCGTCGACGGTCGCGATCGAGCTCAATGCGCAGCTCTCGATGCCGCGCGAGGCGTTCTCGCTCGACGGCCAGACCCGCTTCAAGCAGGCACTCACGGCCGGCCTCTTTATCGCCAAGATCGCGTCGTTTGGGATGGCGGTCAACAACGCCCGCGAGGGCATGAGCTTCCCTGAGGGACTGGCGCTGGCATCGACGGCCGCTAACCTCGGGACGGCCGCGTTTGGCACCTCCGGACAGACCTTCGATTCCCTCATGGGCCTCGACCTCAAGGTCACCCGCACGAACGGTCAGTGGACGGTCAGCCGCGCGCGCTTCAAGAGCATGCGACAGCTGGGCACCGGCACTGGTCGGCGCGTTGGCGGCGTCCGCGCCAACGTCCAAGTGGGCAGCTTCGTCGACTTCACAGGTCCTGTGAACGACGCCCTTGCCGCGATGAGCTAAGCCAGTGGCTGGACGCTTCGCCGCCCGGTCGCCAAAGCGGCCCATCGAGCTGACGGTCTTGGATGCTGCGTCTGTCGACGCAACGCTGCTCCAGGTCCAGGTGTACGACCGCGCGGATGGTCGACTCTCGCTGATCAACCTGTCGATGCCGCTAGCGGCCTATCAGCGACTCGAAGACGAGGGCATCTTTGGCGTCGGTGCTGAGAACCTCGCGCCGGACGCTGGCGTCACGGCGCTGACCAACGCAGCGCCGGTCGAGCTTGAGCTGGAAGTCCTCAATCCACCGACCGACGCAGACACGGATGCCGCCGCAGACGAGCTTGCCAAAGCTGTGGGCACGCAGCCCGGGTTTTCGTCCATCAACCGCTACCGGTGGTGGCGCACGCTCCAAGAGACGCCAAGCCCTTCCGGGGCCGTGATCATGCGTGGCTTCCGCTCGCGCTTTGCGGCCAAGCGCGGCTGACTCGCAGCCGGCCGCAAGCGATTCGCCGTCGCACGGCCTCGAAGCGCCGGGCACGTGTGCCGCGGCAGCGTACGGCACTTAGCCGTCGTCATCTCTGATGCCAACGACGAGACTCACCTCTTCACCGACCGCCGGTTTGACGCCGTCCGTGGTCAGCAGCAGGTCGAGGTATTGCGTATGCGGCGTCAGCGCGATGCCATCAACCCTCACGCGACCGGAGACGGCAAAGCACACGTTGTCGCCAGTTCGTATGGCGACGAGCGGATCGATGGGCCCGACTGCGACGATGCGTTTGCCAGCAAGCAGATAGATCTCGGCGACCCTTCCAAGCGGCATGGTGTTGGCGCCGTCAGACATACGAGACCGCCGGTCGGTCAGTTGGTGATCGTGATGATGTTGCTCGCGCACGTCGCTGAAGGTGGGTTGCAGTAAGGCTTGGCGATGGGCGAGCGCTCGATGCCATCGGTCACCCGGACATCACAGCGCCAGAGATCGCCGTTGCTGGTGTAGGCAGGGCTCACGATCTGGCGGTCGCCGACTTCCTTGGCGTAGTCACCGTTGCGGAACCAGCGGAACTCGACCCGCGTCGTGTCCAGGTCGTAGGTCTCGCCCTTGAGCACGCAGTAGAGCGTGTGGAACTCGTTGGCAGAGTAGATGCCAGCAGGGTTGCTCGACTGCACTTCAATCTCTGGCGCCGTCGGCGGTGAGTTTGTCGGCGCGTAGATGGCCTTCGACTGGTTCTGCAGAAGGTCTACGCGCTCAATGGTCGAAAACAGCGCACACTGGCCGCCGCAGCCGTCGTCGCCACCGCAGGCCTTGTTGGCGCACGAGCGGATGCACGACGAGCTACACTGGCTGTATCCAAGGCCCGTGTCCTGACACCCATCGCCCGGAGTACAGAAGCCGCACTTGCCACCGCAGCCGTTGTCGCCGCAGTTGTCGAGCGGATGGCACGTTGGGACGCAGGCGTTGCGCGGCACGCACTGACCGGTCGCGGCCTCGCACGTGTCTCCGGCACCGCATGAGCCGCACGTACCGCCACAGCCATCATCGCCGCACTGCTTGCCGTTGCAGCTCGGTGTGCAGGCAACGCAGGCGTTGTTCGTGCACGTGGCGAACTGCCCACACCCGTCTGCGGTGATGTTTCGGTAGAAGCCAAGCTCCGTCCAGCTGCACGACCAGGCGTTGTTGCAGATGACCGTGCCCGTGTCGGTGTTGACGCGCGGAGTGAACGCCGCGAGGGCATCGGGGAAGCCATCGCGCGAGAAGTCAAAGGTCGTGCCCGTGCCGTAGCCCGCACGATCGCCGCCGCTCTCGTAGTTCGGCACGACATCGAAGACCTCGTAGTTTTCTCCAAACGCACTCGACGTCGTCGGGTCGAGGGAGCCGGTGTTCAGCAGGACCTCGACGCTGCCGGGGTCCGCATCATCGTCGAGCCCAGCGATGATGTCGTTGTCGCCGTCACCGTCGAAGTCGTTGACGCTGACAAAGTTGGTTGGCGTGCCGACCGTGTCGGCGAAGCTCGCTGCGCCGTGGAAGGTCCCGTCACCGTTGCCTTCCCACCACCAGAACCGGGGTGCAGCGCTACCGCCGCTTGACCAGCAAGCGCCGACGAGGTCGACGATACCGTCGTTGTTGAGGTCTTTGGGCGTGCGCGAGATGCGGCGCGCCCAGCTGCATGAGCTGGAGCCATTGAAGGCCGAGAGGTTGATCGACGCCGGTTGGGCGGTGAACGTGAAGTCGGTGTTGTTGCGCAGCGTGTAGCCCGAGTTCAGGGAGTGACTCTCAATGACGACGAGGTCGAGGTGGCCGTTGTTGTCGGTGTCGATCATCGAACCAAGTGACTCACCGCCGGCGAGCAGGACCGGGTCGCCTGAAGGCGTCGTCAGCGGGTCGACCTGGATCGCCCCGTCGGGGCAGGTCTCGCGGGCAAGCGCAATCTCCATCGGTGATGCGCAGATGCGGTCGACGGCGTTCGAGACCTGGCCGTTGAAGTTGTAGTCGATGCACTTATCGCCCGCGGCACACGCAGGGTCCACACCGCTTGGCGCGCCAACGCGGGCGTAGTTGGTGCACCGTGGGTTGCAGAAGCCGCCCCAGCAGGTCTGGTTCGCCGCACACGGCACCGTCGACGAGCAAGCGGCTTTGTTGCCTGTCTGACGCCGTCCAACGACCAGGTCCAAGAACAGGTCGCCGTCAAAGTCGCCGATGCCGAGGATCGACCAGTTCTCGTCATTGTCGAACTCAAGCTCGATCGGTGGCGTCTGGAACGTGCCGTCGTCGTTGCTGCGGTAGATGCCGACGGTCCGGACGTCATCTGCAGTGACCCACGGCCGGGCGAAGAAGTACTTGCCCCATGTGTCACCGGACTCGTCGACGTTGCCGTCGCAGTCGTTGTCGACAAGGTCGCCGCAGCGCTCGATCTCAAGCTCGTCGAACTCTCCGTCGCAGTCGTCGTCGAGGCCGTTGCCGCATATCTCGGGACCATCGGCCGGGATGTTGTCGCAGGTGCTGTCGCCGTTGCAGACATCGGTCGTGCACTCGATGCCGTCGTCGCAGTCATAGAGCGTGCCGAAGCACGCCCCTCCAGTACACGTGTCGCTGTGGGTGCAATCGTCACCATCATCGCATGCGGAGTTTGCCTGCGCGCTCGACCACGTGAACCGACTCTGGGTCGGATCGCACACGCGGCACGTGTTGGTCGCGTCCGTGTCGCCAGCGTCGTAGCACACGCCACCGATGACGCAGGTGTTGGCGTCTTGGGCGAAGGTGCACGTGCCGTCGCCGTTGCAGCTGTCAGCCGTGCACGCGAGGTTGTCGTCGCAGCTGTACGCGTCGCCTGTGCAGCTAAGTCCGTCGCAGGCGTCGCCCGCTGTGCAGACGTCGCCGTCGTTGCACGGTAACGCGGTCGTTGCAGGCGACCATGCGTTCTGGTTGGTCGCGGGGTCGCAGATGCGGCAGTTGTTGGGATTCTGACGCTGACCGGCCACACGGCAGGTGTTGCCGATCAAGCAGTCACCTGCCTTGACGGGGTAGTCGCAGTCGCCGGCCCCGTCGCAGACGTCGTCGGTGCACGACTTGCCGTCATCGCAGGTATAGGGCGTGCCGCCGCAGCCGTTGGCGCTGCAGACGTCATCGCTGGTGCAGGGGTTGTTGTCGTCACACGGGTTGCCGGCGCTCGGCGACCATGTGGTCGGGCTGATGGCGACATCGCAGACCAAGCATGGGTTGGTGTCGTTGCCGTCGCCATCGCTGTAGCAGGCACCAGCGATCACGCAGCTGTCAGCATCTTGAGCCGCCACGCAGCCACCGAAGCCGTCGCAGCTGTCGGACGTGCAGGCGAGACTGTCGTCGCACGTGTAGGCGACACCGCCACAGGTCGCGCCGTCGCAGACATCGGCCTTGGTGCAGACCTCGCCGTCATCGCATGGCAAGGCGCTCGTTGCCGGAGACCAGTCGCTCGTTGTCTGCGCTGGGTCGCAGACCATGCAGCCCATCGCGTCCTGCCGGTCGCCGCTGACGTAGCAGTCGCCGTCGATGACGCACTGGTTGTTGACCGCGGTGAACGTACAGGTGCCGTCGCCGTTGCAGGTGTCGGCAGTGCACGGCAACCCATCGTCGCAGGTGAAGGCATCTCCGATGCACGAGCCAGCCACGCAGGTGTCGTTCTGCGTGCAGCTGAGGTTGTCGGTGCAGAACACGTTCGTGTCGCTCACCGGCGACCACGTGACGGTATCGACCTCCGGTCGGCAGCGGAGGCATGGCTCACCGGGCTTGCCGGCACCCTCAGGGAAGCACTCGCCCTCAATGAAGCACTGGCCAGCCTCGCCGTCGCCGCCCGTCCAGGTGGTGGTCGAGACATCAGGCACGCAGCGCTGACACGGAAACTGCGGGTTCGGCGTGTTCTCGGTGATGCACTGACCATCGATGACACAGAAGCCCTGCTGCAGCGTGTTCTCGCACGTGTCCGCGCCGGCGCAGACATCGTCGGTACAGAAGAGTCCATCGCTACAGGTGTCCTCATCGACCTCGCCGTCGCAGTCGTCGTCGAGGGCGTTGCACAGCTCGGCGACCGCCTCGTCGCCGACGCAGATCTCCTCGCCAGCGTTGCAAGCTGTCGAACCAACGCACGTGCCGAAGCTGTTGGTCAGGTCGCAGGCCACGGGCTCAATGTCGTCGTCGAAGCCGTTGCAGTCATCGTCGATGCCGTTGCAGACCTCGGCCGTTGCTTCCTCGCCAGTGCAGGCCGTCAGCCCATCCACACCGCAGCTGCGGCTTCCTTGGCACGTCCCGAGATCGTTTTCGATGAGGCAGCTCGTCGACAGGTTCTGGTTGACCCACGCGGGGCGGCACTCGCACATGCCGCTGTCGGGCTGGCACTGCCTGGCAAAGCCCCCGCCGGGAAGCGCGATGTCGCCGCAGCTATAGCCGTCGGGGCACGGGCTGTTCTCGCACGATGAGCCGCAGAAGCTGCCAGTGCCAGGCTCGGCGCTCGGAATGCACAGCCCCGTGAGTCCCGGCTGCAGCGTGTTGGTGCAGTCACTGTCGGCATCGCAGGGCTTACACAGGTTGGGGTGCAGCGGCACACAGGCGTTGAATGGGTCGGCCCCGGTCGTGATGAGCAAACACGCGAAGCTGTCGTCGGGGCAGTCGGTCGTGCACGGTTCGCTGCAGATGAATCCATCGGGGCCTTCGACGCAGAGCTCTTCGAGGCAGTCCGAGTTGTCGCTACACGGGCAACCGAACTCGTTGCAGACGCCGTCGTCGGTATCTTCAGCAACGGACGTGTCCTCTACCGGTGTCGTGTCGTCGCCAGGAGGGTTCGCGTCGGTACCGATCACCGTGTCGATGCCGGTCGACGTGTCGACATTGCCACCGGTGTCTACCGGCGTTGTGTCCGGGTTTGCTGTCACGTCGGCTGCACCGGCGCCCGCATCCGAAGCGTCGTGACACGCACCCAAAACCAACAGCACTGCCGCTGCGACGGTAAATCGCCAACCCATCATGTTCCCCTTTCGAACGCTTCCCCGACGTTCACAGTAGCGGGATGGCGCTTCGGATGGAAGGCGGCGAGCAGTATTTTCGGTGCCAGTTCTGCAACAGGCGCGGGACGGCCTGAGCCAACGTCGTCCTTTTGCGCATTCCGCGAGCCGTGTCACACTGCCGGCGCGAAGCCACCATGCACAACGCCGAGACGACGCGTGCGCTCATCGACTGCCTCGCGACCCGCCACGGCGTGGCTCGCTATGCGGCGGCTGAGCGGCTGGCGGCGGTCGGGACCCCGGGCGAGATTCCGCTTGTGCTCGACGTGATCAGTGCAGCGACCGATGACCCGGACCTGCGCAACGCCCTCGCCGGAACGCTTTCACGTATCCGCGAGCGCTTCGGCCTGCCTGCCAACGAAGGCGGACTGACGGTAGCAGCACTTGCCGACTCTGGCCTCGCCCTGGTCGAGCAGCTCGGCGGAGAGCCAAGCAAGGCCGCGACCGAGGAAGTTGCCGTCGGCGTCGACACGACGTAGCAGGCAGCCCTTGCATGCGAGTAACAAGGCGACGACCATCGCAGGATGGAGTGGCTTGCAGTTGGCATCGTGGTGGTCGGACTAATGTTCGGATTCGGCGAGGCGTGGGCGGAGACGCGCGGGCCCGAGGCCCGAGAGCATTGGCTGCGTCAGCTGGTGACCGAGGTCTACCCAGACGCCGTCGTGGTGCTCGGGCAGCCGACCTCGATTCCGCCCCACGGCGTCACGGTCCGGACTGTGCGCAGAGGCAAGGTCGAGCTGCGCGTCGCGCTCGACCAGCCGACGCGGAATGACGACGCCAGCGAGCCGATCGCCGGGCTAGACCCAAATCAAGCGCTACTTTCGAGCGAGGCGAAGGCGATGTGCTTGCCAGCGGCGTCCGCGTCGCTGGCAACGGTATCGCCAAAGCCGCAGCCTGAAAGAGCGCTTGTTTTTGGGCGAGTCCGGACGAGACGAAAGGAGGCCCCAGCCATCGCTGGGGCCTTTCTTTTTGTAGAAGTCCAACCGCGAGCGCAGTCGACGCGCGATGCGAGGAGGCCCTAGCCATCGCTGGGGTCTCTTCTTTGCTGAGACGCCGAGCAAGCGCAGGTCGGGCCGTCAGAACCCGATGAAGAGGGAGGCCCCAGCCCACGCTGGGGTCTCCCTTTTTTGCTGAAGCACCGACCAGAGCGGCCCCCTGACCCGCCGGCGCTTGGTCGCCCTGCCCGCTCTCGAGGGTGCCCGCGCACAGTGGCCATCGCCGCTAGTGCGAGCTCCGCGACATTCCCGACACATGTTTTTTACGAACTTTCGATGAATTTCTTTTGTCGAATAGACGACTTCCGGCCGCGTCGCACACACATCTCGGACCCCACGACCTAAGGAGTCTCCGATGAACCAGCTCAAGCGTTCCCTCGCCCTCGCCCTTGCCCTTGCCCTCACGACCATCGGTGGCGTCGCTGTCGCCGGACCAGGCTATGGTCCTGCGAATGGCCCTAGCCTCGACAAGGCCATCGCAGGCCCACTCGTCGGCAAGCTCAAGGTACGCAACGACCGCATGCGTCCCGTCACCGTCTATGTCGACGGTGAGCGAGCGGTGAAGCTCGGGCCCAACGAAAGCAAAGTGCTTCGGAACCTCCCCAACGGCGTTCGGCAGGTGTCGGTCGCTGGCAAGCGCGGCCCGGTCGAGACCAGCCGCGTGCGCATCGGTATCGGCGATACTGCGAAGCTTCGAATCGCGCCCCGCTTCGGCACTGCCTCTATCATCAACAGCAGCGGCCTGATGCTTGGAATGCGCCTCAACGGCGAGCGCCTCGGCAAGGTCTACGATGGCAAGCGCATCGACACAGGCCCCTTAGCGCCCGGACCCCACACGCTCGTGGCCCGCGCACCCAACGGCGGCCCCACCGTCACCAAGACCATTCATGTCCGCCCTGGACAGCGTGAGACCGTTCGCCTCGCGCCGATGCTCGGTGAGGTCTCTGTACGCAATCCCTTCCCGTTCAAGGTGAAGGTCTACATCGACGACGTCCGTGTCGCTAAGCTGCAGCCGAATCAGAGCACCGTCATCACCGGGCGTCTTCCCGGCGCCACGCGCATCATCATGAAGAAGCGTCGTCGCGTGGTTGCTTCCAGCTCGATCAACGTCGTCGCCGGAGCACGGGCAGACTTCGCACCGCAGGTCGCGATGACCGGCAGCGTTCGAGTTCACAACGGTGCACGCCGCCCGCTGAGCGTTCAGCTCAACGGCAAGAACATCGGCTACCTGCAGCCAGGCGCGACCAAGGTCGTCGACCGCGTCAGCCAAGGACATGTCCAGGTGGTCGGCGTCAGCAACAGCGGTCGACGCATCACCAAGACCGTCTACGTCCAGCCCTACCGTGAAGCCCTCGTCGAGCTGAATCGCCCCCACCACGGCCAGTCACCACCGCCCATCCAGACCAGCTCTAGCTCCTGGTAAGGCGCCAACCCTCAACCGCCCGCGGCGCGATCACCTCACCGGTGGTCGCGCCGTTTTTCGTGCACGCCGAGTGAGCAGCCAGAGGCCCGCGATCACGGCAAGCCCACCGAGTGGTCCTGGCTCCTGGCCAGCGCGACATCCGCCGTCGCTCTGGAACTCGCTCGAGGTGATGTTGCGGAGCGAAGACGCGGTCGGTGGCGCGCCGGCGCCGTTTCCGCCCTGGAAGGTATCCGGCGCTGGCACGTCGGCACCGGTTCCGGTGTCGTCGATGTTGGTGTCGGGCGCTGGCGTTGTGTCAGGCGCTGGCGTCGTGTCAGGCGCTGGCGTCGTGTCAGGTGCTGGCGTCGTATCGGGTGCTGGCGTCGTGTCGGGCGCTGGCGTCGTATCGGGTGCAGGGTCCGGGTCGGGCTGAGCCTCTGGCTCTGGCTCTGGCTCTGGCTCTGGCCCAGGCTCCGGCCCGACGGTCACCGGAGCTGCCAAGACCGTGTCGATCGCGTCCCAGAGCCCGACGTATTGTCCTTCGTAGCCAAGCGCCCAGATCCCCACCCCACCGAGGTCCATCTGGTCCACATAGGCAATCTTGGCCTCGAAACTCTGCTCGTCGTCAAACCAGATCTGCCGGAGCTGGTTGCCATCCATCTTGTGGTAGTACGTCGACTGTGTCTGGTCGTTGAACATCCTGCCGTACTGATCGACCTCGGCCTCAGCCACACGGTGAGTGATCGTCGCGCCAGTCCCCAGGGCGACTCCAGGCAGGTCTTGGTTGGCGACGGGCCAGTTCCGACCGTACCAAGGCAGACCGATGATGATCTTGTGCCGGTTCTCTACGCCGCCATAGGTCAGGTAGTCGTCGATCGTCCAAGCGACCGAGTAGTTGCTCCAGCCGTTGCCTCCATGCAGCGGTGAGGTCGGGCCCGGGTCGCCGCCCTTCCAGTAGTATCCATAGGCCATCACCATGATGCCGTCGGTGTTCTCGAGCAGCACGTCGTAGTCATAGGCACCACTCCAGTCGACGGAGGGGCCGGCGAGCGACACGTGGCCGTCCCACCCGTTCGGCTGCGCTTGGGTGACCGCGGCCTTCAGCTCGGTCATGAACGTCACAAAGCCATCGCGCCCGGAGGCCGGCACGAACTCGAAGTCGATGTTGACGCCGTCGGCGTTGTGCTTGGCCATCTCGGTCAGGATGGTGCTGATCGCCTGAGCCCGCTTCGCCGCGCTGTTGACCAGCGTGCCAATCTCGCTGCCCTCAAAGTTGGTGATGGTGATGATGAGCTTCACGCCGTGCGCGTGGGCCTGCTGGACGATCGACGCCGTTGTCGCGCTCCCCCAGCCGTTGTGATCGGTGATGTTGCCGTTCTCATCCATGGAGAGGGCGAACCACGCCATGATCGTGATGAGATCCCAGCGCGCCGGCACGTAGGGATCCGTCGACGTGTACGACCAGTAGGGCAGGTAGCCGAGCACCTCACGCTCGACAACCGGGCTCGAGGCACCGGTCATCGCGAGGATGTTGGGGCTTGGAACGACGCCAGGCGCTGCTGGACTCAGCTCGACAAAGCCTGGCGCGGATTGCTCGTCGATGAGGTGCTTGTGGCCAAGCGGCTCGAACCCCATCTGTTGCGGCACTGGCCCTTGGGCAAGCGCCGCGCCGTTGAGTGCGAGCGCACCCGCACCGATCACGCTTGCGAGGATCGCCATTGAGAGGAGCTGAGACATCTTCATGAGCACCGCCGGGCTAGACGTCGTGAAAAGACACCGGCGGCAACATTCGTGTCAACGTTGCCGACACTTCTCAGCCCGCGGCTCAACGACGCGATCGGCGCAACGCGCTGGAAAGCAACAGGTTCACCGAGAACAAAAAACCGAGCGGCCGCTTTTGTGTCAGGCGGTCGTGTCCCACGTGGATGCAAGGGGGACTGGCCTGTGGTAATGCGCGCCCACGGGGCAACGCTCGTCTGGCGTCCCTTCACAACCGGATCACATGGAGCGTCCAACGGTGTCACGAGCTGCGTCTGCGGTGCTCGCGTTCGGCGGAAACGCGCTCATACGCCCAGAACAAACCGGTACCCACCGGGAACAGCTTCGCAGCGCTAGGCGTGCCGCTCGCGCTGTGGTCACGCTGGTGCGCGAGGGCTTCAAGGTCGTGGTTGTCCACGGCAACGGACCTCAGGTGGGCCGCGAGCTCATCCGCAACGAAGAGTCCTCGACCAAGATACCGCCTGCCCCGATGGACGTCTGTGTCGCGTCGACCCAGGGCTCGATCGGCTTCTTGCTGGCGACCGAGATCCAAAACGAGCTCCGCCGTCACGGCGTCAACAAGTCCGTCACCGTGGTCACAACCCAGGTCCTCATCAATCCCAACGACGATGCGTTCCGGACGCCCACGAAACCCGTCGGGCCGTTTTACTCCGCGTGGCGAGCCAAGTCCCTCATGAAGGGGGCCGACGTCCACATGGTGGAAGACGCCGGACGTGGCTGGCGGCGGGTCGTACCAAGTCCGCGCCCGCTAGAGATTCTCAACATCGAAGCCATCGAGACGCTGCTCGATGCGTCACACGTGGTGATCGCTGGCGGCGGCGGCGGGATCCCGGTCGCCATCGACCCCAAGGGCGATCTCGTAGGCGTCGAGGCGGTCATCGACAAGGACCGCACGGCGACACTCTTGGCCCAGCTCATCGGTGCCGAGATGCTGGCGCTGCTCACAGCCGTCGACCAAGTCTACGTGAACTTCGGACGCACCGACCAGCGTGCGCTGGAGCGGATCGATGCCGAGTCGCTGCGTGGCTACATCGACTCGGGGCAGTTCCCCCCGGGAAGCATGGGCCCCAAGGTGGAAGCTGCGCTCGAGTTCGTCGAAGATGGCGGAACGACAGCACTGATCACGAGTGCAGAAAAGTTCACGGCAGCACTGGCAGACCGCGCCGGAACGCGGGTGTGTAAGAGGGTCGACAACGCACCCATGCGGCGACAAATGCCGCTCTTCTTTGAACTAGATGATGATGCCGAGGACTCGGAGGCCGAATGAAAGACCTGGTGACCATTGCAGACCTGACGACCGAAGATGTGCGTGCGCTGCTAAAGCTCGCTCATGACGTCAAGGCCCACCCGACGCGGTTTCGCTCGACGCTTTCCGGGCACACCCTGGCGATGATCTTCCAGAAGTCCTCGACTCGAACGCGCGTGAGCTTCGAGGTGGGCATGAGCCAGCTTGGTGGCTCGGCGCTCTTTCTCAGCGGACGCGACATCCAGCTCGGACGTGGCGAGCCACTGAGCGACACGGCACAGGTCCTTAGTCGCTACGTCGACGGCATCATGGCGCGAACCTACGCGCACAGCGACGTGACGACCTTGGCGGAGTTTGCTTCGATTCCGGTCATCAACGGGCTCACCGACCTCACGCATCCCTGTCAGGCACTCGCGGACCTGCAGACCATCGAAGAGCACTTCGATGAGGAGCACGGTCTCGAGCTGGGCGACTTGAAGATGGCCTATGTCGGTGACGGCAACAACATGGCTCACTCGCTTGCACTCGCGGCTGCGAAGGTGGGCATGACGTTCGCGTGTGCCGCACCTGAAGGCTACTGGATGGACCCAGAGATCGTCGCGTCGGCTAAGGCAACTGCGAGCTCCATGAACGCCAGCGTCATCGAGACGACGGACCCTGCAGCCGCTGTCGCGGGCGCTCACGTGGTCTACACCGACGTGTGGGCCTCGATGGGCCAAGAGGACGAGCAAGAAAAGCGCGTTCGAGACTTTGCCGGCTTCGAGGTGAATGCTGCGCTCATGGCGGTTGCCGATCAGCGCACCATCTTCATGCACTGCCTGCCCGCCCATCGCGGCGAAGAAGTGAGCGCCGAGGTCTGCGACGGTCCAGCGTCGGTCATCTTTGACCAAGCCGAGAACCGCCTGCACATGCAGAAGGCGATCATGATCACCCTGATGGGCGACTAGCCCCAAAACAAGCGCTCTTTCCGGCTGCGGCTTGGGCGATGCCCTCGCCAGCGACGTCCGTGCGTTCGCTTCGCTCACCTGAACTCGACGATGCACCCATCGTTGAGTCCGAGTGAGCGAAGCAACCGCCCCGTACGCTGCTGTGGTCCATAGATAGGACGCTTCAGCCGGAAGTAGCGCTTGTTTCTAGGACGCGTGGTCCGCATCCAGGGACCGGTTGCGCGATCAGCCTTTGGGCGCCGCGACCCGGCGGAGCGGGTGCCGGATGACCTGCCCCTGGTAGGCCGGCGGCCCGACCAGCTCCCACTTTGCGCCGCTCTCGAGCTCACGCTGAATGCGCTTCATGGCGGCAACATCGGTCGCGTCTAGCTGCTCGGTGGGCTCAGGAAAGCTCAACGCCGAGCCAGGCTCACCCGCCGCCGCGCGCAGCGACGCGTCGGTGACGTCGAACGCGTACGTCAGGGTCTCGGAGGTCGAGTGTGCCGGCGTGTACGTGGTCAGAAGGTCGAGCGGGCCAAACTTCGTGTGAATGAAGAGGGCCTTCGACAGCCACTGTGTCGCGCCGACGAAGCGCTCCACCCGGTAGGCCTTCAGCGCGACCGACTTGGTGATCGTGCCGAGGCTCGACAGTCCACGGTGCGGAAACGTCCGGTTGAGGCTGGCGAGGTTGTGCCCGAACCACGTTCCGGGCTCGCGCATCGGAATGGCGATATACATCGAGAACGGGACGGGCCCAGTGTAGTCCGCCGGGACCCCCATCAGGTCTCGCTCAAGGTCTGAGAGCGTCTCGGCTTCGGCGGCAAACCCATAGATGAAGCCTGGGAGCTCTGCGCAGTTGTAGAAGACCCACTTGTCCATGGGCATCCCCTCTGGCCCAAAGGTCAGTGCGTCGAGGCGCTGGAGCAACTCAAAGAAGAGGGCGTTGCCTGCGACGTGAGGATCGACCCACCAACGCGTCGGCACGCCGAAGGGCTCGGCGTTGAGCACCTCTCGGTTGGCTTTCGTCGAGACGACGAACGTGTCGAGCTGGTCGAAAATACGGTCGTTCTTCGTGGTGATTGTGCGCGTCATCCCTGAAACCGCCTGACGAAGTGGTCCGCCGCTCGCGGTGGAGGTGAGCCTGGCTCAACGTGCTCATGGATCGGTATTCGCGTCTCGGAGCCTCGGATCTCGGCGGGGCCCATCACCCAGGCTTCAAGTCCGGCTTCGATCTCTGCTTGGAGCGTTTGTAGCGCTGCCCGGTCATCGGCATCGAGGTAGCGGCCGACCGCGTCTTGAGAGACCAAGTCCCCCCTGAGGAGTCGCTGCCGCGCGTCGTCATCGCAAAACACGTAGAAGGTCGTGGTCTCCGGGATGTCGTGAGCAGGCGTCCAGGCGGTCATGACCTTGAGCGGCCCAAGGTTGGCGTAGAGCCCGAGCTGTGCTGAGCGCCACTGCGCCGTCGCAACCATCACCTCGATACCGAGTGCAGCAGTGCCCGCGGCGAGCGTGAGTCGCCAGAGCCCTTCCGGAGCAGCCCCCGGCGCCACTTGGTTGATCGAGCACAGGCTGTAGACGAGCTGCGCTTTGCGGTGTGCCATCGGAATAGCCGTAAAGAGCGACATCGGAACAAGCCCGTCATAGTCGTCAGGAACCTGCATCGACGAACGGACCCATGGCTCGAGGTCCGAAGCCATGCGGCCGAAACCGAAGACAGCACCTGGGACGACCGCGCAGTCGTAGAAGACCCACGACGGCATCGACAGCGCCCGTGGCCCATAGGCCATCAGATCGAGGTGCTGAACGAGCTGCATGAACGGCCCGTGGGCAACAAGCTGCGGGTCATAGACATGGTCGATCGACAGACCGAGCGGCGACAGCTCAAGGTCATCGACGATCGCGCCGCGGGCGATCACGAAGGGCGCGCAGCCCTCGGTGATCCGACGGTAGTAGGTCAAGCTCATGGGCTGAGTGTGGCGAGGGAAGGACGGCACCGCAAGGCGTGCCCCTGCGAATTGAAGCGGACGAGAGACCCCGTCGTGCGCCGGCACGGCCGCGCCTCTAAATGCAGGAGGACAATTTCGGCGGCACGCGGTCAGGTGGAGCCGCCGGCACACCCGGCGTCCAACGAACCTCTACGTTCCTCGGACCTGAAGTGGCCCGCCAGTCCTGCACCCTCGCGCCGTGAGTCTCGCCTCGGCGCACCGACGAATCAACCTGGCCGGGCGCCGCAACACGCCCAGCCGCGGCGGTGACGCGCCATGGCGCGTCAGATCGCGCCATCCTCGGCTGCTCCGATGATCGCATCAGCGAGGCCAACCATCGAGTAGGGCTTGGCGATGACCGACACCTTCAGTCCTGCAGCGACCGCGGCGGCTGCAGTCGTCGGCCCGATCGCGGCAACGGGCCACGTGTCGAGGGCGAGTCCTGCGGCGCCCAGCGCCGTCACCAACGCACTCGTAGCGCTGGGAGAGGCGAGCGTGATGAGCGACAGGCCCTCTTCCTGGGCAGTGAGCAACCTCGACACGGCGCTGGTCGTGGGAACCGTCGCATAGGCGGCCACCTCGTCAACCGACGCGCCAAGTGCGGCGAGTCCTTCTGGCACCACGCGCCGGGCCTGCTCTGCCGCAGGAAACAAAAACCGTGCGCCTGACACACCGACGCGCTTCGCCTCAGCCACGAGGCCCTCGCCGGTCGCCACAGCGGCCACGATGTCAGCGGCGAGCCCGAGCTCGCGCCGCATGGCACCGGCGGTGGCTGGCCCAACGGCCCACGTCCGCACACCATGCAGGCTGCGCGCATCGAGCGAGCAGCGCTCAAGCGAGCGACGGACGGCACGCACGCCGTTGGCACTTGTGAACACGAGATCCGTGGCGGACAGCGCCCGGAAGCAAGCGTCGAGGCGCTCCTCGCCACGATCCTCCTGCTGCGTTAGCGGCAGACGAATCACGACCGCTCCAGCCTGCCGCAGGCGCTCGGCAGCGCTGTCGTCGCCACCCTTGGCGGCGCGTGTCAACGCAACAACATGACCAAAGAGCGGCCGCCCTGAGAACCACTCAAGGCTGTCGGCAAGCTCAACGACTTTCCCGATGACTGCGACCGCTGGTGGCGCGAGACCGCTCGCGTGGACCGCAGCCGTCGCCTCTTCCAGGGTCGTCGTGAGGACATGCTGGCGCGGCGTCGTCCCCCACCGAATGAAGGCCACGGGCGTGTCAGCCGCCCGCCCACCCGCGATCAGCGCCTTGGACCAGCGCGCCACTCGCTGCACGCCCATCAACACAACCAGCGTCGAGCGTAGCTGCGCCAGCGCATGCCAATCAACGCGCTCATCCGACGCAGCAGAGTCCGCACTGGAGCCATCGGCGGCCTCGCGCTCATGGCCGGTGACGAACGTCACGCAGCTCGCCACCTCGCGATGGGTCACGGGGATTCCAGCGTAAGCGGGCGCCCCGATAGCTGACGTGACGCCAGGAACAATCTCGAAGGGCACCCCGGCCGCCACACAGGCTTGGGCTTCCTCGCCGCCCCGGCCAAACACGAAGGGGTCCCCCCCTTTGAGCCGCACGACCCGCTGTCCTAGCAGCGCGCGCTTGACCATCAGCGCATTGATGTCGAGCTGCTGCGAGTGGCCGGCGCCGGCGCGCTTGCCTACATGGATCCGCTCCTGCCCGATCACGGGCAGCGCCGAGAGCAATGCCGAGCTCGCGAGGTAGTCGTAGAGCACCACGTCCGCCCGCTCGATCGCCGCCTTGCCACGCAGCGTGAGCAAACCAGGGTCGCCAGGACCTGCGCCAACGAGACTCACGAGCGCTGGCTCAGCGGCTCTGTTTACGCTCGGTGTCGCTGGGTCTACGCCACCTGTTCGCTCAACCATCGTGACCCAGCAGGGCATCGAGGAGCTCGCGCCCCCCCTGGGCGAGCAACGACTCGCCGGCAGCCTGGCCGAGCGCAACCGCTGAGCTGACCGGCCCAGCGCGCTCGTCGCTTAGGATGGTGGTGCCGTCCGGCGCCGCAAGGAGCGTGCGGAGCGTCAGCAGATCCTGCGCCTCGTCGATCTCGGCAAAGCCCCCCACCGGGATCTGACAGCTGCCCTCAACGGTCCTGAGGAACGCCCGCTCAGCCTCAACAGCTCGACGGGTGGCGGTATGGTCGAGGTGCGCGAGCACGCCGAGCACGCGCTCATCTCCCTCGCGACACTCGATCGCCAGAGCCCCCTGCCCGACAGCCGGCAGCATCCCCCGGGACGGAATGGCTTCCGTGATGCGCTCAGACCATCCGAGTCGCTCAAGTCCTGCGCACGCCAGGATAATGGCGCGGAGACCGTCAACGCCTTCGTCGAGCTTGGCCAAGCGTGTGTCGACGTTGCCTCGGATTGGCAAGATCGTCACGTCGGGGCGCTCTGCCAGCAGCTGCGCAGCTCGCCGCAGGCTCGACGTCCCAACCACGGACCCATGAGGCAGCTTCGACAGCATCTGGGCGTCGCTGTCGCCCGCCCGCGCAACCCAAGCGTCGAGCGGATTGGCACGCTCTGGCACCGCGCCGATCACCAGCCCCGGCGGAAGCTCCGAGGGCATGTCCTTCATCGAGTGAACGGCCAGATCGATCGTCTTTTCGTAGAGCGCAGCTTCAATCTCTTTGACGAAGAGCCCCTTGCCTCCGACCTTGGCCAGCGAGACGTTCTGGATCCGGTCGCCCTTGGTCGAGATCACCTCCAGGGTGACATCATCGGCGTCGGTCTCGGCCAGCAGCCGGTCCCGTATGTGTCGTGCCTGCCAGAGGGCGAGAGCGCTCCCGCGTGTGCCAATGACAAGCTTCATTCCGTGTCCTCTGTCGGTGGGGTCGCCGCAGGCGCGGACGCGCCGTCGGCCTTTGGGGATGGCGCAGCGGTCAAGACCGCTGGAGGCCGCGCCGTCACGCCGTACAGACGCTCTGCCGCGCGCGCAAGCTCAAGCCCCTCCCCTTCAGCAGCTTGCTCTCGAAGAGCACTCATCGCGGGATGCAGGAGCTTGTTCACGGCTGCTTTCACCGCGGCTTCGACCGCGCCACGTTGGGCCTCGTCCAGCTCCGAGAGCCCGCGCCGAAACGACTTGTCGAGCGCCTCCCGCGTGATGGTCTCCGCCCTGCCGCGAATGGCGGCGATCACCGGCTTGACCACCAGTGTCCGCTGCCACTGCCCAAGCTCTGCGAGGCGCGCCGCAACGATCGCCTCCGCCGCCTCGGCCTCGGACTTGCGCTGAGCCAAGTTGGCCTGGCTCAGCTGCTCGAGGTCGTCGATGTTGTAGAGGTAGACGCTGTCGAGCTCACCGACACCAGCGGCGACATCCCTGGGAACCGCGATATCGACGATGAAGAGCGGCTTGTACCGGCGGCGCTTCACGACCGCACGCATCTGCTTGACCCCCAAGATGGGTCGCGACGCGCCGGTGGAGGTGATGACAACGTCGACGCTGGCGAGCAGGTCGTCGACTTCGGCGAAGTCACGGGCGATCCACCCGTGGCCATCGGCCAGCTCGCGTGCACGGGCGTAAGTTCGGGACGCGATGTAGACGCGAGAGACGCCGGCGGACGCAAGTGCGCGCGCGGTCACCTGTCCCATCTTGCCGGCCCCCAGCATCAGAACCCGGCAGGTGTCGAGGCTCGGAAAGATGCGCCGCGCCAAGTCGACGGCGACGGATCCGATGGACACGGTCGCCTCTGCAATCGCCGTCTTGGTTCGAACTTCCTTGGCGGCGCTAAACGCAGACTGGAGCACCCGATCGAGGAAGGGGCCGATGGTGCCTGCGTCGCGCGCGTTCCGTGCGGCGTCTTTCACCTGGCCGAGGATCTGGGCTTCGCCCACGACGAGGGAGTCGAGGCTGGCGCACACCCGCATGAGGTGCAGCAGCGCATCTTCTCCGCGAAGGACGTAGCTGCATGACGCCAAGAGTCGCGGATCCAGGCCCCGGTCAGAGCCCAGCAGGCGCTCCAGCTCGCCCTCGACCGCATCGGGATCGGTAGGGACCGCGTAGAACTCGACGCGATTGCACGTCGACAGGACCATCGCCTCAGAGATCGACGGCGCGTCGACGAGCTTCCGGTTCATCTCCGCGAGACGATCGGCCGGAACAGCGAAGCTCTCACGCAGATCGACAGGCGCCACGCGATGGTTGAGTCCGACGACAACGAGGGACATGTTCACAGTGCCCTCCTCATCGCATCACGTAGAGAAGGACGGCGCAGGACGTCGTCACGAACGCGGCCATCAGCGCCACGGCAGCGCGCTTTCCGGCCCAGCCGGACCGGAGGCGACGAAAGATCGTGTACGCGTAGATGCACCACGCAACGGCGGCCAGGATCTGTTGCGGCTTGACCACTCGAGCGGTGTCGCTCTCCTGCCAGACAGCGCCGAGCAGGATACCGATCGTGAAGAGCGGAAACCCCGCGTAGAGCAGCGACCAGGAGGTGCGCTCAAGCGAGACCAGGCTAGGTAGACGCGTGCTTGCGAGCTGCTTGGTCTTGAGCCGGTAGGACTGGCCAAGATAGAGCACGCTGAGGTGATAGGGCGGAATAAAGAGGAGGTAGCCCAGGATCGTCGCGCTGATGTGCAGGACCGTGACCGTCTCGAGCGTCACCCCCGCGCCGGACGATGTCGTGCCAGCATGGAGCTTGAAGAAGACCGCAAGCGCCGCGGCGGCGGCGAGCTGAGTGATCGCGGCGGCTCCGAGGAGCGTTGCCTCGCGAACCTCCAGAACCAGCGCCAGCCATGCGAGAGCCACGGCGACAATGAGCAAGACGAGCGGTGTCGTCGTGATGAACGTCTCGCCGCCCGGCATGCCGACGATCGCGGCTGCCGTCGCTAGGGCCGCACCGACGCCGTGAGCCCAGCGTGCCGACAAGGACGGCTCGGTCTGGTATCGCACGATGCGCGCCAAGTAGAGGCACGAGCTTGCGAGCAGCGCGATCGCCGCGCTCAGCAGGAGAGTCGGGAGCACGTGCTCGCTATAGCGATGCTGTCGAGCCCACGCAACGTTCGTCGCGTGAGCTTAACGATGGCTACGCGACGGCTTCGTCGACGTGGCGGTCGATGAGCCCCGCAAACGCAGACTTCGGACCGGCGCCGATCTTGCGGTCGACGACTTCGCCGCCCTTGAACACGAACACAGCAGGAATCGAGCTAATGCCGAGCGCCATCGCCGTTTTTTGGTTCTGGTCGACGTTGAGCTTACCGACCTTGACGCGCCCGTTGTAGTCGTCGGCCAGCTGGTCGATGATCGGCGCAATCGCGCGGCAGGGGCCACACCAGACTGCCCAGAAGTCCACGACGACGGGAACGTCGCTCTTGAGGACCTCGGCTTCGAAGTTGGCGTCGGTGATCTCGATGACGTTAGCTCCAGCCATGCTCTGTCTCCTTGGTGCGAGTCACGGGGGACCAATGTGTAGGACCGGCATGAGACAGAGTCAACGGGGGCTGGACTATTCGGGCGGCACAACGTCGGGGAGACCGAAGACCAAGCCGGTGTCGCACGTGCCGCGCGCGTAGTCACCAGGCTCCCAGGCGCTGTTTCGCACCTGACACTGCAGGAGCCCGTCAAAGCCCGTGATGATGACGTCCACAAAGGCGCCGGGTGAGCTTGGGTTCGTGACTCGTGCGGTGTAGCTGCTGCCGCCGAAGTCGATCTCGTAGTCGAACACGACCGTGTCTGCATCGAGGGTGCCCGCTCGGAACTCGTAGTCGAGCTCAATCCCGTCTTGGATCAGGTCGATCGTCCGAACCGACGCCCCATCATCACTGAGTGTCTCACGGATCATCTCGGTCCCGTCGACCCTCAGGTCACCGAGCTCGACCCCCTCGTAGGTCACGTCGACATCGAGGACCTGGACCGGGTCGCTAGCGACCTGCTCCTGACGCACAAACACGAAGCCATTCGCCGGCGAGACCTCGTCGCCGTACATGCAGTTGATATCGGCACGAAACTCAAAGCCGTTGGTGAACGAGCGTGACTCGGTCATGCAGGCCTCAGGCGCGAGGTCGGCGAAGTCGATCGCTGTGCGGAGCGTTAGGTAGGTCCGAAACCTGAGCATCAGATCCTGCATGAGCAGGCTCATGTCTTCGTCACTGAGGTCGTTGACGCTCCCGCTGGCGCTGCCAAAGGGACTGCCAATGAACTGAGCCAGGTCCCCAAGCCCTGTGTCACACCCCGGTGCAGCCATCATCGACAGCCCTACAGCCACCGACGCGACCCAGCGGCCAACAACACGCGCCGCACGGCGCGCTGTGAAAACCCGCCTTTCCCCGAGCGCCGTTAGAGGCGACCTCGGCGCAACGCGACGTTGAACACAAGGCCCAGCGCCGCCAACATCGTCAGCATGGCGCTGCCGCCGTAGCTGAGAAACGGAAGCGGCAGCCCGACGACGGGGAGCAGTCCCGTCACCATCCCGACGTTGATGAACACCTGCCAGCCGATCATGGCGCCGATTCCGATACATATAAGCCTGCAGTAGCGAGTTCGAGAGTCTTGGGCAGAACGAAGCGCCCACATCACGATGAGCCAGAATAGAAGGAGGATCGCTGTGAAGCCAACGAAACCCACCTCCTCTGCGACCATCGCCGCGATAAAGTCGGTGTGAATCTCGGGAAGCACGCGCAGCCGCGGCTTCGATGCCCCCTGTAGTCCAGCGCCGACCAGCCCACCGCTCGACACTGCCCACTTGGCCTGCTCGCCCTGTGTCGTTCGCTTCTTGTGGACCACGCCCGTCGCGTCATCGACCTTCTCCCAGTCCATGTTCACGAGCAGGCGGACCCGGTTCTTCTGGTAGTCGCGGATGAGTCCGCTCTTCCAAGCAACCGGAATCACGACCATAAAGATCGCCACGGCGATCATGATCGAGCGGCGGCGCATGCCTTCCATAATGAGCATCGTCAGGATCACAAACACGATCAGCAGCGTGGTCCCGAGGTCAGGTTGAAACAGAATCAGCGGCAAGGGTGCGCCAAAGACCGCCAGCGGCTTCACCAGGTCTTTGAGCTCGTAGCGGCCGACGTGGCCATCGTCGCCGCCGGGTGTGCGCTCCTTGTTTGTGTGGAGAAAGCGGGCAAGTCCTAACACCACTGCGAGCTTGGTAAACTCCGACGCCTGAATGTTGAAAAAGCCGAGATCGATCCAGCGCTTTGAGTGGTTGACTTCGGTACCAATGGTCGCGGTCAGTATCAGCAAGATGAGACAGATCCCAAAGACCGCGTAGCTGGCACGCTCGACGAGTCGCAGGTCGACAACGGCTGCAAAGAAGAACAAGCAGCCGCCGACGACGACCCAGATGGTCTGCCGCTCGCGGAAGTCGCCGCCTGCGTAGTGCTCAGCGTTGGTCTGAAAGATGAGACTCGCCGCGGCGAGCGTGAGCACGACGAAGAAGGCCAGGATGTTGACCCGATCGCCGAGGGCTGCGGTACCTTTCATCGTCCGCGCCTCCGCGCTGGGCGGGTGGGCGTCGGATCCGGTGGCGGCGGCGAGCCTCGGTAGAAACCAAGGCGCACCCAGGACTCGAGGATCCGCTTGACCACGGGGCCAGCGTTCTTGCCGCCTGAGCCACCGTGCTCAAGAAACGCGACGACGACAACCTGTGGATCGTCTGCGGGTGCATACCCGGCGAACCAGGCATGGTCTTCAAGCAGCCAGCGCTTGAGGTCTTCCTCCGCGCCAGGTCGCGACTGCGCGGCCTCCGCCGTGCCGGTCTTGCCGGCTACGACCATCATGTCGAGGGCCACACGTCGTCCGGTACCGTCGCGGTCGTTGACGACTCGCACAAGCCCCTCGCGGATGAGAGCGAGCTGCTCAGGCGTCCCGGGCAGCTTCCCCACCTCGATCGGCAAGAAGCGCTGCACCACCTCTCCCTGCTCGTCGGTAAACTGCTTGATGAGCCTGGACTCAAGCACCTTGCCGCCGTTGGCCAGCGCCGCAAAGCTACGCGCGACCTGCAGCGGGCTTGCCGTCAGTGCGCCCTGCCCGATGGCGGTTGAGAGCGTCAGACCAGGTCGAAAGCCTAGGCGGGTGTGGTCGTTGTGCCACTTCTTCGTAGGCACGCGCCCCTTGTCTTCGCGCACCTCGATGCCGGTTGGCTCACCGTAGCCGTATGCGTGGCCATACTCGGCGAGCCGATCCATGCCCAGCTCCTCGCCAGCTCGGTAGAAGTAGACGTCGCACGAGTACTTGAGCGCATCCACGAGATCCATGTCGCCGTGTCCACGCCGGTTGTGACAGCGAAAGTCGCGACCACCGTAGTGGTAGCGGCCTGGGCAGTTGATGGTGGTCTCTGGTGGCCAGATCCCCTCGTTGAGGATCGCGAGCGCCGTGACGATCTTGTAGACCGAGCCCGGCGCGTAGCTGGTCAGGGCCTTGTTGACCATCGGGTAGTAGGGGTTGGCCTTGATCCGCTCCCAGCGCTCTTTCGAGAGCCGTCGAGACCACGCGTTCGGGTCGTAGCCTGGGGTCGAATAGGAGGCGAGGATCTCGCCGGTCCGCGGATCGAGCACGACCGCTGCGGCCGACCGGAAGTAGCGAATGGCCTGCCTCACCTCGTTCTGAAGCTTGCTGTCGATGGTCAGCCAGACGTCATGGCCAGGGTCTGAAGACGAGAAGCCGCCCAGGACATCCTGCCCGGTGCCCTTGAAGAACTCGGCCTCGCCGGGCTTGCCGCGCAGAACGGGCTCAAGCGCCGCCTCAACGCCTGCTCGTCCAATGCGGTCACGGAGACCATAGATCCCCTTCGCGCGCTCTCGGTCTTTGACGTTGACGAGGTTCATGTAGCCGGTGACATGCGCGGCGAGGTAGCGGCTCGGGTACCGACGCAGGAACGTCGTCTTGATGTCGACGCCCGGCAGCTCGTGCTTGTGAGCTTTGATGACCGCGACTTCGTTGGAGAAGTGTCGCTTGCAGACGCTGCAGCTCAGGTTGTGGCTGATCGAGCTCAGCAGCGCTCCGTCGTGGGGACAGACCGGTGACGTCACGTAGCTTCGCCGACACTTCGAGCAGCTCGCGTGGTGCTTCTCGCTGCTCTGCCAGGTGAGGCGCCCGCGGTCGTGTGGACAACGGGTCGCGGACTTGTCGAGACCCACATGGGTCAGGCCGCACGTTCCACAGAAGAGATGGCCGGCATCACTCCGCTTCTTCTTGTGCTTGTGACGGTGGTTGTCGTGGCCAGCGAGCAGGTCGAGCTTCTCGCCGTCGTAGGGGCACATCTCGCTGACGAGCTCGTTGCGCACGACGAATGGCTGCCAACCCTGACTCGCTTTGAGCTTGTCGGCGATTGTGGTCTCGATCTCCTCGCGCTCTTGGTCGGTCAGACCGAGGAGCTGCCCAAGCTTGTCGAGGGTCTTCTTGCGGACGTCGGCCTTCTCAAGTGCATGGGGCAAGATCGTGAGCGCGAACCGCGGAGCGTTCTCGGCGACAACCTTGCCGTTGCGGTCACGAATGACGCCGCGACGTGCGGGCACGCGCTCTTTGTAGGTGAACGAGACGCGGGCCTTCTCACGAAACTCATCGCCGTGAAGGATCTGCAGGTAGAAAAACCGACCCATCAACAGCACGAATAACAGCGTGAAGACCGTGAGTGCCCCTGAGAAGCGACTCCGCTCGACCGTCAATTCAGACTCAGGCACCAAGCCCATTAGACCTCTGTCGGTGTCGGACCGAACACCCAACCACCCTTCGCATGCGAGTATTCCGCGCCCCCACTATCCGGCATTCGCGACCTGCGCACCAAAAATGACTGCGCATGAGGGTGAGAACGTCTCGGCGAGCTGCCCAGCAGGCCGCCCTACATGAAGACCGAGTCGCTGTTGCGCGTCGTGAGGGCATCGAGGCGATCGAGCAGCCAGAACACGACAATACCGAAGGGAGCAGTGACAAGGGCCTGAGGGATCATCGAGCCGAGGATCAGCCCAGCTCCGCCGCCGTTGCTCCCAAAGTTGCGCACGAACACCAGGCTCAGCACGAGCTCGAGCAGGGAAGCACCGATGGAGAACACGAGCGACACGAGCATCGCTCCAACCGGTCCCCGCACGACCAAGCGTCTCGACAGGCGATAGGCCACCATGGTCGCGACCACCGTGATCTCTGCGTACATGCCGATGGGCGTTCCGAACGCAAACCCGTCCTTGAGCAGTCCGAGGGTGACCGCGAGCAGCAGGCCAACGCCGAACGACGACGTGAGCCCGATGTAGATCGCCATCACCAGCACAATATCGGGAGCGTACTGCTGGACGTTGAGCTCGTGCAGGAGCGGAGACTCGAGCGCGAGCAAGAAGAAGCCAGCGAGGATGATCGCGAGAGCCCTCATCGAGCGCCCCCCGCGGCTGTCGTGTCTTTGAGAGGCGGCGCCGGCTCATCGAGCACATCGATGACCACGTAGACGGTATCGAGCACCGAGAAGTTGACCGATGGCCGTACCTCAAGCTCGTACTCAACGTCGCGCTGCCGCTCCTGCAGAGACTTGATCGTGCCGACCGTGATCCCTGGCGGGAAGACCTTGTCGTGGCCGGACGTGACCAGGACGTCCCCTTCAACCAGCGGGTTTGCTCGGTGGAGGTAGAGCATGCGTGCGGTGTAGCTATACGGCGAGTTTGTTCCCTCAAGCGTGCCGGTCACGCCCTTGTCGCGAACGACAACGCTGACGGTGGAGCGCGCGTCCACGACGAGCAAGACCTCGGCGAACGACCCGGAGATGCGATGGATACGTCCGACCAGGCCGTGACTGTTGATCACGGGCATGCCCTCGGTGATGCCGTGGTCACCACCGATGTCGAGCGCGATACGGACCACACGGGTGTAGGACGAGACGTCTTTTCCGATGACATGCGCGCCCGCCGTGACGAGCTCGCGGCGCTTCTTCACGAAGTTGAGCATCTGACGCAGCTTCGCATTCTCAAGCTCGACCTGCTCGACTCGGTTCGCACGCGCTTCGAGGGTCTCGATCTCGCCCCGCAGCTTTTCGTTGTCCTCGGCGAGGTCGACGAGTGCGATGTAGCCTTCCCAGAGGTCGTTGATTCCGCGCAGCACCTTGCCGGCTGCGCCTTGGACAGGCCCGGTGACGTCCATCAGGACGACCTCAAAGACAGTCGTCTTGCGCGGCGAACGCCCGTGAACGTAGAGCAGAAAGAGCGGCACCACGAGGGCGAGGAACGCGAACAGGGCGCTCCGATGGCGCGCGAGAAAGTCGCCCATCGTTCAGCCTAGCCCTGGACTGCGACGCCCTTGAGCAGCGCCAGCGAGTCCAACGCCTTGCCGCTGCCGAGGACCACCGCACTCATCGGATCGTCGGCGATCATCACGGGCAGGCCGGTCTCTTCACGGAGAAGGACGTCGATGTTTCGTAGGAGAGCGCCGCCGCCTGCAAGCACAATCCCTTTGTCGACGATGTCGGCGGCAAGCTCTGGGGGCGTGCCTTCCAGCGCGTGTCGCACGGCCTCGACGATCTGATAGATCGGCTCGGCAAGCGCCTCACGGACCTCGTCAGAGTTGATGTTGATGGTCTTGGGGATGCCGCTGATGAGGTCGCGCCCCTTGACCTCCATCGTCATCACTTCTTCGGTCGGGTAGGCGGTCCCGATCGCGCACTTGATGTTCTCCGCCGTTCGCTCGCCGACCAGCAGGTTATACTTGCGCTTGATGTGGTTGATGATGGCGGTGTCCATCTTGTCGCCACCGCACTTGATGGACTTCGAGTACACGATCCCAGCCAGGCTGATGACAGCGACCTCGGTCGTGCCACCGCCGATGTCGACGATCATGTTCCCGGAAGGCTCCGTGATCGGCAGGCCCGCACCGATCGCAGCCGCCATCGGCTCCTCGATGAGGTAGACCTCGCGAGCGCTGGCGTTCTCAGCGCTCTCACGGACAGCGCGACGCTCCACCTCGGTGATGCCGTAGGGCACGCAGATGATGATGCGCGGTCGCACGAGGGTCCGGCGGTTGTGGGCCTTGAGGATGAAGTAGCGCAGCATCGCTTCGGTGATCTCGAAGTCTGCGATGACGCCATCACGCATCGGCCGAATGGCGACGATCGAGCCTGGCGTGCGCCCGAGCATCTCCTTGGCGTCCTTGCCGACGGCGAGCACACGACGCCCTCCACGGCCATCCTTCTGAACGGCCACCACCGACGGCTCGCTCGACACAATGCCCTTGCCCTTCACGTAGATGAGCGTGTTGGCAGTGCCCAGATCGATCGCCAAGTCGTTGGAGAAGAGGCTGTACAGCCAGTCGAACATCGCGCCCGTGGTCATGGGGAAAGGACGAAAGCGTTTAGCAAATGCCCGTCGATTGCGCCACAACGCAAACTTTTAACCACTTTGGCCGCCAAGCAGCGCGTCTACGGCTCGACCGAGCGCGTTTCGGTTGACCCTTCCCGGCGCGTGGGATAGGAGACGCGCTCGCGAAGGCGTGCGCTCGGACGCGGGCGGCGCTTGCTTCGCACCAACAACCTAGCTGACCCAACTTGTCAGCCGTACCCAGCTCCGAGGCGCGCGCCATGCTCGACCTGCTGCGAGATAACTCTCGTTCATTCCTTATCTACCTCATGTTCGCGATCATCATCATTGTGTTCGCATTCACGTTCGGCGCCATCACGCCGGACCAGGCGTGTGGTGGGCAACAAGGCGCTAACGGCGCGACAGAGCTTGCCGATGTCGACGGCACGACGGTCCAAGCCGGCACCCTCGGCATGGTCGAGGAGCTCAGCATCTCGCCGCCGAGCCCACGCAACAAGTCGTCGAACGCCATCAGCCGCCTGCAGCAGTACATGACGTTCCGTTACCCGCGACTTGGCCTCACCGGTCGCTACACCAACTTCGGACCGGCCCCCGATGAGATCAGCCCCATCGCCCGCGAGAAGTTCCTTGAGGACCTCGTCGAGACGACGCTGGTCTCGAACTACGCTCGCTCCCTGGGCATGGAGATCTCGGACACCGAGATGAGCACGCGCCTCGGGCTGCTGACCTCCAACTGGGTCGACGAGAAGACGGGTGAGTTCGATGCAGGCAGCTTCGAGCGCTGGATCGGCAACCTCGGCGCGACCCCGTCGGCGTTCGAGCGCTTCGTCAAAGATGAGCTGCTCCGCGAGCGCGTGATCAAGCTGCTCGTCGGCGGCGTCGAGGCCACCGACGCGGACGTCGCGGCCGACTACCGCCTCAACAACGACAAGATCAAAGTCGACTACATCGAGATCTCGAAGCTCTCGGCGCGCGACCTCGCGCCGGTGACCGACGAAGAGGTCACGACCTGGCTCCAGGCCAATCAGGCCAAGGTCCAGACCTACTACGACGAGAACAAGGCGCGCGAGTTCACGACCCCGGCCAAGTTCGGCGTCCGCGGCATCAAGTTCGCCGCGGTCCCGCAGTCGACCATCGACAACGACGCAACCGACGAGCAGAAGGAGGGCCTCCGTGCCGAGCGCGCTGCGGTCAAGAAGACCGCCGGCGAGGTGCTCACCGCGCTCACCGAGGGCCTCAAGGCAGAGGGCGCGAAGCCGGTTGAGGTCTTCGCCGCACTCGCCAAGACCCACAGCGCAGACGCATCGAAGGCCAACGGCGGCGCCATCGCCGGCCAACGCTCGCTGACCGAGCTGCGTCGCGCACCCTTCGGACCCGGCGTCGCGACGGACCTGACCGGCAAAGACACCGGCTACGTGTCGGGCGTGGTCGAAGTTGACGACGGCTTCTGGATCCTCCGAGTCGACTCCAAGACCGCAGAGGTCGTCGCGCCCATGGGCAAGGTCCAGATGGGTGTCGCTCGCGACATGCTCCGCGACGAGAAAGTCGGCGCGTTCAAAGATGGCCTCGCCGACGCTGTGCTCGCAGCGGCTAAGGCGGCACCCGCCTCCTCGCTCGCCGACATCGCCAAGCAGGTCAACGCCAAGTATGGCGTGACCGCCGAAGGCAAAGGCCTGAAGGTCTCGACCTCCCTGCCCTTCTCGCGAACCGACGGCCTCCGCTTCATCGGCGGTATTGGCAAGTCCCCCGACCTCGCGTTCAAGGCCTTCGCGGCGTCCGCCGAGGCTCCGTTCATCGATGGGCTCTTCAAGCCCGAGCCCGGCGACAAAGCCTACGTGGCACGCTTCAACGGTCGTGAAGAGTTCGTCGCCCAGACGGAAGAGGACGCGGCCAAGAGCAAAGGCAGCCTGAGCCGCGCGATGCAGTACCGCCTCTACCGCTCCTGGTACAAGGAGCTCAAGGCACAGAAGATCGCTGACGGCGACTTGGAGCTGTCGGATGAGTGGAACGAGCTGCTCAAGCAAGAGCGCAACACCTACCAAGAGCAGGGTGGTCAGCTGCCCGTCACGGCAGGCGTGACGCCCGCTCCGGCAGCTGCCGAGTAGCGTTCGCCCGACACCGGTCGGCACCGCTCAAGAGACCCGCCATCGCGCACGCGCTGGCGGGTTTTCTTTTGCCGCAATACTCACCCACCTCGACTGTTGGCGCCCCTGCACCGAGCGCCAGCGCCCCTGAACCGAGCGTTAGCGCCGCTGCACCGAGCGGTGGCGCCCACTGCACCGAGCGGTGGCGCCCCTGCACCGAGCGCTAGCGCTGAACCGAGCGTTGGCGCCCCTGCACCGAGCGGTGGCGCCGCTGCGCGCAACGCAGGCCGCCCGCCCAGACGGCGCGAGAAACGGCGTTAGCAGCGTTACCGCCTGGAACAACGCGGATCTCGGCCGGTGCTCAAGGAGCGAGGGCCGAGCATATCGAGATATTGACCGACGCTCGTGACGCCGAGCACCGGCTCAACTCCACGTCGGTCCAAAACCGCGTGGAGACGCATGCTACCCACCCGTTCGGTGCTCTAGAGGCGATGCCATGCGTTGGTTGGCACGTCCTTGCCGCTCGGGACGTGACTCGACAGCACGTAGATCGCACGACGGTTTTTGACCTCGGCGGTGTCGTCTGGCGTGGGCACAGCAAGAACGTCCTCGCCAAAACCCTGGTAGTAGATCGGCATCTTGAGACCACGCTTGCGGAACCACCGCGCAATGGCGCGGGCTCGGTCCTTGCTCAGCTCGCGGTTGCTGGACTTGCTACCGACTGTGTCGGTGTAGCCGCCGACAAAGAGCTTGAGGGTCAGCAGCGTACCGTGTTCGGCCAGAGCTTTCTTGATGTGGCCCATGGTCTCTTCGAGCTTTGGTGACTCGGAGTCACGGACAGCAGACTTCCCGCTCTCAAACTCGACCTCTTCATGCGGAATCTCGATAGAGAACGGGGTGATGCGCATGCCGGTGTAGTAGCCCGCGACGTCGGTGACCTTCACGCGAAGCTGAACGATGTCCTCTTTGAGCTCGGGCCAGTTGATGCCAAGCTCCTCGCCGCTGTCGGACGGTGGGTCAAACGTGCGGGTGACCTCTTCGAGAACCTCTCCGCCCTTACCCAAGATGACGAGCTCGATCTCCTTGATCGGATTCGTCGCGCGGCAGGCCACCCGCCGCTCATCGAGGTCAACATCCGCGGGCTTGATCGACATCTTGAGGTTGCCGACGCGAACAGCATCGAAGCTCATCGTAAAGTCGCTCGACTCACCGCTGGCCCACTTCACCGACACCGTTGCCTGGTAGTGGGTCTTTCCGATCGCCTGCTTGAAGCTGAGCGTCTTCTTGGAGCCAGCCTTCACGCGGCCGGCCTTTAGCCGTCGAGTCTCGCCCTTGTCGCCCTTGAGCTTGATCGTGATGGAGCGGATCGACTCGGTTGGCTGCAGCACGAGCGCTGGCTTCTGCTTACCCTTTACAATGGTCTTGTAGCTCACACCCAAGTCGCTCGGATCTACTGCGTGCGCATCCGTGGGAGCAAGCAATGCGATCACCAGAGCAAGAGCAGCCGCGCAGCCCAAGACGGTGTGAAGCGCGCGCTGAACAACAGCGCCTAGACGCGTCGACGTGGCTGCGTGGCCGATGCCAAGGCCGGCAAGCGTGCTTGGCTCGACGCGTGTTCTAAGGCCAGTGGTTCCCTGCATGTTTGTCCTCCTCGACGTCACCATAACCCGGCTCACGCCTCGGGTGTTTCCACGATGATCTCTCCGCGGACGAGATCCTCGTAACTCTCACGCCGTCGCACCACGTCGTAGCGGTCGCCGTTGACCAAGACCTCGGCCGGGCGCGGGCGGCTGTTGTACTGGCTCGCCATCACAAAGCCGTAGGCGCCAGCGCTTCGCATCACGAGCAAGTCCCCAGCCACGATCGGGGGCAGATCTCTCTGCTTGGCAAAGAAGTCACCCGACTCGCAGACTGGACCCACGACGTCGACGCGGCGCGGCGGCTCTGGCGCGACAACCACCGCCTCAAGCGTGTGCCAGGCGCCGTAGAGCGCCGGGCGGATCGCATCGTTCATGCCGGCATCGACCACAACGAACTCGCGCTCACCGTTGTCTTTGGTGCGAATGCACCGCATCAGCAGCACCCCAGCGTTGCCGGCAATGACGCGCCCTGGCTCGGTCACGATCTCAAGCTGGCGATCACCGAGCGCTCCCATCACCGCCTTGGCATACGCCGCCGGGGTCGGAGGGGTCTCGTCTTGGTACGTGATGCCAAGCCCCCCGCCGATGTCGAGGTGTTGGATGCGATGGCCGTCGGCCGTTAGCTGATCAACAAGCTCGAGCAGCTTCGCCATTGCCGCGAGGACCGGGGCCAGCTCCGAGAGCTGACTGCCGATGTGGCAGTCGACGCCGACCACCTTGAGGCCAGGTAGAGCCGCTGCTTTCGCATAGAGCGCAGGGGCACGCTGCCAAGGAACGCCGAACTTGCTCTCGCGAAGGCCTGTGGCGATGTACGGATGGGTCTTCGGATCGACGTCTGGGTTCACTCGCAGGCTCACCGGCGCCACGGCACCGAGCTCCGTCGCGACTTCCGACAGCTCGTGGAGCTCCGCCTCGCTCTCGACATTGAAACACTTGATGCCGACAGACAGTGCCTCGCGCATCTCATCGCGGGTCTTTCCGACGCCGGAGAACACGACCTTTGACGGCACCCCACCGGCAGCTAGCACTCGCCGGAGCTCGCCAGAGCTCACGATGTCGAACCCTGCGCCAAGCCGGGCCAGCAACGCCAGCACCGACAGGTTCGATAGCGCCTTCACCGCATAACAAACGGTGTGGTCGATATCGCCCCACGCTGCATCGAACACGGTGAAGTGGCGCGTGAGCGTCGCAGCGCTGTAGATGTAGGTGGGCGTGCCTACCTCGTCAGCGATCGTACGCAGCGCGACCCCTTCTGCGAAGAGCTCGCCATCCCGGCGCTCAAAGTGGTTCATCCCTATGCAGCCTTTGGCTCAAGTCGGTGCCGTCCACCTGACGCACACGAGCGCACAATGTCAACGTTGACCCGCTGCGTCACCTGGCTGTCGATCGGCCACCGCCGACGGTGCTCTAGCCTTGCTCGCGGAGCGGCGCCTCGGTTGCCTCTCGTGCGCTCAAAACAACTTCTGTCGCGGAGGTCTAGGTCGCTGCCTTGTCGGACGGCACGGGAGCAGGCAGCTCGGCGCCGATCCACAGGGCGCGCTCAAGCGCGGATGGACCACCCGCTTCGAGCTGTCGGGTGAGGCCAGCAGCATGACGCCAGGCCAGCCGCGCAGAGGTCGCAACGGCCGATGGCGCGGGGCCTCCATGCAGCTTCCGACGAGACAGCGACCGCTCGATGTCGAGGGCTTCGAAATAGCTCTCATCGAAGCGCTCATCTACTTCGCGCAGCTCTTCGAGGCTGAACTCGCCAAGGCGTCGCTTCTCGCTCAGCCCAAGCGCGACCAACCGGCCGACGATGCCGTGGGCTTCTCGGAACGGAACGCCCTTATTGACGAGGTAGTCGGCCACGTCGGTTGCCAGGAGGTAGCCGTCGCGGAGCGCGTCCTTAAGCCGCTTCGGCTTGAGGATCATCGACTTGAGCAGCTCCGGCAGGATGCCGACGCACTGGCGGGCCGTCTTCATGGCATCAAAGAGCGGCTCTTTGTCTTCCTGCATGTCTTTGTTGTAGGCGAGCGGAAGGCCTTTCATCACCGTCAGCAGCGCTTGGAGTGCACCGAAGACCCGGCCCGACTTGCCGCGCAGCAGCTCAGGGATGTCCGGGTTTTTCTTCTGCGGCATCAGGCTCGACCCGGTCGAGAACGTGTCGGCGAACTCTACAAAGCCAAACTCTTGCGTGTTCCAGATGACAAACTCTTCAGCCATCCGTGAGATGTGGACCATCAAGATGGAGAGCACTGAGAGCGTCTCGAGGGCCGGGTCCCGGTCGCTGACTGCATCGAGGCTGTTGAGCGTGATCTCGGAGAACTCAAGCTCCTTGGCGACGCGCTGGCGGTCGAGCGGCAGCGGGCTGCCAGCCAGGGCGCCAGAGCCTAGCGGCATCACCGCCACGCGAGTGCGGCAGTCGAGAAGCCGGTCGATGTCTCGCAAGAACATCGCCACGTACGCCATGATGTGGTGGCCAAAGGTGATTGGCTGAGCCCGCTGCATGTGTGTGTAGCCAGGCATCGGCACGGCCGCATGGTCCTGGGCGACATCGATGAGGAGGTTGACGACCTCGCTCAGCTCGTGGCCGAGGATGGTGAGCTCGCGACGAAGCCAGAGCCGCAGATCGAGCGCGACCTGGTCGTTGCGACTGCGCCCCGTGTGGAGTCGACCCGCAGCCTGACCGATCCGGTCGGCAAGCGCGCCCTCCACGTTCATGTGAACGTCCTCGCGATCGATCCGAAACTGGAAGGTGTTTGTGCGAACTTCGTTGGCGATGGCGACCAAGCCGTCTTCGATCGCGACCCGGTCGTCGGCGGAGAGCAACGACACCGACTCCAGCATGCGCGCATGGGCAATCGAGCCCGCAATGTCTTCGTAGACGAGCGCCCGATCAAAGGCGATGGAGGCATTCATCGCCTCAACGATCTTGGCGGTCTTTGCCTCGAATCGCCCGCCCCAGGCTGAGTTGTTTTCCGCCACGCTGCCCGCCTCTTAGAAGCTCATCGTGAGGCGAGTCTGAAGCGTGAACGCAAACTCGGCCTCGCGGTTGTTGAGGTTGTCGACGGGGCGATAGTTCAGAGCCGCGCCAGGGAAGAGCAATCCAGCCTCGAGGTCGAACATGAAGCCCGACTTGTCGTGATAGAAGAGCCGGATGTCGGACTCAAAACCCAAAAATGACGCGTTGCCGGGGGTCGCCTCTGGCTCAAGCGCGGTCGCAACGAGCAGGTCCAAGCGCGCGCCCAGGGCGTCCTCGGGGGAGTCGAAGAAATCGTAGGACACGTACGGCTTGGCGTAGAACGTGTTGGTGATTGTACCGATGACCTCGCGGAAGAGCAGCAGGTCGACCTGGTAGTCGCGATCGAACTTGAATGCGGTCACGTCGGTGTTGGGTGACCCGTCCACCTCGGCAAGGGTGTTGCGGTCGAGTACGCCGAAGCCCTCGGCCGAGTCGCCCGTAGCAAAGCCAGTGTGAATGCCGACGTTGAGCTGACGCCAGCTGTACTCGACCTCCAGCGCGCCACCAAACTGCTGAATGGTGCGCTTGCCGAGGTTGGCGTTCAGCTCGTTGTCGACGCTGCCGACCTCGCCGAAGATGCCCGCGAGCTCCAGCTCGACGCGAAGGCTCGAGTGAAAGTCGAAGTGCTGCTCAAAGCGCAGCCAAAGGTCCGGGATAAAGGCCCACGCGTCACGCGGGACCAGACCGATCTGGTCGAACGACGGTCCGCCGCCGTTGTTGTTGACCAGGTTGAACGAGCCTAGGTCGAGGTCGAAGTCTTGCTGGCGAAAGACCCCGTAGACGCCCCAGTCAAAGGCCGGCTTGAACTTCTCGGTCGTTGCGACAAGTCGCTCCGCTTTTTCTTTCTCCGACAGCGGCCGCTGAAAGAACGCCACCACCCACTGCTGCACGTCGTCGGCGTTGCCCAGGTCCTTGGGCTGGCCGAAGTTCTGGGTCGGGTCGTCGGAGACGGCGCCGCTGTAGACGAAGTCCCAGGCGGCCGTGATGTACACATCGTAGAGCTTGAGCAGGATCATCGCCCGGTCAGCATAGTCACCGAAGTCGTCGTCGACGTCGCTGCCGCCGTTCGCCAGGATGCCGAGGCCCCAGTGCGACTTCATTCGACCGACGCGCAACAGGAAGGCGGGCTGGAACTCTGCGAAGGCTTCCTTGATACGGATGCCGTCGCGGAAGCCGTTAACACCCGATGAGGGCGGCGCAGCGCTGCCGACGAAGGCAGAGAGCGGCACGTCTGGACGCGCACCGTTGCCAGCGAAGTCTGGCGTCGAGCCCAAGACGATGTTGTCGAGGATATCGATGGTCGTGTGAATGCGCAGCGACTCTGCCACGTGGATGATCGGCGCGTAGCGGAAGCGAATGTTTGCCGAGGCAATGACCTTCGCGTCTTCGGTGCCGACCTGAGCGGCGATGTCCGGGTCGTCGTTGTTGGCGGCATTCTCGGTCAGCGGCGCATCGATGCCACTGGTACCGGACTTGTCGTCACCAGGGATGACCGTCGAGAGGTGACCGTTGTGAAAGAAGTCGCCGCGGAACCGAAAGTACCCGTGGTGCTTGATGTACGGGAACGTGCGAGGCCGCTCAGCCATGCGATCAGCCCAGCCGCCGAGCGGGTCGCCCTCGGCTGCCTTGTCGAGGAGCTTGTCCATCTCGTCGTCGCCGCTTGCGGCAAGCGCCGGTGACACGACCGTCACGCAAAGCAACGCAGCTGTTGCCAACCGCGCGGTCACCATCCAGTTCGCCATCAACTTCATCGGGGCTCCACTCGATCTAACTTGCAACGAGCGAAGCCGGTTAACAGTCGCACCCCTTGGTGTCAAGCGGCTCCGCGGGCATCGAACGCACACGAAAAAGGGCGGAGTGGAAAGCCCACCCCGCCCTTTTGTCGCGAAAAGCGACGGCTACATCATGCCGCCCATGCCGCCCATGCCGCCCATGCCGCCCATGCCGCCCATGCCGCCAGGAGCGCCGCCGGCGTCCTTGGGCTCAGGCTTGTCGGCGACCATCGCCTCAGTGGTCAGCATCAGCCCAGCGACCGACGCCGCGTTCTGAAGTGCCGTGCGCGTGACCTTCGTGGGGTCGATGACGCCAGCTGCGACGAGGTCCTCGTAGGTGTCGGTCGCAGCGTTGTAGCCGCTGACGACGTCGGACGCCTGTCGCACGTTCTGGACCACAATCGAGCCCTCGACGCCGGCGTTGGCCGAGATCTGACGGATCGGCTCTTCGAGAGCGCGACGCACGATCTTGACGCCGAACGCCTCTTCCGGGTTGACGTCGATGCCGTCGAGCGCCTCCTGGACGCGCAGGAGCGCGACGCCACCACCAACGACGATGCCCTCTTCGACAGCTGCGCGGGTCGCGTTGAGAGCGTCCTCAACGCGAGCCTTCTTCTCTTTCATCTCGACCTCAGTCGCTGCTCCGACGTTGATCACGGCGACACCGCCGACCAACTTCGCGAGACGCTCCTGTAGCTTCTCGCGATCGTAGTCCGACGAGGTCTCCTCGATCTGGACGCGGATCTGAGCAACGCGACCCTTGAGCTCATCGTCGGCGCCTGCGCCGTCCACGATGGTCGAGGTCTCCTTGTCGATCGTGACGGTCTTGGCCGAGCCAAGATCCTCGACGCGAACGTTCTCCAGCTTCAGACCGAGGTCCTCACTGATGACCTGCCCGCCCGTGAGGATCGCGATGTCCTGGAGCATGGCCTTGCGGCGGTCGCCGAAGCCTGGCGCCTTAACGGCGGCGACGTTGAGCGTGCCGCGGAGCTTGTTGACGACGAGCGTGGCCAGAGCCTCGCCCTCGATGTCCTCGGCGATGATCAGCAGCGGACGCCCCTGCTTTGCGATCTGCTCCAGCACGGGGAGCAGGTCCTTCATGTTCGAGACCTTCTTCTCGTGAAGGAGGATGTAGGGGCTCTCGAGCTGAGCCTCCATGCGCTCGGGGTCGGTCACGAAGTACGGCGAGAGGTAGCCGCGGTCGAACTGCATGCCCTCAACAACGTCGAGGGTGGTGTCCATGGACTTCGCCTCTTCGACCGTGATGACGCCTTCCTTACCGACGCGCTCCATGGCCTCAGCAATGATGTTGCCGATGGTGGGGTCGTTGTTGGCCGAGATGGTGCCAACCTGCGCGATCTCACGCTGGTCGTTGGTGGGCTTGGACAGCTCTTGGAGCTTGGCAACGCAGGCCGAGACGGCCTTGTCGATGCCGCGCTTGAGGTCCATCGGGTTGTGGCCCGCGGCGACCATCTTCACGCCTTCGCGGTAGATGGCTTGCGCGAGGACCGTCGCCGTCGTCGTGCCGTCGCCAGCGTTGTCCGACGTCTTCGAGGCCACTTCTTTGACCATCTGAGCGCCCATGTTCTCGAACTTGTCGTCGAGCTCGATCTCCTTGGCGACGGTGACGCCGTCCTTGGTGACGTTGGGCGAGCCAAAGCTCTTCTCGATGACAACGTTGCGACCCTTGGGTCCCATCGTCACTTTGACGGCGTCGGCCAGTGTGTTGACGCCGGTCAGGATGCGGGCGCGTGCGCTCTCGCTGAAAATGATGTCTTTCGCCATGTCTCTCTCGCTTGTTCGTTCGTGGGTGTGTTCGTTGGGGACGTGTCAGCTGTCTGCGTCGCTCAACGCGGAGCGCAAACAAGGGTTGCCGGACCGCAGCGTCGGCTGCGGGTCATGGCTGCCGCGTTCAGTCGATGATCCCGAGGATGTCGTCCTCGCGCATGATCAAGTGCTCGTCGCCCTCGATCTTGACCTCGGTGCCTCCGTACTTGCTGAAGAGCACGGTGTCGCCAGCCTTGACGGTCAGGGCGCGCACGTCGCCATTGTCGAGGATGCGACCGTTGCCGACAGCGACGACCTTACCCTTCACGGGCTTTTCCTTCGCCGAGTCGGGAATGATGATCCCGCCACGCGAGACCTGCTCTTCCTCGATACGCTTGACCAGTACTCGATCACGAAGTGGACGCACTTTCATCGGTTCCTCCTTTGAGCTAAACGCCTACCGGCATTGGCAATATTTCGTTAGCACTCACGACGGCCGAGTGCTAGGCGCGCTAGATTAGGGACACGCTGGAGGGAGTCAACCGGTTTATGGCGCATATCTGGTGGTTGGTTTGAATGCGTGAGGTGGTTGTCCGTCCGTGGCACTATGGCGACCGCGACACCGAGGACGAGATCTATGACCGACGGAACACCCGCCCTGCCTGAGATGCCCCGAACGCGCACAAGCCGTGCCTGTGCGGTCGTTGCCAGCGTGATCGCTGCAACGGTTGCCCTGGCCGCGCTCCCAGGCTGTGAAGAGTTTCTCAACAACCTCCCGGTCGACCCGACCGCAGCGGAGGAGCTCGCACCTGAAGTCGAGGTGATCGGACCGAGCCTGCGCCGCTACCCATCGATCAACAACCTGGCTGCCTACTACTGCCCGCTCGTGATCAACGACCCGATCGTCGCGCTTGGTTGCGCTGTTGCGCTTGGGCCACCTCCGCCGCCCAGCGCGATGGCGTTTGAGTTCGGCCTCACGATGAACGTCTTCAACCCCAACGACTTCCCGGTGCCCGCGCTCGACGTCTTGGTGGCCCTGACCCTCTTCAACGGCCACCACGCCGAGTCTCTCGGCGCCATCTGCGTCTCGCTCTGTGGCACCGACGATCCCTACTGCGATGGCGCGCCGCGCCCGGGCGCCTGCGAAGCCACCCAAGAGGACATCTTCACCCTCGAAGACTTCGTGCATCGAATCCCCTACCTCATCAGCGACCTTGCCTCGGGTCAGGCTCAAGAGGAGCTCGCGAACTCGACCATCCTCGCCGGCGGCGACATCAGCGTTGATCTGGCGTTCATCCTCGGGATCGACCAGGCGCTCGGTGTCTTCGAGAAGACCGCGAATACCTACGTCAACGACATGCTCGAGGGCGGCTCGGGGGGCCTGACCGTCCCCGTGATGGTCGAGGGCACCGTGTTTGTGCGGCTGCCGGTCCTAGGCCGGCTCGGTATCCCCTTCGGCCCGATCGAGACGGACTGGCGCATCTAGCAGCGTTGCCGGGAACGCGAAACCTGATGACTTTGCGATGAGCTCATCGCGGGTCCCATGGGCGCAGCCCCTGCTGAGCACCGCTCAGGGTAATTGCATCCGAATTGGTGCGGACTTACGTTGGCCACCAAGGCGCGACGAGGGAGTTGATCGGGATAGGTTTTGCGCGGCCGTATTGACGCGGTCCCAGCGGCACTTCGTCGCTCACGTATCCCGGTATGCTCGGTCCTCGTTCCTTGGCCTCACGCCAATACGACGCGATCCAAACCACTAGACCCAAAACAAGCGCTCTTTCCGGCTGCGGCTTTGGCGATGCCCTCGCCAGCGGCCCGGATCTCTTCGGACTTGGTGCGCGCGGCGTCGCGCGAGCCGGCGCTGTCATCAGTGACACGCGTGGGTTCGAGGCCGTCTACTACAACCCGGCCGGCCTGGGCTTCGAGCAGAGCCCAACCGTG
>CALHXW010000098.1 GCA_938040325.1 uncultured bacterium | reverse complement strand
CAATCCAAGACACCCACCTACCTGATCCTAATCTAATAGATTTCTAGTGGAGATCCTGGGTCGAGCCGAAGCAGGCGCGGCGCTAGCGACAGGCGTCGACGCGGCAAATCTGTCACGACCGCTTGCCGCCGCGCACGCGAGCCAGCCGCACTTGCAAGGCCCCCTCGTCTCGAGGCACGTCACTCGGGGCTCGTGCGGCCCCCGTGGATGGCCTAACTCCTTTGTTTCGCAACGATCGTGGCTGGACTCACCATTGACATGGGCTCTACTGGTGTCAAATACTCGCCGCCCAGCAAGGAAAGAACCATGGCAGCATATGACGAGCCTCAGCTCAAGGTTGCGGAGCGCGGAGCGGAACAGGCTCATGAGCCCAGCCCCTCCGGTCTGAAACAGGAGCTTCGCTCGATGACCTACGATCAACAGGTCAACGCGCTGACGCCGGTCCAGCTTGAGGGTACGACGAGTGCCTCCCCGGCTCAGGTTCACGCTGCCGCGGCCCATGGAACGAGTGGTGGCGGTAGCTCATTGCCACATCTCGCCGCTATCCAAAAGGCGTTCGGACATCACGATGTGTCGTCGGTTCAGGCTCATGTAGGCGGCAGGGCATCGGAGGCTACCGAAGCGATGGGGGCTTCGGCGTACGCATCAGGCAACCAAGTCGCGTTCGGCGGTTCGCCGTCGCTTCACACCGCTGCTCACGAGGCTGCTCACGTTGTTCAGCAGCGCGCGGGCGTCTCACTGGCCGGCGGTGTCGGCCAGAGCGGCGACCGGTACGAGCAGGCCGCCGACCAGGTGGCCGACGCGGTGGTCGGCGGAAAGAGTGCGGAGTCATTGCTCGACCAGCAGACTGGCGGCGCCTCGTCGGGCGCCGTCCAGCAGAGCACTGCAGTCCAGTGCTACGCGCAAACGGAGATTGACGGTGACACGTGGCGCGTTGCTGACGATGGCAAGTTCGCGGTGCGTCAGGACGACCCGACGTACGGCGGTCGTCACTTCTATGCGACGAGCGGGATGATCTCGAGTAGCAACTCGGCGCTGCAGGGCCAAAAGTCGATGCTGGCGCTCGACAGCGGCGGTGACAGTCAAAAAGTGGGAGCGCAGACTCTCACTCGGGTGGAGCCAACGAACCTAAAGACCAACACGAGCGGCAACGACCGTGCAGGTGGGATGATGTGGCCCCAAGACTGCGGTGTCGCTGCCAACAGCGTCATGCATCAGGACAAGTACAAAGGGAAGGGGGTCTACAACAAGGAGCGCGAAGCGACCTTCATCGAGCAGGCGCTCGCGTACATCCAGGGCGTCGAAGCGAAGCCGGTCGACGAACAAGAGACTCCAGCTCGGAACTACGGAACGGTCTACTACAAGCACCGCGGCCGGAAGCAGTACAGCCCGCAGCAAATCCTCAATGACATCTTTGAGGACGTCAGTGGCAAAGAGTTCCAGGGGGCCTGGGATAGCTACAAGGCTCTCAGCGAGGCCGACCGAGACGCTTTCGATAAGCTCGTCGGCCTCAACAAGTACGCTCAGGCCGAAGTCGGAGAGGCCTACTCGATCGTTGCCAACCGTGACGAGAACATCGACCAGCGCGTCTGGAACTTTCACTGGGGTGGCGTCGTGATGCGTGGTGGCGGAGACTCGGTCACCATGGAGAACTTCGCTGGCTCAGGCGAAGACGCTTGGGACTTCCAGATGTATGGACCGCCCAGCAAGAAGGGGCAGACGTTCCATGAGCAACAAAAGGCACGCTTCAAAAAGGATGGCACGACACCCGAGTACGGGGACAACCCGACGACCGTCCGAGTGCGACCAACCGACGGATGATGCGGTACCTGGTATCGACGCTGGTAACGATCGCCCTCACGGGCTCCGGTTGCCCTCAACAAAGCACGACGCCAACCCATACGGCGTCTGCCCCCAACACTATGTCATCGACCAAGGAGGCCGCGATGGCCGCCGCAGAGTGCACGACAGCTTCTGAGCTTGAGAAAGCATTCGACACGACCTGCCGTGTCGTCGGAACGTTCGACGTCAAAGACTACTTTACGAAGAAGAACACGCTCTTGGCAGCGTGGCCGGTCGTGACGCTCAGCGACGGTACGACCGTGCTGATCGAGTCGCTGTGGGATAAGTCTAAGCGCCTCGACGACGCCACCATCGCTTCCTATAAGGGTCAGCGAGTTGCTGTGACCGGTATGCTGCACGCGGAGCCGCCTGGCGCGATGGCCAACTTCGCCGAAGCGTGTGTGTCGCCGGTCGCCAAGCTTGAGAAGCTGACGGCAAGCGCGCCTTGATGATGCTCTAGCTGAAGAGTCTCAGTCTTTGGCGACTGTCGCCATCGCTTTTTCCGCCAAAGCTCGCTCGTCGCTCGCACGAGCGCGGCGTGAACGGCATGGCCGGTCATACGTGGGGATGTGGCACTCGTCGGATGGCTCTCATGCTGGCAGACGGGCAGCACCACCAGAGCATCAACATGACTTAGAACGGCGCCTCGTAGCTGAAGC
>CALHXW010000097.1 GCA_938040325.1 uncultured bacterium | reverse complement strand
ACACTCAACAGCCGGATGACGAGCTCTCGGTCAGTGGTAGGCAATGGGGGACTCTCGCGTGGCCCGCACGTCTCACGAGAGGTCGAGCGAGGATTTGTGGTCGACGGGACTGACGAAAACGACGATGTGTCGCGCCCCCTTGAGGTTAGCGCAAGGCGCCAGGCCGGACCAGCGCGGCAGATCCGCGATGTTCGTGCGTCTAGACCCAAATCAAGCGCTACGGGGCCGGCGCCGTGCCCGCAGCGACGCGCGTCTTGGTGGGGTGAACAATTGGACGCTAGTCGCCGCTCGCATAGGTCTTCAGTATGCATGTGAACTCAGGATCTCAACGCTTGTGGAGACTCGCACTTGAACGAGAAACACCTCATTGAAGCCATCGTGCGGCAGACCACGGTACTGCTCGCCCAGCTCGCGACGAGCTCGGGTGGACGGGCCCCGCTGTCGCACGTCGCCAATCAGGTGTTCTTGGATCTGGTCGAGGAGCTTGAGGCACAAGGGCTGCGCAAGAAGGTCGTCGCAGACATGTTCGGGATGGCCCTTCGGACCTACCAAAAGAAGGTTCGGCGGCTGTCCGAGAGCGCAACGGAGCGCGGTCGCACGCTGTGGGAAGCGGTCTACGAGTTCCTGCGCCAGAGGGAGCTGCTGACCCGGGCCGAGCTGCTCAACCACTTCCACCGGGACGACGAAGCGATGGTTCGGGGGATCCTCGGAGATCTCGTGGACACCGGCCTGTGCTTTAAGACCGGCACGGGGCATGCCGTGGCCTACCGGCTCGCAAGCGACGAAGACCTCGGGCGCATCGGCGCTGCCGGGGACGCCGATGGTGCGCCGACACTGGTCTGGGCGAGCGTCTACCGGCTGGGCCCGATCACCGCTAAAGAGCTGGTCGAGCATCTTCGCATCGAGCCTCACCGCCTGCAGCGACTGCTTCGAGAGCTGATTGCCGAGCAGCGCGTCGAGGTGGCTAGCGCTGCTGAAGACGAGCCGACCTACGTGGCGCCGTCCTTTTTGGTGCCCATCGACAGCCACGCTGGCTGGGAAGCGGCGGTCTTCGACCACTATCAAGCCATGGTCTCCACCATCTGTCGCCGGCTGCAGGACGGCGGCCAGAGCGCGTCGGGCGGCAGCACGTGGTCCTTCGATATCTGGCCAGGCCACCCCCACGAAGAGGAAGTTCGAGCAGCCCTCGCGCGCATCCGAACCACACTGGGCGCTCTGCGAGAGCGCGTCGGCGCCCACAACGACCGCGTCGGGCTGCCACCGGCCTTCGAGCGCGTCACCACCTACGCTGGACAGTCAGCCAAGACCGTCGAGCCTGAGCTCGACCAGGGAGAGTGAGACCATGAACAACCAACTGCGAACTCTGTGCGCTGCGGCATGCCTGTTGCCGATGCTGGCCGTCAGCGCCTGCCTCTCTGAGGCTGACGACCCAGCGACGACGACCATCAACGTCAACGGTGAGTCTCACTTTCTGATGAGCTGCAACGCCGACACGGACTGCGGAACCACCGGCGTGTGCGTCTGTGGCGCATGCACCGTCGTGTGTGATGCTGCGGAGGCTGCGCCCTGCGGGGCCGACGCCACCTGCCTCGACGCCAGCGCGGGTTGGGGCTGCGGCGACGTGCCCGCTGAAGTCGGTGGCGTGTGTACGGTCGACTGTGTCGAGGACGCCGACTGTCCGAGCGACGGCGCGCCGCTCGCCTGCGACGCGGGCGCTTGCGTACCGGTGGTCGTCGAGCCTCCAGGCTGCGGGCTTGGCGACGACGACGACGATGGCGTGTGCAACGGAGAGGACAACTGTCAGAACGTGGCGAACGCCGACCAGTCCGATGTCGACGGTGACGGTGTCGGAGACGTCTGCGACAACATTGCGGCGTGTGACTCAAGCTTGGGTTGTAGCGACTGCCAAGCCGCTGGCTGCAACTGGACGGACGGCACCTGTGCCGCCAGCTGCGTCGATGGGTCCTACTGCTTCGGACCGGACGGGCCTGCCGATGGTTGTCCGATCGCTCCTCCTTGCGATGACGTGGATGCCGACGGAGTCTGCGACGACGTTGACGAAGACATCGATGGGGATGGCGTCGTCAACAGCGAGGACAACTGCCCTGACGTCGCCAACCCTGACCAAGCAGACGCCAACGGCAATGGCGAAGGCGACGCCTGTGAGCAGATTCCCCCTGGCTGCGGCCTGGGCGATGATGACCAAGACGGCGTCTGCAACGGCGACGACAACTGCGAGACGGTACCGAACCCTGACCAAGCAGACATCGACAGTGACGGTCTCGGTGATGCCTGCGACGACGCCGCTAACATCAGCTGTGACGCCTGCATGGCACTCGGGTTCAACTGGAGCGATGGCGCGTGTGCGCCTGAGTGCTCGCCTGCGGCCGTTCCTTGCTACGGACCGTCAACCGGGCTTGCATGCCCCGGCTCAACCTGCCCAGATCAGGACGGCGACGGCTTCTGCGACGAGGTCGACAACGACATCGACGGCGACGGCGTGCTCAACGAGTCTGACAACTGCCCCAAAGCGCCGAACGACAACCAGAAGGACCGAGACAACGACGGTCTGGGCAACCTCTGCGACCCGGACGCCGACGGCGACGGCATTCTCAACGAGGGCGACAACTGCCCGCTCGTTGCTAATCCGGAGCAACTTGAGGGCCCGTGCGGGCCAGGCTGCCCGGACCTCGACGCAGACGGCATCTGTGATTCGTCCGATGATGACGTCGACGGCGACGGCGTGCCCAACGTTGACGACAACTGCCCTGGCATCGCCAACCCAGACCAAGCAGACATCAACGGTGACCTGATCGGCGATCCATGCACTCTGGCGCTAGGCAGTGACTGCATCACGTGCAAGTCGTTTGGCTTCAACTACAGCAATGGCAGCTGCGACCTCCAGTGCACGCCGGCGGCCGTCCCCTGCTACGGGCCTGCTACGGGCTTTCTGTGCCCTGGTGAGAGCTGCCCGGACCAAGACGGCGACGGGGTCTGCGACGACTCTGACGATGATGTGGACGGCGACGGCTTCACGAATGGATTCGACGACAATTGCCCGAGTGACCCGAACCCCGATCAAACCGACACCGATGGCGATGGCTTTGGCGACGCGTGTGACCTCGACTGAGCAGGCGGCATGAACCGAAAGGCTGGCGTTGGGGATCGTCAGGTCGTGGGTATCGTGGAACGTGTCCCCGCCTTCGTGGTAGCGGCGCGGCACTCGAAGCTGGCCGGACGTTAGTTGACGCCATGTTAGGGCCTCCCTTACCGTCAACAGTTCACGGAGGCTCATGACACCAACGCAGTTCAGCGACTGGCATCGACGACAGGTGGCTACCTGCCCCCTCGGTTCGTTCTCTAATCTGCTCCGTGTGGCCGCTCTACTTCTACCGCTCGCGAGCGGACGCCCCCTCGACTGACGACAGTCAAGCGGCGCCGCTCTCGACCGCGGCGCCGTGTGGCCCGCACTTGTGAGCGCCGACGCTTGCGCATCTGGAGACCCGATGCCGGCAAACGTCCACATCTTCGACACCACCCTGCGAGACGGCGAGCAGTCGCCTGGCGCGACCATGACGCCCGACGAGAAGGTCCGCCTCGCGCGCCAGCTCGACAGCTTGGGCGTCGACATCATCGAAGCCGGCTTTCCCATCGCGAGCCCCGGCGAGTTCGAGACGGTCAAGCGCATTGCCGCTGCGGTCAAAGGCGCCCAGGTCGCTGCTCTCTGCCGCACCCGTGCCGGTGACATCGACCGCGCTTGGGACGCCATCAAGGACGGCGCCCGCCCGCGACTGCACGTCTTCATCGCGACCAGCGACATCCACCTAGAGCACAAGCTCGGCATGACCCGCGCCGAAGTGCTTGACCAGATCCGCTTCGGCGTCGCGCGCTGCAAGGCGCTGACCGACAACGTCGAGTTCTCCGCCGAAGACGCCACCCGCAGCGACCCCGCGTTCTTGCTGCAGGCCTTCGATGTGGCCATCGAGAGCGGCGCCCGCGTGCTGAACGTGCCCGACACCGTCGGCTACACGATGCCCGAGGAGTACACCGCGCTTGTGTCGGCGATCAAAGAGCTCATCGGCGACCGAGACGTCATCATCTCCGCCCACTGCCACGACGACCTTGGTCTCGCGGTCGCCAACTCGCTGGCGGCGATCAAAGCTGGCGCACGTCAGGTCGAGTGCTGCGTCAACGGCATTGGCGAGCGAGCAGGCAACGCCGCGCTCGAAGAGCTGGTGATGGCGCTGCGCACCCGCGAGGACCTGCTCGACTGCCAGACCCAGGTCGACACCACCAAGCTCGTCGCCACCAGCCGTATGGTGGCCGACATCACGGGCATGACCGTCGCACCGAACAAAGCCATCATCGGACGCAACGCCTTTGCCCACGAGTCGGGCATCCACCAGCACGGCGTGCTGGCCCAGCGCGAGACCTACGAGATCATGTCGCCCGAGTCGGTCGGCTTCACCAACACGCGGATCTCGCTCGGCAAGCTCTCCGGTCGCCACGCGCTCTCCGACAGGCTCCAGCAGCTTGGCTACAGCCTCGACAAGGACCAGCTCAAGGGCGTCTTCGACGCGTTCAAGCGGCTCGCAGACCGTAAACCCGACATCCTCGACGAAGACCTCCACGCCCTCGTTGGCGCAACGACGGCGGACGGCGCCCAGCGCTTCGAGCTGACGACCATCCAGACCGCTAGCGGCAGCGACATCGTCGCAACCTCCACCGTCACGCTGCGGGTCGACGGCGACCCACGCACGGCGGACGGCTCTGGTGATGGCCCGGTCGACGCCGCGATCGCCGCGATCGTCGCTGCCTCCCAGCTCAGCTCGGCCCGCTTGGTCGAGTACAGCCTTGCGGCCATCACACCGGGCAGCGACGCCCAGGGCCGGGTGCACGTGCTCGTCGACATCGACGGCGCACCAGCGCGCGGCCAGGGGACCCACACCGACATCGTTGTTGCCAGCGCTCGCGCCTTTGTCGACGCCCTCAACCAGCACGTCGGCAGGCCAGAGGCCGGCGAGCGCATCCGACGCCCGGGAGCTGCCTACTAATGAGCGCTTTCCACGTCCTGATGCTCCCTGGAGACGGCATTGGCCCCGAGGTGCTCGCCGTCGCCGAGCACGCCCTCACCACCGTCTGCGCGACCGGAAACTTCGCCATCGAAACGACGACGCATCCCTTTGGCGGCGCGGCCTACGACGCCCATGGCGTGCCGGTGACCGAGGCGACGCTGGCGGCTGCGTCGGCTGCCGATGCGGTCCTCCTTGGCGCGGTTGGCGGACCCCAGTACGACACCGTCGACCCGGCAGTGCGCCCCGAGCGAGGGCTGCTCGCTCTGCGAAAGCACCTCGGCGTCTATGCCAACCTGCGGCCTGCGCGCTGTTTTCCGGCGCTGGCGCACGCTAGCCCGCTCAAGGCCGAGCTGACCCGCAACGTCGACATCCTCTTCGTCCGTGAGCTCATCGGCGGCATCTACTTCGGCGAGCCACGCGGCATCGACGGACCGCCGGGCGAGCGCCGCGGCTACAACACGATGGTCTACAGCGAGCCGGAGATTGCCCGTATCGTTCGGCGCGCATTCGGCCTCGCTCAGAAACGGCGCAAGCGGCTGACCAGCGTCGACAAGGCCAACGTGCTTGAGGTTCATCGCCTCTGGCGTAGGGTCGTGGACGGCATCGCGCCAGAGTTTCCCGACGTCGCGGTCGACCACCTCTACGTCGACAACTGCGCGATGCAGCTCGCGACTCGCCCCGGCCAGTTCGACGTGGTCGTCACCGGCAACCTCTTCGGCGACATTCTCTCCGATGAGGCCGCAGCGCTCACGGGCTCGCTCGGCGTCTTGCCCTCGGCGGCACTCGGCGAGGGTCCTGGGCTCTTCGAGCCGGTCCATGGATCGGCGCCCGACATCGCTGGGCAGGGCATCGCCAACCCCATCGCCGCCGTGCTCTCCGCCGCGATGCTCCTGCGCTGGTCGGCCAAGCGCAACGACCTCGCGCTGCGGCTCGAGCGTGCCGTCGACGACTGCCTCGGGGCCGGTCTGCGGACAGCCGATCTCTTCACCGGACGGACCGGCGAGCGCCAAGTCGGAACGCAAGCGCTTGGCGACGCCATCATCGACGCGCTCAGCACCGGCCCGAGCCGCGTCGCGAAGAAGTCACCGACCGTGAAGATTCCACGGGTCGGCGACGCGACAGGAGGCATCCAATGAGCCAAGGCACGCTCTTCGACAAGGTCTGGGACGCCCACCGCGTAGGCACGCTCAGCGACGGTCGCGACCAGCTCTTCATCGGACTGCACCTCATCCACGAGGTGACGAGCCCCCAAGCGTTCGCCCAGCTACACGAGCGCGACATCGATGTGGCCTACCCGAACCGCACCTTTGCGACCGTTGACCACATCGTGCCGACGACGGCAGCCGGCCAGGTCCGACCGCTCGCCGATCCGCTCGCCGAAGAGATGATCGCCCATCTCGAAGCCAACGTGGCACGCCACGGCATCCGCTACTTCGGCCCCGACAGCGGCCAGCAGGGCATCGTTCACGTCATCGGCCCGGAGCTCGGTCTCACCCAGCCGGGCATGACCATCTGCTGTGGCGACTCCCACACGTCGACCCACGGCGCGCTGGGCGCCATCGCCTTTGGCGTCGGCACGAGCCAGGTCCGCGACATCCTCGCGACCCAGACCATCGCCATGAGTCGCCTAAACGTCCGCCGGGTCGAGGTCAACGGGGTGCTAGGCGCCGGCGTCTACGCCAAGGATGTGGCACTTCACATCATCAAGACCCTTGGCGTGCAGGGCGGCGTCGGCTTCGCCTACGAGTTCGCCGGCAGCGCCATCGAGTCGCTGAGCGTCGAAGGCCGCATGACCCTGTGCAACATGGCGATCGAGGGCGGCGCGCGCATCGGCTACGTCAACCCAGACGCGACGACGTTCGCCTACCTCAAGGGCCGCGACTTCGCGCCGGCTGGCGAGGCGTGGGAGCGCGCGGTCAGCTGGTGGCGGAGCCTTCGCTCAGACCCGGACGCCGACTACGACGACGTCGTGCGCATCCCTGCCGAAGACATTGGCCCGACCGTGACCTGGGGCACGCACCCAGGCCAGGCCATAGGCATCTCCGAGCGCATTCCAGCCACCGAGAGTGTCCCTGTCGGCCAGCGGGACGATCACGCCCAGGCCCTGTCCTACATGGACCTGAAGGGCGGCGAGCCCATCGTCGGCACGCCGGTGGACGTGGCGTTTATCGGCAGCTGCACCAACAGCCGCCTCGAAGACATCCGAGAGGTGGCGCATGCGATTGACGGCACAGGTCACCGCGTCCACGCGGGGGTCAAAGCCCTCGTGGTGCCGGGATCCGACGCCGTGAAAGCCGCAGCGGAAGCCGAGGGCCTCCACGAGATCTTGGTCAGCGCGGGCTTTGAGTGGCGCGAGCCAGGCTGCTCGATGTGCTTGGCCATGAACCCCGACCGCCTCATCGGCCGGCAGCTCTGCGCGTCGTCGAGCAACCGAAACTTCCGCGGGCGCCAAGGCAGCCCGACTGGCCGAACCGTGCTGATGAGTCCGGTGATGGTCGCCGCTGCAGCCATTCGCGGGCAGCTTGCCGATGCACGGGAGGTGTTTGGTCCGGCGGTGGGGCGGGGCGTTGAGACAGGGCAACAGGAGCAGTCGTGAACGAGCAGACACCCCACGGAAAGTCTGAGGTTGTCGGCCGGGCCGTCTGCGTCGACGGTCACGACATCGACACCGACCGCATCATCCCGGCGCGCTTTCTCAAGTGCGTGACCTTTGACGCGCTCGGTCCACAGCTCTTCTTCGACGAGCGCTTCGATGCCGAAGGCGCCTCGCTCGATCACCCCATCGACGCTCCGGAGCATGCTGGTGCGACCATCATGGTCTGCGGCAAGAACTTCGGCTGCGGGTCCAGCCGCGAGCACGCGCCCCAAGCCATCTGGCGCTGGGGCTTTCGCGCGCTTGTCGGCGGTAGCTTCGCTGAGATCTTCTTTGCTAACTCGCTGGCCATCGGTCTGCCCTGCGTCTGCCTCACAGACGCCGACCTTGCCGCGCTGACGGCGCTGGTCACTGCTGACCCGGCCGCTGAGGTCAACGTGGGCGTCGACGGGACCGTTCGCTGCGGCACAGCGACGTTCCAAGGCCGCATCCCTGACGCCGCGCGTGACGCGTTCTTGGAGGGCCGCTGGGACCCGCTCGACGAGCTGCGCGAGGGCATGGAGGCGACCGCGACGGTGGCTGCGGGGCTGCCGTACGTGGACTGGACGACGGCCGGCTGAGGTTGCGGGCGCCAGCTCCGAGGAACGGAGAAGCTCGATGGACGCTCGTGTGGCAGTCGGCCTATATTGGCGGCTCACCGAACGACTTGCCGCACACCAAGCTCAGACGCACCAGCGCGTGTGCTGCCGATAGCGAGCCATCATGACCACCCCACGAATTTCCATCGCCGCTGCTGGTAAGCTGGTCCTTGCCCTCGCGGTCACGGCGATCATGCACGCACCAGCGGTGGGCGCGCCGCCGACCTTGGACCTCACGGCCGGCATGACGGTTCAGCGCTACGTGTCGCCGCCACTCGCTGACGGCGTTCACCCGAACAAGCTCGGCTACAAGGGGCAGACCGAGTGCTCCAAGCTTGGCCATGCGATGCGCGGCGAGCTGCGGATCCCCAAGAAACCCTCGGCCAGCTTCCGCGTCGACAAAGCCACTAAGGTTCACCTCAGCGTCTTCCTCAGTGGCAAGCGGCCGGACTCAAGCTGGCTCGGCCACCGTTGTCTGCTCGTCAGCAAGCGCGGCGGTGGCTTCATGAATCTGGCCGCTAAGAGCCCCGGCCACCTCCTGCAGCTCAACGAAGGCGAGTGGGACATCTTTGTCGGCGACACGCTCTACAACAACAACCTCGCCAAGACCTCGCAGACCTTCGACATCCGCTTCGTTGATGTCACCGTGAAGCCCCGCGCTGCTGCGAGCTACGCAATCGACAGCGCGGCTCAAAACCCTCACATCCTCACGTTTAAAAAGCACCTCAAGCACCGCGTGAACAGCAACATCTTTGCGGGTAAGTGGAACAAGCTCATGACCTTTCAGCCACAGCTCACACTCGACGTGGCGGCCGAGGTGCGAGGCAAGCTCTGGCTGCGGGCCGGCTACATCCTGCGGACGCCGGACGGGCGCATTCACAAGGTCAAACCCAATCAGAACATGGCAGATACCGGCGTGCACGTTGAGACATGGGCGAAGGGCCGGCACGACATCTGGCTGTTGGGTGATGATGAAGGCGCATTCCACGCGTACTTTGTCGCAGCAAACTCGCCGCTCGCGGGTGTCAGATCAGATGCGATGAAGGTCACGGCGTCCAGCGACGTCCAGTGGCACGTCGGCAAGACCCAGCCAGCGCTTCACCACCGCTTCAGCGCGGCGAGAGGTCCAAAGCACAATCGCAGCATGTGGCCGGACGTCGTCATCGAGACGGCGGAGCCCATCGGGGACGTGGTCGTGCGGGCGTTGACGCTCGGCGGTGACACGCTCGAGGTTCATGTCGTCGAGGGGAGCGGCTCGCCAACCCGGAGCGTTGGCACTGCCAACCGTGGCTATACGCTCATGGACGGTCGCTATGCGGTCTACGTGCTCGACGCTCCAGATACGGACTACCAACTCTGGCTGACCCACAAGCACACCAAGCGCGACGCGCTCATGCTCGTGAAGTCCATCCCCGACGACCTACCGGTTGCCCGACGCGCCGTGGGGCGCTGGGCGCCTGACCTCAAGGGGATCTCGCAGGCCACGACCAACGACGATCTCCTGCTGCTAGAGCGCGTGTTTACCGAGCTTCCGCGCAAGCTCTACGTCACCCCGGCAAACGCGCTCAACGATGTGGTCGCCGACGCGCGCGGCGAGGCGTTCTTTCCTCAGCCAGGCGAACCGCTTGTGGTCACTCGGGTGTTTGACAAGGGACAGAAAGCGACGGTGGTTAGCGCCGACGGCTATCCATTCGATGTCCGCATCAAGGACCTCAAGGCACTGCCTGAGGGCGCAGCGACCGTGCCGAGCGCGCCCCGAGCGGCGTTCAGCGGCAGCCTGAGCTACCTGCCCAACATTGCCGCGGGCAAGGATGTCGCCAAGCTCAAAAAGGCCGAGGCGGAGCGCGAGAAAGCCGCCCACTGCTACTACGCTTACTACCGCGACAAGAAGCCCGACGGGCTGGTTCTCGTCACGTACCGCAATGGCCAGGTCGTCAACACGAAGAACTACGCCGACCTCATCAGCGACCGCGCCACCAAGAAGTGCAAGGTCGAGCGGGCGGCAAAAACGCTCAGAAAGCTCTCAAAGAAGCTGGTTGAGCGCTTCGACGAGCGGCGAGCCGAGTCACTCGCGAAGGTGAAGACCCACTTCGCGACGTGATCCCGACGAAGGTGGGCTACAGCGCAATCATGAACGCGGGTGCCGTGCGACACACCGGACCGCAGTCGGGCCCATTGGGGCGGTTGCTGGTGTAGGTGGTTGAGACAGAGTTCTCGACCAGGGTCCCATCGGCATCGCTGACGACCACGAGCGCTTCGGTGGGAAAGAAGTCGGAGAACGTGAATGTCCCGTCGAACCCGGAGCAGGCGCCGCCGGCGCGACTTGCGACGCCGTCGTTGAGCTCGACGTCGCACGCGGCCGTGGTCTGACGGCCGTCGCCGACGAATGCGCTCGCCGTGACCGTCACGGTGTAGGTGCCATCTGGCAGTGTGTCTGGTGCCTGCCATCCGAAGGTGAACCCGGAGTTTGCGCAGCCGATCAACGTGCACGACGTTCCAAAGTCGCACGCTGGCATCACGAGTGCGAGCGCCAGCGCGGTCGCGGTGCGTCGCAGGTTGAGTTGAGTCATCGTTGGTCTCCGGTTTGAGGTGAGCGGCCGCTGCGTGGGTGTGCAACGCGTGTGCCAAGACGGCTCAGGCGCACCGGCAAGCACCTACTCAGCCACATAAAGGCGTTGACGCACAGCTCTGGCGTCATGTGTGCGGGCCTGCCGACCTCGCACCGAACTGGATAGTTGCTGCACACCGTCAAGCGATGGGCGTGTCGTTGACGCTATGACATCTCGGGCGCGGCGATTGACAATCGCTGGACGGCTCGGCCAACTGTGGCTGGACAGCCCTCTGAACCGCCCAGGAATCCCGAGATGTTCGGCCGAGTTGCTCTCATTGCCGCGGTGGCAGGTGGCGCCTATCTGTTCTGCTCATCCAATGCCGACACGGACGCCTACGACCTGAGCGCTGTCGCCGTGCCCGAGCTGCCCGAGATGCCGGTCGCGGTGCTCCACGAGCATGCCGCTCGCTTCGATGTGGAGTTCGGGGGGCCAGAGGAGCTTGCGGGACACACAGGCAAGCTCGTGGTTCTGCTTCCCGACCCGAGGCCGCGCGGCGAGCAGCTGCCGTTGATGCTGGCGGCGGCATCCGGCATGGGATTCGTCGCCGGTGCTAACGTCACAGCTGCAGACGTCGACGATGTGATGACCTTTGTGAAGGCTGGTATTGCCGTGGTCCTCTACTCGGTGGACGGCGTGCCGGATGGCTCTGTGTCCGGAGAGGCCGCAGCGAGCCAAGCGTTTCAGGCGTTTCGACGGTCGTTCGCTGGACTGGTCAACGCGCGCAACGCTCACCGCTTCGCGCTTGCCCGCCTCCCGGTAGACCCGCAGCGCGTCTACACCATTGGGGCCGCAGAGAGTGGTGGGCTGGCGCTGCTCTACGCTGAGCATATGCCGCTGGCAGGCGCGATTGCGCTGCTCCCTGAGCTGTCGATCCACGACGCGTTCGGCGCCAACGCCATCCGTAAGTCGCGGCCGCTGCTGCAAGGCCTTGTGGAGCTCAGCCACCGGGCGTCTCCCTACACCCACATCCGCGACCTGTCGGGTCACGTATTCATCGGCGTCAGTCCTGGGCAAGGCGATGTGGCAGGGCCGCCAAACGACGGGCGAGACACGCGCAGAGAGCTATCGCCTCAAGAGCGGACCAACGCTGGCGCTGAGCGCTTCATCCTGCGAGCGCGGCGCGAGAGCTCGGCCGACATTACGCGTCTAGCGCTGACGACCGACGGCAAGGCCCTGCTCGCGATTGTCGCCCACATCAAAGGGGTGGCGCTTTCGAAGGGCAAAACGCCCTAGCGTGCGGAGGTTTCGGGGGAGTGCCGTGAGCGCGACGCGGCTCGTCTCACGCCGCTAAAAGCAAGTAGCAATTGCGGTGATTGCTGAGCTCGAACTGGCTGTTAGGCAGTTGGCCGACCGTTACAACCTGACCGCTCGGACACGTCCAGTCGTCCGGTTCAGAGTTTGGTTGCGCATAGCGCCGATGGGTGTGGGCGCCGTGGCCTCGATTGACCGGTCTCCCTCATTACCAACTACAGCCCCATGGCCTGGAGTCGCCTGGCCTCATCGAGCAGCAGGTCTTCGGGGTCGTAGCCCGGGGCGGTGATGCCAAGCCCGATCTCGTTGAGGTGGTCGGCACCCACAGTGCCACGGAAGTCGCCCCACTTGGCGCTATCGACGCCGACGATGCCGTCGTTGTCACCCTCAAAGATGCGGAGTGCCGCAAACGTGGCGGACAAGAGCGGGTTGACGATCTCGCCGCCGTTGTTGGCTTGGCAGATAAGGTTGATGAGGCTGCAGGTCTTGCCGGCCCAGCTGGCGTAGTAGACGTCGGGGCGGTCGGGGGTTGCGTCGTTGAACGCTTCCATCCCTGAGACGCTGAGCGCTGCCATCTGGGCAGCAACGTCCTGGTCGGTGTCGAGGCCGTAGAGCACGACGAGGCCGTCAACGACGGCGTCGACAAGTGCGCTGGTGAGCTGGAGGTTGCTGAGCGTACCGTCGGCGATGGACGCGAGGCTTGTGCCGCGGTGGGGTGTGCTGAGCGTGATGAGGCTCTGGATCTGCCGCTCGGGATCGAGGTCTGCGGTGAGCAAGCGCGCGTCCACTCCGCCTTGGCTATGCGCGATGAGGTTGAAGCGCCTCGCCTCGCCGTTGGCGACCCAGCCATCGAGGTGGGCACGCCACTGCGACGCGCGGACATCGGAGCTCTGATAGGGATCGACGGCATCGACAAGGACCTTGTAGCCGGCCGCCTCCATGGGCCCGCGGACGCCATTCCAGTAGTCGATGAGGCCACCGAAGCTCTCGGTTCCTGCGGCGCCGTGCATCAAGACGATGGGGTAGCGCGTGTACTCACGGTCGCAGGCGCCGTCGGTGTCGCTGCCGGCAGCGCAGCCAACGCGAATGCCGTAAGCAGCTGCGACCGTCGGCTCGTCGGACTCAAGCGTCACGAAGAACTCGCCGGTTCGGTCGAGCACCAGGTCGGCCGTGTCGCCAGCCGCCAGTCCGGACGTCTCCGCCAAGACAGTGCCCAAGAGGTCGGTGAAGCGCAGCGTCAGCGTCGCTGGCGCCGGGGCCGTCACTTGGCCCGTCAACGGTTCAAGCCGGTCGAACGCGTCGATGTGAACCCGCAGCGTGCTCCCGTCGGCGCCGGCCATTGCGTGCAGGGCTCGGTCGCACCCTAGGAGCTCGCCGGTGACGGACTGGGCTCTCGCGAGGAACACCCCCTCAGGCTGAGCCGTCACACCGGCGCAGCTAGGAGGCGCGGTGTCGATGCTCGGCGTCGTGTCGGGTGCGGCGTCGACGCTTGGGGTCGTGTCCGACGCCGTAGTGTCGACGGCCGAGACGTCGCCGTCGGTCGTGTCACCGGGTGCGTCGCTCTCCGTCGTGTCGGTGTCGAGGTCCTCAGAGGTATCGACGGTGCCGACGTCCGCGGTCTGAGCAGGCGCCGCGTCGTCTCCACACCCCGCCGCCAGCACGAGCGCTGCCGCGATTCCCAACATCCAAGACCGTACGCTCATCCATACCTCGCGACGCGTGACCGAGAGCAAGCGTCCTTGGTCCTCCCCCTCGGGTCAAGCCAACCTGGCTCAGCTTCGTGGGTGAACGCGCAGCGGGCGCTACTCGAACGCTCGGATGAACGCGCGCTGGTCGCTGGTCTCGGGGCAGCCAGGGCCGCGGGCGGCCTTGAGGCTCTCGAAGACCGAGGCGTCCGGGACGCCGAGGCGCTTGAGGACGCAACCCCCGAGCGTGCCGGCACGACCGAGCCCGCCTTTGCAGTGGGCCACGACCTTCGCGCCGCTCGCGAGCTCGGCCACGACTCGGTCGATGACTGGGCTGAGCGCAGCTGGCTCAGGCGTGTGATAGTCGCGAATCGGAAAGCGCAGGACGTCGATGCCGCGGGTGTTGGCCTCGATGACGAGGTCGGCGATGTGCAGCTCGTGCAGCTCGTGCTCTTCGACGAGCGAGACGAGGAGCGTCACGCCGGCGTTCGCCAAGGCGTCCAGGTCGGTGCCGAGATCGCGATGCCAGGCGCCGAGCCGACCCGTCTGCGGTCGTTGCTGGCGCTTGCCGGGGGCAAACGTGAGTCCCATGTGAGGTGCCGCCGGACCGAGCCAGCCCACCTGAAGCGGGTGCGACTCAGACGTTCGAGCGACGGCCCCCGGCGCCGGCGTCAGGCTCTCGAGCCACGCGCCTAGACTCGCGAGGTCCGAGCGATACTCAAGGCGCTCGACCCAGTCCATCGGCCAAGCGTCCGCGCCAAGGTACGCGCCCGCAAAGGCACCTGCGAGGGCACCGAGCGAGTCCGAGTCCCCCTTGGTGACCGCCGCCCGCTTGAGGACCGCGGGTGCATCGTCGGCATGCCAGAGAAAGCAGAGCAACGCGGTGCCGAGGGCTTCCTCTGCGATCCAGCCTTCACCGGTGTGTCGGCACGGGTCGCCGCCGTCGTCCCCTGCCGCCAAGGCCGCCTCGAGCCGGTCCAGGATGCCGAGCTGCTCGTTCCACCCGCGCGCGATAAAGGCTTCAGCAGATGCATCGCCAGCTCGCACCCAGAGATCGCCCAGCCAGTCGGTGTGGTAGACGTGGCGCTGAGACTCCGCGTACGATCGCAGCGCTGCCGGTAGCTCCGTCGGCGGGGCGCCAGCGAGCAGCAAAGCGCAGGTCTCGGCGGTCAGGTCAGCCGCTGCGAGGCCGGTTGGGTGACCATGGGTCATCGCCGCTTGCAGCTGCGCTAGCCCCGCGCGATTGCTCGCACTCAAGACCTCCGGAGCGATAAGCCCCACCGGCGTCACGCGCATGTTCGCGCCGCACCCCTTGGACTGAAGCACGGTCGCGTCGAGCCAGTGTTCACCTCGGTCGAGCCCGCGGCATGCCCGAATGCACGTGCTGCCCGGTGCGCGCGCAGGCGTCGTAGGATCGTGGAGCCACTCCCGCAGGCGCTTGGCTAGCGATGTCGTCACAGGCAGCGGCTCGCACAGGCCTTTGCCGGCGTCGCGGAGGGCCATGCCGACGGCGATGGCCATCTGCGTGTCGTCGGTGACAGTGGCGGGGCGCGGTGGCTCGGTCGGTCCGGACGGAGGCCATCGCTCACAGATCTCGGCGACGCCCATGAACTCAGTGGGCGCCGCGTAGGCATCGCCAAGGCCAAGGCCGTAGAGGCTGCCAAGGATGCGTGAGGCGAAGGAAGGTACGACGGGCTGCGCCATAGGTCTCTCCGGGTGTGCAAGGTGTGACAGCCTTGGACCGGCTGTCTCACTGTCACGGTAGCTGGTGTGACGCGCCCGTTATAGCACTGAACGTTTGTATCGCAAGCGGAATGTTGCCCGCCGCCTCAGCCGCGTCCGAAGCGCTTGGCAGATCGCGCCTTGGCTTTGGCGGCCTCGACGTCTCGGTCTCGCGGCGGCTGCTTGGTCTCCAGCGAGTCGATCAGCCGCCTCGCCGAGGCAGCGACCTCACCGACTGCGCGCTCAAACGCAGCTTCATTGGCTCTCGATGGCTTGCGCGACCCGCTGAGCTTTCGCACGAACTGCAGCGCCGAGGCGTAGATCTCCTCGTCGGTCGCCGGCGGCGCAAAGTTCGCCAGCGTCTTGATGTTTCTGCACATAGCTAATCCCAGAGTCTATCGGAGACGAGCCCCGTCAGCGCCGCCGGCGGACAGTGCCCGCTGACGGCGACTGAAGAAGGCGAGAGCCAAGAACGCAATGACCAAGGCGAGCGGCAGGCTTGGCCCAGAAGACCCGCTGCAGAGACCGCCGTCGCCATAGGCCACCAAACCTTGTGCCGGCTCGGGGTCGCATAGGTCACCGATGCCGTCCAGATCGAGGTCGAACTGGTCGGTATTGGGCATCAGCGGACAGTTGTCAGCCGAGTCGACGATCGTGTCGAGGTCGCTGTCGGGGTCAAAGATGTTCTCGCAGTCGACGGTCCCAACGTTGCCCGATGGGTCGATGGCGTGACCGGTATAGCGCACGCGGAAGCGGCCAGCGAGCTCGCTCACACCGAGTCGCAGCACGTCGCCGTCGACGGTGATCGGACAACCCACGGGATCAACGCCGATCCAGGCGCCGTCCATCTCGACCTCGCACAGCACATCGCGAATGCTGATCTCAGGTCCGCAGGCATCGCTGGCGCTGACCCGGGCCAGCACGCCGTCGGCTGAGAGCGCCTCGCAGCGCACCTCGGGTTCGGTGACGTCACGCACCACAACCGCCGTCTCGCACTCAGCACTGTTGCCGCTTTCGTCGCTGGCGGTGAACGTCACCGAGGTGGTTCCGACCGGGTAGTTGGCTGGCTCCTCGACCACGCTCAGATCGCCCGAGCAGTTGTCGGTCGCTGTCGCGCTGACCGAGCCCTCCCACGCGCACTCATCGGCCGCTGCATCGACGACATACTCGGAGTCACACATGAGCGTCAGGGGCTCGGTGTCCTCAACGGTCACCACGAAGCTACACTCGGCCACGTTGCCGGCGCCATCGATGGCTCGGTAAGTCACCGTGGTCTCGCCCACGGCAAACGTCTGGGGCGCATTGCTGAGCATCGTGATGGCCTCGGGCGCAGCGCAGTCGTCGGACGCCACTGCCAGCTCGGGATCGAGGGCGGCCAAGCAAACGCCTTCATCGGTCGAGATCGTCAGGTCGTCCGGACAGGCGATTGCAGGTTCAGTCGTGTCTTCGACCACCACCACCGTGAGGCACGTTGTGAGGTTGTTGTTGCCGTCGGTGGCCGTCCACACAACCGGCGTCGTTCCCAGCGGGAACTCGCCGTCTTCGTCGGTGGTGATCGAGATCGGCTCACACGCATCAGTCGCACTAGCGCCGAGCTGGTCGACCGATAGACTCGCCCCGCCGGAGACGCACTCAAGGGTGACGAGATCATCACAGGTCAACTCCGGCGCGACTCCGTCAGCCGGGCACGGGCTCTCGACCACCGTCCACGTGTGCACGGCGGGCGTGGGGTCGCAGCCGTCATCGTCGCAGGTGCGAACGTCAAACGTGTGCTCGCCAAGCGTCAGCTCGTCGGCACCGTAGCTGATCTCGCCGCCATCGCAGGCCGTCCACTCGCCTCCATCCAAGCGGCACTCGAAGCTGGTGGCGTCAGGGTTGGTCGGGTCGCGGTAGGTCAGCGTGACCCCCGTACCCACCGACGTCAGCGGCTCGGGTCCCGACGTGATCTGGGTCTCCGGGTCGCTCTGGTCGATCAGCCAACCACACTCTGCTGGGGTGGCGTCCGCGTTGCCTGCCGAGTCCACAGCATAGACATGCACGACATGGTCGCCGTCGCCGAGTCCGCTGAAGGCGCTCGTCTTGCCGCACGGCGCAAACATGTCCTCAGTCGGTGGTGTCACCGCAGGGTCAAGCACGCAGTAGTAGGTCACTGCCGGCTCCGTTGCACCAAATCCAAAGACCGCATCCCCGCTCTGCGACGGCGATGCTGGGACCACCAAGCAGCTTGTGTCTGGCGCGGTCGAGTCGACCGTCCAGTCGCAGACAGCCGGCGTAGGATCGACGTTGCCATTGGTGTCGCTGGCCCGGACTTCGAATGTGTGGTCGCCTTCTGCAAGCTCTGCGTAGGTCGACGCGCCATCTTCACACGGCGTCCAGTCTCCACCGTCGAGTCGGCACTCGTACGTCGCGGTTCCGCCAGTGGGGTCGTTGTAGGTGAACGTCACACTCGTCTCGTTTGTCAGCGTGGGCCCGCACGCAACCGACGTGTCGGGCACCGTCGTGTCGATGGTCCAGCCGCAACACGCCGGCGATGGGTCCACCGTTCCGGCCGAGTTGACGACATAGACGCACACCTCGTGGGCGCCATCAGCTAAGCCCTCAAAGCTCGTTGCGACGTCGCAGGGCTCAAAGACGGTTTCCTCGCCTGGGTCGAGCGCACAGAAGTAGCTCGGTGAGTCACTCACGTTGGAGCCAAACACCAGGTCGGCGTCGCTGGACTGCGACGGATCTTGGGGCTGACTGACGCACCATGTGTCCGGCACGCTGTCGTCGACAACCCACGCACAATACGCCGGCGTCTCATCAACCCTACCGTCCGCGCCCACCGCACGGACTAAGAACGTGTGCTGGCCGGCCGCGAAGTCATCTAGGGTCAACGCCCCACCGTCGCACTCGAACCAGGCGCCACCGTCGATCGAGCACTCGAAGTCGACGGCCGCAGAATTCTCGGGGTCTTCGTAGGCGAAGTCGCCGCTCATCAGCGCCGTGACGGCCTCGGGGCACACTGTCACAAGCGTGTCGATGGGGGGGCACATGGGCTGCCCGTTACCATCGAGGTCGATGGTCCCGTCGCAGTCGTCATCGATGCCGTTGCAGACCTCTGCCGTCGCCCCGGCCAGCGGCTCACACGTGTTGGTTACCTCACCGCCAAGACACACCAACGCACCTTCATTGCCAGCGCATGCGCCAACGCCACAACCAGTTGCGTCGCCAACAAAGTCCTCGTCGGACTCGGCATCGCAATCGTTGTCGGCGTCGTCGCAGCTAGCGTCGTCGACCGTGTAGGCAGCGCCACCAGCGTCGAAGGCCCACGCAGCGTAGACCGGGGCGTCGCAGTCGAGCCACGCACCGTCAACGCACAGGGCCGCCGGCTTGGTCGATCCGTCGCACACACCGTCCTGCTTCTCGCAGTCCACTGTCACGAGGTCGTCGTCATCTGCGTCGGTTGCACCGTCGCAGTCGTTGTCATCACCGTCACAAAGCTCGGCGCTGGGCAGGCCTTCGTTACAGTTGTCGACGACATCGCCTTCGACGCAGACGGTGCGGCCTGAGCGCATGCACGCGCCGACACCACAGCTCGTGAAGCCCTCGACGAACTGCTCGTCGACCTCGCCGTTGCAGTTGTCGTCAACGCCGTCGCAGGTGCTGTCGACAAGATCGTTGGGCGTGAAGACGTGCATGCAGCCCTCAAGGGCCGAGCAGGCGTCGACTGTGCACGCGTTGCCGTCATCGCAGTTCAGCAAGACACCTGCGACCTGGTTGGAGGTTTGCGGCAGTCCAGAGGTCGATCGCCCAATCGCACGATCGAGCGCGAGCTCACCGCTGGTAAGACCCGCGGCGACCCGCATTGTGAAGCTCAGTGTAGCAGCACCAGCGGCCTCGACATCGCCAACCGCCCAGGTGATCAAGCGGTTCACGGGGTCGTAGGTCGCGCCCACTGTCGTCACTTGGACGTCTTCGAATTCCGCCGGGATCCAGTCGCTGATCGTGACACCTTCAATCGCTGCGTTGCTGTCGTTGACGTAGCTCAGCTCGACGGTAACGACGTCGCCAGCGGTAGCGCACTGGCCATCCCATGCTTTGACGAGGTCGAGCGATCCTTCGCACTCAACGCGCAGCGCCGCGGGGTTGGACGTGGCGATCGACACGCCATCGACTTCGGCCTGTGCGGTGTTGCTGATGAGCGCTCCGGCCGAGACCGGCGTCTGCGTCTCGTAGTGCAGCGTGATGCCCTCGCCTGCTCGGAGCGTGCCGACATTCCACAGCAGCACGGGTGCCCCAACATCGCTAGCGCCGAGGCCAACGATGCTGCCAGACACGTAGTTGAGCGCCGAGGGAAGCTCGTCGGTGACGATCACGCCTGTGACGTCTTGGTTGCTGGTGTTGCTGACGTGGACCGACCAGCCGATCGTTGTCGCAGGTGCCCCCGGTGCCGCGCAGGCTGCGTTCGAGCTGGCCGACTTCACCACATGGACGCCCGGACCCGTGAGTGCCGTTGCGACACTCTCGACCGACGATCCACAGACGTTGCCACCAGCGAAGGTCGCCGTCGAGCTGTACCCGTTGCCAAATGGTGCGCCGCTGGCCACGACCGTGAAGCTCACGGAGCCTTGTTCGGCGGGACCGACCGCCGGCAGTGTCCAGCTGACCCCGTCCGGACCTGTCGTGCCCCCAGCGGTGATGGCTGCCAGCACAGGTGTAGCGCCTGTGGGCAGTGTCGCCGAGATGACGGCGTCTTCGACCGTGGCTGAGCCGGTGTTGCGGAAGTAGACGACATAGGTGATGAGGTCGCCGAGCTCAACCGTGCCTCGCGACGGGATGATGGCGACGTCGAGGGTAGCTCGGGGCGCGAGTATCGTCGTCAGTGCGGTGTCGCTGTTGTCGGTAAAGTTCACGTCGATGTCGGCACTGACGCCCGCGACGTTTTCCATGTCGAGCTGTGCATAGGCGCAGTCGTCAACGACCACCTCGAGCGCGATGGTGCCAGTCGTGCCGGCTTCGACCGTCCCGATGACGATGTCGGTGGGCTGGTTGGGGTCGGTCAGCACCATACCAGCTGGCAGAATGTCGGAGACCGTGACGTTGGTGGCGTCGGCGTTACCGTTGTTGCCGTAGGTGATCTCGTAGGTGAACGGCTCGCCCAGTGCCGCGCTGCTGGGTCCGTTCTTGGTCAGCCATACGTTCGGGAAGTTGCCCACCACCGTCGTTGCTGAGTTGGTGTCGTTGCCGCGGTCACAGTCGGCACCACCGTGGGTGATGCTGGCGTTGGCGACCAGCGCCGTGCCGTTTTCGATCTCTAGCTCGTCGTTGATCCACGTATCCTCGACGGTGAGGACAAAGGTGTCGCCATTGGCAAGGAAGGGGATCAGGCGCGTCCGGTTGACGCCGACCTCGGTCGGGAAGGCGATCTCGAGGCGGATGTCTGTCGCATCACCCGGGCCATAGTTGGTGACCTCGACCTCGTAGACCAGCGAGTCGCCGCTGGCGGCCGTGCCAAGGTCGACGCTGATCTCGACCCCGACATCGACGGTCTGGACAGCGCTCTCGGCACTGCTGGTGTTGTTGGATTGGGTGACCTCGATCGACGAGGTCGCAACCGTGGCGGTGTTGGTGATGCTTGTCTGGCACGCATCGCTCACCTCGAGCTGGAAGCCAAAGTTCGGGTTGCGGTCGGTACGGTAGAGCACGCTCCATTCATCAAGGATAGACGTAGAGCCCACCGCACAGCCCCAGATGGTGGGTCCGATGGTTGCTTTTTCGCCGGTCGCTGCGAACGGCTCGTTCACATCGGCAGTCGTTCCTGCATCGGTACGGCCGCCACCCTCGACAAAAGCCCAGCAGCCGGTGTCAGCGATCGGGCGGGCACCGGGGTCGTCGTAGAAGTTGGCGCCAGCGCGCACCGATGAGGGTATGCTCGTAGCCGCGTACCCCGAGTCTTGTCCTCCATCGGGTGTCACTAGGTAGGGCTTGCCCGTCCAGTACGCGTCGTTGTCGAAGCTCTCGTAGCGCGTCACGAACGAGCCGTCGGGCGCTAGGTGGAGATCGTAGAAGTTGTCCATCGCGCCGCCACCGAGGGGTGCAATCACTTCTTGAACGTAGCCTTCAGGCACCGACGCATCCTGGCGCCAGATGATCGTCCTTGGGTTGCCGTAGTCGTCGGTCGGGTCCGTGGCCAGGCCTAGGAGATCTCCGCTCGGTAGGGTTCGAAAGACCTCGGCGTAGTAGCCAAGCCCGTCGAGCCAGTCGCAGCGGTAGCCCGACACGTCCGTGGTATCGGGAATGCACGAGACCATCGAGCTCGTGATGAGGATCTGGTCGTCAACCCAACCCAACATATGACCCGCCTCGAAGGTGGCGAGATACCACCAGCGCAGGTCGGTGAATGAGGTACCGCCGTTGGGAGGTGGTGGCAGTAGGTGCTGGGCATAACCACCGCCACCATCGGACCGCCAGACAACCATACCGTCATCGTAGCCGTACACGTCGCCATTGGGCATCACGAACTCGGCAATGGCATTGGTTGTGGTGGTTGGCAGTTCCGTGTGCGTCCAACTGCCGGCACCATCCGGTAGCCAGATGGCTGGCTTGCGACCAGCCTCTGATGACACATAACCGGCTGCGGCACCGCTGTTGTTGATCGACTCGATCCGCGACGAGGATCCGTCGTGGGCTAGCTGGGTTGGCTCCCAATCACCGGTGGTGCCGTTCTTGGACCAAATCGCAGCGTTGCTGCTGAGTGTCCCGGGGAGGAAAACAAAGTTGAGCGACGGGAACCGCCCGGACCCGCCTGCGAGGGAGGAGCCAGCGGCCTTAAACGGCACGAACGCAAGCCCCGTGGCAGACGACGCGTCGGGGACCAGCACCGCCGAGTAGTTCTGGCCACCGATCTGCATGCTTCCTCTGAGCCAGCCGTCGGCGGCAGGTCGTGCCCTCGTGTCGATAAGGGTCTGGGTCGCCTCACCTGGATCGACCTTCACGCAACGGTAGCCGGACGCCTCGTTGGCATCAGCAACCCACGTGACAACCCACAAGTTGCCTTCGGCATCGCTCGCCTCGCCGATCGGCATGTCACCGTAGAAGTCGGCCATCTCGAGCCAGTCGCCCCCTAGGCCCGGAAGCATCGTCGGTTGCCAGCCGCCGGTCGCGCTTGGGTCCGGATGCCAGACGAGCGGTTGGTCGTTACCATCACGGCCGAAGAGTGTGCCGTCCGAAGTACCTCCCAACACCGCGCCGTACGAGATGCCAACCCCCTCTTGCGGATGCATCGCGGGCGGTTCGACCGTCAGGTCCCACAGCACGAGGTTGCCATCTGGGTCGCGAGAGGTGGCACAACCGTGCGAAATCGACGCCTGAAACGACCGGCTGCCGATTAGCTGGTAGACATACGTGCCGTCGCCACGAGGATAGAACGCGACGTACTCACCGTCGTCTCTCGAGAACATCGTGCCGGAGCCGTCCTCGTTGATGGTCTGGATTTGACCGTACTCGAACGGGAGATCGGAGAACGTGAGTAGCTCAAGCGGCGGGTCTGCGTCTAGGTCGACGCGCCAAATGCCTGGCACTCGGGTCGCGTTCGACGTGCCGCCCCAGTAGCCACCAAAGTAGGTTCCTCTCGCCGACACGGTGTACCCTTGAGCAACGCTGCCGTCTGGGGTGGGGAAGAGATGAAATGTGTAGTCCGTGGAGCCGCCAGCGCCATAGATCCACGCGCCATAGACCCAGCCTGCGCCAAGGGTCGAGTCGCGCAACGCACCGGTGAAGTGCTGTTGGGCCGTCGGCGGCCAGGGTGAGTTGATGCTGCTGCGCGATGCGCCATAGACGTTGAGCGGCACCTGAGAATAGCTATATGGGTCCATGGGGTCTGGCCGCCAGACGACCGCCTGGCTCTCGTCTTGGCCGATCACATCACCCGTCTGTGAAAACATGCTGATACTCGGGCTCACGCCGGGAAGCAGAACATGCTGCCAGCCGCTAGGCTCCGCCGAGTTTGGCACCCACACGGTCGCCAACCACCGGTTGGTCACACTATCGCGTGAGTCGCCACCGATGATGTTGGTCGCTGGGTCGGGATGAAGGAGCCAGGCCCAACCAATCTCTTCGTGGACCGGCAGAATCGCTTCCTGCCACGCCGCCCCGTCAAAGAGCCACACAGCAGGCTCGTCGATTCCATTCGAGTCCCAGACGCCGCCGACGGCCAAATCGCCGCGGCCACGGTCCATCCACTTGCGGCTGCCCTCAAAGATCTTGCGTCCAACCCACCCGGCGGCGGTCTTATCATAGCGGTAGCCGATGCCGTCGTTGGCCATTAGGAAGATCTGGTCTTGATACACGGCCGTGATGTCGCCGCGTCCTTGCAGCGCGGAGAAGTAGGTCGTCTCGACGTCGCAACCCTCTCCTTCCAAGATGGCAAAACAGGAGTCATCCCCGACATCGAACTCGACGAACTTGTAGCCGTACTCGGGGTAGGCGCGGTTGTAGAGGTCGGCGTCGACCTCGGACTCGAGCGTGGAGATGGTGCTGACCTCGGCGCTATCAAGGTTCACGCGCATGCCGCCACCGAGGAACTCGGCCACAACCGCGATCTCCGGGTGGTCTGTGGGCGAAAGGCCTGAGATGTCGATGGAGCCAGACGCATCGGGTACCAGGTCCTCAAAACCTGGGATCGGCGTGCCCGTCGCCGCGTCGACGACGTGGAGCAGCAAGTCATCGTCCGCGTTCAACAGACGCACTGCGGCGACGATGCGCTCCCAGCTGACGACGGCACCCTCGGATGCCGTCGGAATGGTGGGTGACGTGAACGTGGGGTGGTCGCCTGTGAACGTTCCGTCGGCGCCCACGCCGTCTTGGCCGGCGTTCGGCGAGGTGCCGTTGAACGTGCCAACAGCGAAGTCTACCACTGTGTCCTGGCTGAAGTAGTTGTTGGTAGGAGCGTTCATGGCCCCTTCCCAGGCCAAGCGCACGGCCGTCACGTTCGTGTCGACGTCGCCGCTGTCGCCCACGGGGCTGTAGTCAAAGGCGCCACTGCCGTCATCAAAGCTGACGCTGACCTCGTCAGGCACGTTGGTCAGGCTTCCGATCACCCAATGCGAGCCGTTGGGCAGGTTGTCCTCGACCAAGACGTCGGCGGCGGCAGCTTGGCCGATGTTGTTGTAGTCAAAACTATAGGCGATGCGCCCACCGGCAGGCACAGCACCAGTGCTGCCGTCAGCATTGGATGCCGTCTTGATCAGGATGGTGTCGGGTCGGTAGACGACGGTTCCGCAGGTCGCCTCGTTGTTGTCGAGGTTCTCCTCTTCGGGATCGCCGACCAGCCAGTCGTCGCGGTAGTCGGTGGTGACTGTGGCGCTGTTGACGATCTGGGTGTTGGACGCGAGGTCCACGCTTACCGTGCCCGAGATGATGATCGTCGTGCTGTGGCCTGAGGCGAGTCCGACCCGCCGGTAGTAGAACGGATGGGTGGGATCGTCGGAGCCAAGCAGGTAGTCGCTGCCGACCTGCGTCCAGGGCGTGTCACCCGTCACGGGTGCACCGATGAGGTTGATGGGGGCTGAGGCGCCTCCGTTCGCGTCGACCGTCTCGACGACGAGTGCGCTGTCGCCAGTATAGTTAAACCAGGTCGGCAGCTGCTCGGTGATCCGCAGGCCGTGGGCAGGCTCGGTGCCGTTGTTAGTGATCGTGAGGGTCAACGTCATCGCCTCACCGGGAAGTAGACCCGGGAAGCCACCATTGGGACTGCAGTCATGCGCAATGGCCACATCGACCCCAGGGGTCTTGGTCTCAACGCAAGGCTGGTTGTTGCTGGTGTCGTTGTCACCGCTGTCGCCTGCGGGGATGCTGATCGATGCGCAGTTGGTGATGGTTGATCCGGGCTGGGGAGTCAGACCGGTTGCGGGCGTTCGTAGCTCGGCTTCAAGGTAGATCGGTGAGGGCCCGCCAAAGCCCGGGATCTCGTCGATGACAAAGGCGATATGGGTGACCGGGCTGGCGAGAGCCGACACGGAGGACGCCCAGCCGGCGGGGTCGGTCGGGTCAAACGTTGGCGCAGCTGCGCCGATGGCGGCATCGGAGTACCAGACTGCTTCGCCGCCGGGGGCATTGACGTTGAGGAGGGTCACGTCGACTTCACCGTCACCGTCAACATCGGGCAGGGTGTCGATGACGACGGCATCGGTCGTGGGCATGCGCGAAGCGTTGCCATATTGCAGCGTGTAGGTAATGGACCCGCCAGGCTGCGCGACCTCAGGGGCGCGCTTGATGAGGTAGGGGTCGGGCAGCGGCGTGCGGATCTCGGCGCAGGCGTCATTGGTGTAGACACCGTCGTCAAAGATGTCGTTGTCGACTTGCACGCAGTTGGTCATCGAGGTCGCCGGCAGCACGCTGTCGGCGACCGTTGCGCGGTATGATATCGAGACCGCTTGGGTCGCTCCCGGTATGGCACCGGGGACACCGCCAGCCTGGGTAAGTGCATTGTTGGTCGCGACGCTCCACGTCAGCTGGCCGCCGGAGATCTCGGGCTCGATGTTGGGACCGAGGGACCAGCCGGCACTCGTGACCAAAGCGCTGCCGGGTACATAGCTGAGCTCGGCCGGCAGGCTGTCGACGATGGTGACGTTGGCGGCCGGATAGGCTCCGCGATTGCCGACCGTGAGGGTGTAGGTGACCGCCTCGCCAGCCAGTGGCGCTGGTTGATCGGCGGTCTTGCGGACCGATAGATCCGTGTTCTCAATGAGCACGGAGCACTCGGAGAACACGGTGACAGCTTGGCTCACAGCCGCATTGGATGCCGAGCCTGTGCCGTTGATGGGTACGAACGAGCCACTGAGCGCGTCGGTACTGACGGTGCCTTGGACCGTTATCACCGCACCCTGCAGCGACGACAGAGGACCAGCGATGTCGTCGGTGATGTTGAAGGTGACCGTCTGACCGTCGACAACCGGCGTCAGAGTGACGCTGTCATAGGCCCCGGCGGTAGCGGCGTTCCAGACAATCTCGAAGCCAACGTAGGTGAACTCGGCCGGCAGCGTCTCGACAATCGAGACCTCTTCATCGAGGTTCGACGAGTTGTTGGTGAACGACAGGTCGTAGGTGAAGGCTTGGGCGTTGGCGACAACCGTCGGGCACTCGCGCTCGATCGACAGTGATGGGTTGTCGCTGACCAGGGTGCGGGCCTGATTGGAGATGGCGATCTCGGTCTCCTGCGAGATGATGCCGACTTCGTTGGCTACGAAGTCGCCGACTGTCGCGTCGGCTGCGATGGCGAGGGTGAAGCGCGCTTGCCGTAAGCTGTTGGTGATGAACTGGGGCGGCGACAGGTTGGTGTCGTCAAGGCGCATAGCGACCCAGGTCGTTGCGGCGCCATAGGGCGAGCGGATGCCGCCTTGGGGCAGCGGGACGCCGGGCTGGAATGCGCCGCTGCCGATGATTGTGGCCTCGTCCCAGATGACGGGATCGGCCAGTGAGCTTGGCAGTGTTGGGGGAAGGCTGTCGCTGAACCAGAACTCGACGTTGGAGTTGTCGCCAGAGAGGAACTCGGCATCGGCAGGTAAGCGATCGAGCGCCCACGTCTTGGTCGACACACCATCGCCGGTGTTGACGAATGAAATGGTGTAGTCGAGCTCGCTGCCGGCAGCGCCGATCGAGAGGTTCACGCTCTTGCCGACGCTTAAGTAGGGGTCGGTCCGGACGCGTGTGGACGCGCTGACGTTGGCGCTCGTCGGCCCGCAGAGATCGTCGTAGCCGCGGATCGAGGCGTTGATGGAGAGGTTTGTGTTGTCGAGCAGCCCGTCAGGTACATCGATCCCGACGTTGATGGTCTTGGTCGCGTTTGGCGCGATGACTGGGAACGTGACGACGATCGTCGACGGGAGACCTGAGTAGTCGACGATGCCGCCGGCTGCGTCGATAGCGGTAAAGGGCAGGAACTGACTGGTCCCATTGACGTTGGCCGATGGGAGCTGAATCACCACTTCGGTGTCGAGCACGGTGTCGATAGGCGCAACGCCGCCGTTGGTCGCCGGGCGGCGATTGGCCACCTGAATGGCGTAGGAGACGGGCCCAGTTCCGATCAGCTCTCCGGGGCTACTCGACGCGCGCGAGGTGGTCAGGTTCGGCAGCGCCGGCCGCGAAAAGACCGTCCACGAATAGATGTTGCTGAAGAGCTCATTTGTGACGGTGGTCTCGCCAACGCCGGTGTAGCCGTAGCCGCGGAAGTGGCCGGTGTTTTGGAACTGAACGTTCGGGCACTCGCCATCGGGGATGGAGGTCGTCAGAGTCAGGCGCGCAGTGAAGCTGTTGGGAACGCCATCCTCAGGGAAGAAGTTCGATGCCAACTTCGGGACTCGGAATGCGACGAATGTGACGGTGGTGATGTCTGCTGGCGGCGTGGTCGACCAGCTGGCGCCAGTGAAGACACCGGTGTCGACGTCGAAGTCAGGCGGTGTGTCGGCTGCGTTGGAGGCGCCAGCGGTCGTGTACCAGACCATACCGCCGGTCTCTGACGACAAAAAGGCCGAGCTGACCTGCATGCCGGTGGGGATCTTGTCCCAGATGATGAGGTCATTGATGGCGGAGGCACCGGTGTTGCCGTAGCTGAACGTGTAGGTGACGGGGTCGCCGTAGCCGATGACGCGCGGACCTGTCTTACGCAATCTGCCGCCCGGCGTGTTGGGAATGCCCATGATGATGTTGAGCGAGCGCGACGCAGTCTCAGGTTGGAAGCTTGAGCGCAGATGAGCGGTGTTGAGGACCTCGGTGTCGTCGGGGACGGCGATCTCGTCACCAATCTGGACTGTAAACGACATCGAGCGACTTGAGCCGACGCCAAGGCTCCCGAGGTCCCAATAGACCGAGTTGGCAGGCACCGCCACGCCGTTGACGACGATATCGGTGGTGGTGAACTGACCGCCGCCGGTGATGTCGGTGGGCGGTCCGGTGAACGTCCCGTCAGCGAGGAAGGGGCCGATGGAGTCGTAGACGACGGCGTCGTAGTAGGTCTCGCGGCAACGTTCGGGGATCGGGTAGATGTAGTTGTAGGCAGTGATCGTGTACGTCAGCGCCTGGTCCTGGTCAGTGAAGGTGACGCCGTCGATGTTGTAGGCCGGTGATGCGCTCTTGCGGAGTGTTGGTCCGGGGCTAGCGGTGATGGTCGTCGTTTGGGTGACCGGGCTTGCGGCGATCTCCGAGTTGGTTGAGATACCGCCTGCGGTCAGGGTGTAGCTGGTTCCGTCGAGGGTGCCGGTCGGCGAGCGATACTTGAACGTCACGCTGAAGGCGTTGCCAGCAGCCTTGTCGCCAAGGTCCCACCAGACGGAGCCAGGCGGGACCGACGCGTTGTGAACCGTCAACGGACCGGGGCCGGGGTGGTAGCGGCCACCTTGACTGGCGCTGAGGAACGTGACGTTCGGAGCTTGGCCGGGATCATTGGCGACGACGCCGGCGCTGATCGGCGCCCACACCACGAGGTCGGTGGCGTCCACATAAGAGACCGACACGCGGACCCTGGACTCGCCATCTTGCGCCTCGCACAGGTTCGCGACAGCATCGATCGACACACGGATGAGCGACTTGGGCTGCCAACGGACGTTGAGCCCCTGGACCGCGGGCACGATGGGGCCCGATTTGCTGAGATCAACCCGCAGCTTCAGAGACGCTGCGGTCGCTGGAATCGACGAGAGATCGACCTTGCCGTCCCACGCAGGGTCATCGGATGCCGTGATCGCCAGCGGTCCGTAGCTAACGCCAGCGTCATCGATCGCGGTGACCGCCACATCCGAGGACGCCCCGGCAGTGTAGGTGACGTAGGCTGCCGTCCACGCAGAGTATGAGTTGGGGGCGATCGGCACGGTCGTGTAGTAGCCGACGCTGGCTCCCGTGCTGATGGTCATAAGCTGGCCGCTAGCGTTGTGCGTGGCGTCCACCGTCTCGGTGAGTTCGACACCGGCGTTGTCCCGGTAGGTGTCAATCCACGACCCGACGTTATCGTTGACGATTGGTGCGGCGTAGGCAGGCACGCAAGTCAGCGCGAAGGCACAGACTGCCCAAAGCAATCGCTCAGTCATGTTGTTCCCCAGTCGGCGGCCTAAAGCAAACGTTGCTCAGTACCCGCCTGATTCTTGTTCGACGTGGGGCTAGTATACGGAGTTTGAAGGATGTTTTCGACCGGTAGCCGCAACATTTCGGAAAGATCAAGCCGGTTGGTTGCACTGGTGGCTGGCTGTGTATGCTGCCAACCAGCAGCTGGTCGTTCCCGAACGCTGGCAGCGATGCCTAGCAGCGTTGCCGGGAAATGCACAATCTGATGACTTCGCGATGTGCCCACTGGAGCGATGACCTTAGGATCACTCAGGGACTGCGTCCCTGAGACCCGCGTTGAGGTTTCCTCTCGTTCATCACACTAGCACCCCAAAACAAGCGCTCTTTCCGGCTGCGGATTTGGGGCTAGCCTTTGAGCAGTCCCTCGACGATCGGCTTCACCGCTTTGCCAGGGAAGCGGCCCTTGAGCTTGCCCATCAGCGCGCCCATGACCTTGCCCATGTCGCGCATGCTCTCGGCGCCAACGCTCGCGATCACTTCGCGCGCAACGTCCGTCGCCTCTTCGGGCGTCAGCTGCTTCGGCAGGTAGCCTTCGATGACGACAAGCTCGGCGCGCTCAGCTGCGGCGAGCTCCGCCCGGTCGGCCTTGTCGTACTCAACGATCGCCTCGCGGCGGCGCTTGGCGTGCCGTGTCAGGAGCTGGAGCTCATCGGCCTCGGACAGGCCATCGGCCGCGTCGATCTCCATGTTCTTGAGCTCAGCGAGCAGCAGTCGCACCGTGGATAGGGTGACTTTGTCTTTGGCGCGCATCGCCGCTTTCATGTCGTTGGTCAGCGTTTCTTTCAGGGCCATCAGCGTCACTCCTCGCTCTTGAGGCGGCAAGAGATAGCCACTGCCCCGATCGATTGGCAAGTCCTGCTGCCTGCAATCGAGGCTCGCCGGCAAGCGATCTTGGCGGCGCCTCCCCGTCCGGGGCGATGGACTGCTTTTCATCGATGCCCTCGTCGGCGATGAAGCGGCGATGCCGTCGGCAACACGCGTGATTTTGGTGCGGAGATCGGACTCACCCGCGAGGTGTTGGCGACGCGGCGACGATTTCGGTCCATACTGCCGCGCCAGCAGCATCCAACACCGACCCGATAGGAGCGTCAGTGGCCGAGATCATTTTAGCAGCCGGACTCTTCGTCTTTGTTGCCCACCTGCTCGAGCTCATCTTCGAGAAGACGCGCATTCCCGACATCCTGCTGATGATGGTGATCGGCGTCATCGCCGGTCCTGCTGTGACCGGGCTCGTCAACCTCGCCGCGTTCGGCCGGGTCGGCGAGTTCCTCAGCAGCGTCACTTTGGTGGTCATCCTCACCGAGAGCGGCATCTCGCTCAACATCAGGACCTTGCTCGCCCAGGCGGGACGGGCGGTGCCTTTCGCGCTCATCAGCATGGCAGGAGCCGTCGCCGGGATGGCGTGGGTGTTCGCCGAGCTCGTCGGCCTCGACATGTGGACGGCCATCCTAGGCGCATTCATCCTCGGCGGCACGTCGTCGGCGGTCGTGATTCCCATGGTGAAGGGTCTCAAGGCCTCGGACGAGACCACCACGATCCTCACCATCGAGAGCGCTCTGACCGACGTGCTCTGCATCATCGGCACCGTCGGCATCACCGCGGCGCTCGCCCAGGGGGCGGGCGTCGTGCCGGGAAGCCTCGTTGGCAATGCAGCGTACTCGCTCGTTGGTGCGTCCGTGCTCGGACTCGCGATGGGGTTTGTGTGGGCGCTGATCCTGTCCATCTTCGAGCGCATGAAGAACGCCATGTTCACGACGCTTGCCTTCGCGCTCGTGATCTACGGGTTTGCCGAGACACTTGGGCTGTCTGGCGCCATCGCGGCACTCGCCTTCGGCATCACGCTCGGCAACCTACCCGACAGCGCCAGCTTGCGGGTCGGCAAGCGCAGCGACGGCACCGAGCGCAACATCCGCATCCGAAACGTCAACCGCACGGAGCGTAAGCTCTACGCGCAGGTCGTCTTCCTCCTCAAGAGCTTCTTCTTCTTCTACCTCGGCCTCAACGTCACGCTCGACGCCTTCGCGACAGGCCTCGGCGTCGCCGCGCTGGTGCTCGCGCTTGTCCCGTTCATCCCGCGTATTCCGGCGGTGCTGCTCTTCATGAGCAGCAAGACCACCAACCGGCGCGAGGCGTTGCTCTCGTGGGCGCTCGTGCCGCGTGGCCTCGCGGCCGCCGTGCTGGCGCAGCTTCCCATCCAGGCGGGCCTCGAGCACGCGCCGGCCCTCGCCTCGACCGTCGCCATGATGGTGTTCATCTCGATCCTGTTGGTGGCGATCTTTGTGTTTCTGATCGAGCGCGGGATCCTCGATAGCTTCGGGCGCGTCGTGCTCTTTCGATTCCCACAGGACGTCGGCAAGCCAACAAATTCTGTGGAAGAGGCAACCGATTCCGAGCCTGCCGCGTACAAGGAACCAGAAGGACAAGACGAGGCAGCACAAGTCGGCGAGCCGGAGTGACAGCCGTTCCGCGGCACGTGGAACCTGGCAGAAACGACGCTCAGAACGTACACGCGACGGAAAATCGCGGTATAGTGCCGCCGACACTTCAACAACGGACGTAGGATCGGATGATCGAGGGCAAGACAGCAGGCTGTGACGAGTCACCGATTGCAGGTGGTAAGTACGTCCCGCTTGAGGTCCTCGGCGAGGGCGGCATGGGCACCGTCTACCGGGCTCACCACCGCGACCTGGACCGCGATGTCGCGATCAAGGTGCTTCACAGCCACGTGATGTCGCACCCGCAGGCCGAAGCGCGCTTCCGCCGCGAGGCCAAGCTCACGTCGCGGCTGCGTCACCGAAACTCGGTTCAGATCCTCGACTACGGCATCGACGACGGTCGCCAGTACCTCGTGATGGAGTTCGTCCGCGGCCGCACGCTGGGCGACCTGATCGAGGACGAAGGCGCCCTGCACCCTGCGCGTGCTGCGCGCATCATGAGTCAGGTCCTCGCGGCGCTCAGCGCTGCGCACGACACCGGCATTGTCCACCGCGACATGAAGCCTGACAACGTCATGCTGATTCCCGCGACCGATGATGACGGGCAGGCCTACGAGCACGTGAAGGTACTCGACTTCGGGATTGCCAAGCTCCAGCTGCCCGATGACAGTGAGGAAGCCCTCACAGGAAAGACCGCGGCGCGCTCGCTGACCCGTGAGGGCGACGTCTGCGGTACCCCTGAGTTCATGGCGCCCGAGCAGGCCGAAGGCAAAAAGGTCGACGCGCGCACCGACATCTACGCGTGCGGCGTGATGCTCTACCAGATGCTCACCGGCGTCGTGCCCTTCTCCGCAGACACACCCATCGCGGTGATGGTGATGCACCTGACCCGTGACGCGATGGTGCCATCTCAGGTCGCGCCCAACCTCGCTGCGGTCCATGACGATGTCGTCCAGAAGGCCATGGCCCGCTCGCGCGACGAGCGTTACCAAACGGCGCGCGAGTTCCGCGCCGCGGTGAGGGTGTGGGCGACGGATGGAGGGACGACCAGGGCGGTCCATGACACCGACTCGCATCAGCGGCCACAGCCCCATGGCTACGTCAACCCAGTAGGTGTCACGACAGACGCCGCCGGCGCTCTAGCGCCCGCTCAGGCCGAGGAGCCCAAGAAGCTGCACCGTGGCTGGTGGGCGCTCGCGGCTGGCCTCATTTTCGCCATCGGTGCTGGTGCCTACCTCTTGGTTGCCGGTCCGCCCGATGCCCCCAACACGCCGGCGTCCCGCGCGACGCTCTCGTCGGCCAGTGGTGGTTCAGATCGTGTCGTGGACGTGCCCACGACGACGGCCAAGCAGGCCAACGCCGCGGCCAATGCCCTTGTCGCCACGGCGGCCGACAAGACGTCGGCCCCAGCACCCGCGACGCCAACAGACGACAAGGCCGCGACGACCAAGCCGGTCACAGCAGCGGGCAGCCCGGTGGAGGTCGCAGTCGCCGCCGACACGCTGAAAAAGGGTGTCGCCGCCGCAGCAACCGCGAAGACAGCGGCGACCAGTGGCGTCCAGCCCGCGATCGTAGCGCCCGCCGTCAAGCACGCGGGAGAGCCCGCGAAGCAACCAGCTGGCGTCGTCAGCTCAGCGACGGCCACGACCGTCGCGTCGACCACGCCGAGACCTGCGGCCGTCGTTCCGGCTGCGCAGCACGACCGCGTCGCTGTTGTCGCGCCAGTTGCGGCGCCAAAGAAGACGACCCGACGTCGCCGACCGACGCGTCGGCCGAAGAAGGCCACTCCGGCGCCAGAAGCGAAGGTCGTCCTTCCGACGCCGACACCAACGCCCGTTCACGAGCCAAAGGTTGCGCCAAAGCCAGTCGTGGTTCATGCCCCAAAGGTCGAGCCCAAGCCTGTGGTGAGTCCGACACCAAAGCCCGCTGCGGTGGTCGCGGAGCCCAAGCATGCGCCTGCAGCCGCCCCGAAGGCGGTCGTGAAGATGACTGCGGCGGCTGTCTCGGTGGCGAGCGTCAGCGTGAAGGGCTCCCTGCCTCGGTCGGCGATCTCGCGTGCCGTCAAGCGCAAGACCAGCTCGTTTGAGACATGCTACGCAGGCGCTGCGAAGATGGCCGGCGGTGGCAAGCCAACAACGCTCAAAGCCAGCCTGACCATCGACACCGATGGTCGCGCTCGCGACGTGATGGTGAAGGGCGGGACCGGCTGGTTGCGCGAGTGCGTGACGTCGAGCCTAAAGAAAGTCCGCACTCGCAGTAAGCCCGACACTGGTGCCGTCGACGCCACATTCGCGCTCAAGTTCGACCGTCCGTGACATGCGCCCGCTGGGCGCCAAGGAAGGAAGAGTCCGTGACTCCACGCATAACGTTGGCGCGACCTGCGGTCGTGCTTCTATCGATTGCAGCGACGCTCGGCGGCTGTCTTGGCCCGCAGGTAGACGACCAGGTACCCGTGGGCGATCTGGTGTTGGCGCCCGGCACGTCGATTCCCGAGCTCACCGAAGACACCGCGCTCGCCGCGCGGATCGCCGCCAACGACAACATCCCCGGCAGTCCGATGGACGCCATCATTGTGCCGAGGCTGTCGGCGTTTCTGGGTGGCGAGCGCGTTTGGTTTTGGAACTTCGGCCCGACCCCTTCCCACGCGATTCCGATCTACATCCTCGCGCGCGAAGCAGAGACCGGTATCACGACCACGGATGGTCGGACGTTTGCCCCCATCGAGCACGGCGCGATCGTCGACCTTGTCCCGGGCGACGCTGGGTACTCACCGATCTGGGAGGTCGTGATCATCCCGGTGACCGACACCTACAACGGCGAGCTGATGCCGTCGTTTGATGCCGTCGACGAGGGATTTGAGCTTGAGCTGGTCGAGGCACCTGTGTCGACAGGCCGCGTCATTAACTGCCCCATCGTCTTGCCGAATGTTCGTCTCGAGACCGCAGACGGCACCATGGAGCCAGAGTGGGGCTACTACAAGAACATGCGGGCCTACTACTTTTCGTTCGGCTGGGCGTTGCTCGACGATGCCGGCGAGATTCCTGTGAGCCGAGCGTTCACGCTCAGGCGCGAGGGTGGCGAGCCACTCAGTGAGCCCATCCGCGGCATCGACATCAACGGCGACGGTGACGCGGCCGACACCAACGACATCTTCGAGACCAGTCCTGATGATCTGGGCTACCTCGGCGTCACAACGCTATCGGAAGTGGTGCTGCCGACAACCTATGAGTCGCTGGACACTCCAGACGTCGAAGAGCCTGGCGTGACGGGCGTCAACGACCTCTTTGAGCCCGACATGACGACGCCCGATCCCGCGGTT
>CALHXW010000096.1 GCA_938040325.1 uncultured bacterium | reverse complement strand
CGTCGCGGGTCGTAAGGTCCGCGGTAGGGACCGACGACGATCCACGCTGGCTTGCACTCAGCGAGCCAGTCGAGCAGGACGGTCGAGACCACGCGCCCACCGAGGTGAATCACGACGTCAGGGGCGAGCTCGCGGCGCAGCGTCGGGTCGGCGAGCAGCGGCTCGAAGTTGCCGCTGGTGGCAACCCCGCTGGTCACATCCGCCCAGACCGGCCACCCAAGCCGGGTGATGATCTGGCGCGCTGCCTGACGCTCCTGACGCGTGCGCAGTCCGCCGACCACCACGAGCCCTCGCTCGGCAGTGTCCGCAATCGCGCGCACCTTCGCGACGGCATCTGGGTCGAGGGCAGCGATGTTCGGCTGAGTCGGCGGCCCTCTGCGACGCCACTGGTCGAGGTCCGGAGGCCACTCGAACGCTACAGGCTCCAGCGGCTTTCGAAACTGGATATTGAGGGTCACCGGGCCCGGATGAGGGCCACGTGTGCGGTGGAGCGCCTCTTCGATGATCCCTCGGGCACCTCCGCCAGGTTGCGCTAGGTCCGTCCGGTCGCGGTGGACTGCGGGGAGGGACAGCGCCGCTCGCGTGGCGCCGTCGAAGAGGTTGGACTGGTCCGTCGTCTGGTTGGCGCCGCATCCCAAGAGCTCGGGCGGGCGGTCCGCCGAGATGATCAAGAGCGGCACGGCGTCGGCATCGGCTTCCAACACGGCAGGATGGGCATGGGCGGCGGCACTTCCGCTCGTCGTGATCAACACGCCCGCGCTGCCGGTTGCCCGCCCGACGCCAAGCGCCATGAACGCACCGGCGCGCTCGTCGGTCACCACGCGCAGCTCAAGCCGCGGGTGGGCGTGGCAGGCCGCGACGAGCGGGGTCGAGCGCGAACCGGGCGCCACCACAACGCGGGTCGCGCCGCTCTGGAACAGGCCCTCGGCGATCACGGCAGCCCGCAGCGACTGCTCACGCGCAACAGCCGCCGCTGAGTCTGCGGTTGAGGTCGACGGGGACGCAGGTGGCGCCAGCTGGGTCATAGCGGTTGCTCGCTCGCGAGTGGACGGGTGAGGGGCATGACGACTGTCTCCAGCTTAGCACCGAGCTCTCGCCACTCCGCATTTGCGTCCGAACCCGCGACGATGCCGCACCCAACGTAGGCCGTGAGGTCCCGGCCGCGAAGGTGCGCGGAGCGGAGACCGACGGCAAACTCGACCCGGTCGGTGCCTTCGCGTCGGTCGACCACCCCGACAGGGGCGGCGTACGCACCTCGAGCCCGGCCCTCGAGCTCGGCGATCAGAGCCAGCGCGCGCTTCCTTGGCGCCCCGCCGACTGCCGGCGTCGGGTGAAGTGCAGCGAGGATGGTCGCGTCGTCGACGCCCTCGCGAAGACGCCCCGCGATGGCGGTCTTGAGGTGCTGGACCTTGCCGTGGGCAACGACGTTCGGCGCGTGGGTCGACAGCGCGCTCTCCGTGAGCGGCTCCAGTACGCTGACGATGGCGTCCCGTACCCACGCGTGCTCGCGCTGGTCCTTGTCGCTGGCGATGAGCTCAGAGGCGAATCGGGCTTCGCTCGCCACGTCGTCTCCGCGCCGTCGCGTGCCTGCCAGAGCCTCGGTTGCGAGCGACCGGCCGCGGCGCTCGTAGAGTCGCTCGGGCGACGCGCCGAAGAAGGCCTGAGGCCCTTCCTCCCAGAGGAAGCGATAGCTCGCAGGCTCCGCGACGCTCAGCAGCACCAGCGCGTCCACGGGGTCCATCGCCCGGTCGAGCTGCAGGTGGGCGGCGGTCGAGAGCACGACCTTGTCGATGTGGCCGCTGTCGATCTCGGCCAGGGCGCGCTGCACCGACGTCGCCCATGCGGCGGGGCTTGTTGCAGGCGTCCGGGTGCAGATCCCGGCGGGCGTCACGGCGTCTTCGCGCGGCGCGGTGGTCAGCTGTCCACGCCTGCGGACGACGAGCCAGCCGCGTTCATCGTCGCGACCGACCTCCACCGCAGGGCACACCGCCACTGCGCCGCCCGGCTCAAAGGGCATCCGCACGAAGGCCGTTGGCAGCTCTGTGAGCGAGCTCGACCGCTCGGCGACACCGACACCTGCGAGCTCGTACCCACCATCTCGGCTCGCGAAGTAGCGCCGCTGACCCCGCGGCGCACGGCGCAACCAGGCGAGTGGGTCGCAAGCGTCGCGCGGCAGCTCGATGCGGACCGGCCGGATGCCGATCGACTCGGCTAGCGCCAGGGCGGCGTCGAGGGTCTCAGCGCGATAGCCTTTGCCGTCGCGACCTCTTCGCCCATCGTCGCGCGCAACAGGAAGCGTCGTGCTCATGGGGTGCGCCCCGTGAAGAGGTGCACCGCGCCGAGGCTCATGCGCTTGACCTTGATGTCGACAAGACCTGCCTGAGCGAGCTCCTCGGCGAACACGTCAGGCGCCGGGAACTTGCTCATCGACGCCTGCAGGTAGTCGTACTCGCCGGCGCTCGACAGCAGCTTGCCCATGAGCGGGACCACGTAGCGGACATGCAGCCTCGCGAAGGGCGAGAGCAGTCCGCCGCGGGGCTCGCCGAGCTCCAGCACGCTCACAACGCCCCCGGGTCGGGTGACGCGTGCCATCTCGCGTAGCGCCTGCACACGGTCGGGGATGTTGCGAATCCCAAACGCAATGGTCACGCCGGCAAAGGTGTCGTCAGCGTGGCTGAGTGCCTGGCCGTCGCCGACCTCGAGCGAGATCCTGCCCGAGAGCGGGGCCTTGAGCTCTCCAAGCTTGTCGCGGCCGACGGCGAGCATCTCTTCTGAGGGGTCAACGCCGACGACGGTCGCGTCGGGGTAGGCACGCCCGAGGGCCAGCGCGACGTCGGCGGTCCCGGTGGCCAGGTCGAGGACCTGGTCTCCCGCGCCGAGAGGCCCGACGCTCTCGATGAGCTTGCGGCGCCAGCGGTGGTGCATGCCGAAGCTCATGATGGCGTTGAGCCGGTCATAGCGCGCGGCGATGCGGTCAAACATCTGGCCGCTGCCCATCACGGGCTGGTCGACGGCGGCGGGACGGCTGTCGTTGGGGGTCATGGCGGTCGTCATGCGGTGACTCCTGGGGTGCAGGCGAAGAGCTCAGCGAGGGGCGCGAGGCCGTCGGAATCGAGAGCCTGGGCGGCATCGCTCTTGGCGAGAGCTGGCTCGGGGTGGGTCTCGACCATCACGCCGTGCACGCCGCACGCAAGCGCGGCACGCGAGAGCGGGACGACCAGGTCGCGGCGCCCGGTGGCGTGCGACGGGTCGACGATGACCGGCTGCTTGTCGACCAGCGCCAGTGCCGCAGCGCCAGCGAGATCGAGGGTGTTGCGGAACTCGGGATCCGCGCCCATCACGCCGCGCTCGCAGAAGATAACGCCCGCGGCGCCAGCTGCTAGCAGGTGCTCGGCAGCGAGGCGCCACTCGGCGAGGGTGGCGGCGCGTCCGCGCTTGAGCAGGACCGGCTTGCCGGCGGCACCGACTGCGCGCAGAAGCCCGAACGCCTGCATCGTCCGGGAGCCGATCTGGATGATGTCGGCGACCTTGGCGATGGCGTCTACGTCTCGCTCGCTCAGCGCCTCCGTCACCAGCGCCAGGCCGTGGGCGTCTGCTGCACTTCGTAGCCAGCTGAGGGCCTCGACCCCCTCACCGGCGAAGGCGTATGGGCTGGTGCGAGGTTTGAAGGCGCCGCCTCGCAAGAGCGTTGCGCCTGCTGCAGCGGCCATGGCTGCGGCACGGTGGACCAGCGCCTCGCTCTCGGCGCCGCATGGGCCCGCGATGAGGACCTGAGGAGCACCGGGGCCAATGGCGAGGCGCTCGGTGATCGGGATGGCGCGGCCGGCCTGCGCATCCAGCAGCGGATGGGGCGAGGGTTCCTGCGCGACAGCCGCGACGCCGGTCAGCCCGGCGATGGCGTCGAGGTCCAAAGGCACGGAGCCTGGGCCGCAGAGGATGAGGGTGCGTGCGCTGGAGTCTCTGAGCGTTCGTGTCCAGACTCCGAGTGCGGCGAGGGCGCCTCGGACGTCGGCGACATGGGCACTGGCTGTGAGTTCGACGATGGCGTTCATGGTCAGCCTCCTACCCGAGCCGGGTGACGCAGGCGCTGGCGACGGCCTCTAGAGCGCGGCGCGCTTCGCCATGAGGAAGGGTTGCGAGCTCGCACTGAGCGGAGCGAGCGAACGCACGTGCGCGCTCGCGGGTGGCGTCGAACGCACCGAGCTCGACGATCTCCTTGCGCACGCGCTCGACCTCCGCGTCGTCGAGCGTTGCGCGGCGGCTGAAGGCTTCGCGCAGCCGCACGGCAAGCATCGGGTCGCGCTCGCAGGCGACGATCATCGGCCAGGTGAGCTTGCCCTCACGAATGTCGCCACCGAGAGGCTTGCCGGTCACTGCCGGGTCGCCATCGATGTCGAGGGCATCATCGACGATCTGGAAGGCAAAGCCGATGGCGGCGCCAACACGCCCAAGGGTCTCGACGTCCTCGCTGGGTAGACCGGAGGCCAGACCACCAGCTTCGAGGCACCAGCGGAAGAGCGAGGCGGTCTTGCCACTGATGATCGCGTGGTACGTCTCCCGGTCGGGCTCGAAGCGACCGTGAGTCTCGAGCTGGATGCACTCGGCTTCGATCATGTGCTCGATGGTCGCCATCAGGCGCTCGCGGGCACCGTCGATACCCGCGGCGTCGACGCGCCGGAGCGCCGCCATCAGCAGGTGGTCGCCGGCAAGGACGCTGGCGGCGTTGCCGAAGACGACGCGGGAGCTCGGTGCGCCGCGCCGCGTGTCGGCGAGGTCGATGACGTCGTCGTGTAGGAGCGTGGCGGTGTGGGTAAGCTCCGCGGCGGCGGCGAGCTCGGCAACGACGTCGAGCGGTACCTCGTCGCCCATGCGCGCGCCGAGGGCCACGCAGATCGGCCGGATCCGCTTGCCCGGCTGAGCGAGTAGATGAGTCGCGGCGCGCTGAGCGAGGTTGCCGTGCGGTCCTCGGGCGTCATCGAGCACCTGCTCGAACGCGTCTAGCTCCGGTCGCAACCACATCCGCGCCTTGGCCAAGTGCGCACGCACGCGGGTCAAACCGCGCCGCTCGACCACCGACTGAAGGTCCCGGACGGGTTCGTTGTTGCGGGTATTGAGAGGCAGAGTCTTGAGCACCATTACAGGACCTCCGGTTCGGTTGGTTCCGTCGCGTCGTTGAGTTCGGTTGGTTGGGGCTCGCTGAGGGCGCTACGCACAGCGCCGCGCGAGATCTTTCCCAAGCTCGTCCGGGGGAGCTCATCGACGATGTCGATGCGCTTGGGGATGGCGAAGCGGGCGAAGCGTCCTGCCAGGTAGGCAGCCAGCTCAGCCTTGGTGGCACCGCCGTGTCGCTTGCCGTCGTCGGGGGGAGCGACCACGACCATCGCGGCGGGGACCTGCCCCCAGACCGGATCCGCGCAGGCCACGACCGCCGCGGCCTCGACGGAGTCGTGGGCTCTGAGCGCGGCTTCGAGTGCGGCCAGGTCGATCGACTCGCCGCCGGAGCGGATGACGTCGTCGAGTCGCCCTTCGACGACGACCTCGCCTGCTGCATCGGTCACGCCACGGTCGTTGGTGAGCAGCGTCGGTCGCTCGCCGGTGGGACTCGCGACGATCAGCGCGCCGGCATCGGATGTGTCGATCGTTGCAGTGCACAGCGGCGCCAGTCCGCCGACCGGCCGCAGGTCGCCGGGACGCCGGGTGGCGACCTGAGACGCTGCTTCCGTCATCCCCCATGTGAGCGCCACCGGAGCGTCGATCGCGCGGCATCGTGCCAGCAGCTCAGGGCTCGTCGCGCCACCACCAACCAGCATGACCCGCACGTTGGGATGGAGCGGCGCATCGCCGCGGGCGTCGAGCAACTGTCGAAGCATGCTCGGGACTAGCGACACGTGGGTGATGTCGCCGCTGTCGAGGTGGCGGTTGACCGCGTCGACCTCAAAGCGCGGCAGCATGGTCAGCGACGCGCCTGCCCAGGCGGTCCGAAACAAGATCGACAGACCGCCCACGTGGTGCAGCGGCAGGCAGTGGAGCCAGCGGTCGCTCGGCAGCTGGCCCAGACGCATGGCCGAGCCGAACGCGCTCCAGCCAAGCTGGCGGACCGTCAGCGACAGCGTGCGGGGCGGGCCGGTGGTGCCGCTTGTGCACACCATCAGCGGGGTGTCGTCGAGACGCCAGGGTCGCGGCGGGCCGGCGCTGCGTGCGCCTGCCTCCCAGCGCGTGACATGCTTGAGGCGCGTCCCGACGGCGGTGCTGGGCGGCGCGCCTGGGGCGGTGACGAACGCGGTCGCGCCGACGCGGGCGACCGCAAACACACGCGCCAGAGTCTCGAGGTCGCGACCATCGGCGATCGCGATGATGTCGCCGGCGCCGACACGACGGTCGGCGAGGCCAGCAGCAAGCCCATCGACCCATGCGTCGACAGCCTGCCAGCTCAGGGCAACGTCGCCGCTGTCGAGCCAAGCTGGGGCGCTTGGGTTCGCGACGGCGGCCTGATGAATCGCATCGGCGAGCACGTCCATGCCGCGGCTGGCGGGCCGCTCCACTGTAGCGCAGGAGGTGATTGCGAGCCCGGCGGTGGCGCGGCGCGCGTGCGGGATCGTGTGGGACACGGCAAGCGCAGCTCGGCGCGCGACGGGGCTATCCAGCGTCGTGGTCACGATGACGTCGAGGCCAGCCGCCGCCGCGGTGCGCGCCAGCGCGCATGCACGAAAGATCCCCGTTTCCATTGGCTTGATGACGAGGGCGTCCACCGCGCTCGGCGTACTCAGCCACCGGCTCAGCGCGACGGCATCGCGGCAGGACTCGTCGATGGCAAGACGCACATCGGTGGCGGCGCGAAGCTCGACAAACGCGCCTGGACTGGGCGCTGCAAGTGGCTCTTCGACCAGCTCAACGCCCAGTCGCACGGCGTCGGCGAGGTAGGCGCGTGCCTCATCGAGAGCCCACGCCCCGTTCGCGTCTAGGCGGACACGAACGCGCGGATGACGCTCGCGGATTGTTGCGAGCACCGCCAGGTCGGCCGACCAGGGTCTGCGACCTACCTTGAGCTTGAGCGTGTTAACGCCAGCCTGAACAGCGGCCGTCGCATCGGTCAGGGAGCTGACGAGCGCATGGGACACGGTAGGTTCGGTTGGCAGCTCCGGCGCGAGGAGCGCGCTGACGCTGGTTCTGGTCGTTGTCGCAAGGTAGGAGAGCAGGGCTTGCTCGACCCCGTGCCGGGCGGCAGCGTGCTCGATGGTGCGCGTCGCCGCTTCGATCGCCGCAACGGGGTCAGGTGTCTCGGTCAAAGTGCGGGGATCGGGAGCGCGAGCAACCCACCCTGCGAGCTCGGCGGCAACGTCCTCAAGGGACGAAGCGCTGTAGCCTGGCAGGGGCGATGCTTCGCCTGTCCCGACCCCCGCGGCGGTCTCCACCGTCACATAGAGACCGCACCGCGAGAGACCTAGCGCGTGTACAAGGCCGCGCCAGGACTCCACTCGCCAGCGTGCGCCGCTCACAGCAGCACTCCGAGCGCTAGGAGGGCCGCGTAGGCCCAGGTCAGCCGAGCGGTTGCGCCCAGCAGTGGATTGAGCGCCGCCCCGTCCTGGGTCCAGACCCCGCGGGTCGCGGCATAGGCCATCGGCAAGGCCGCCCAGGTGACGAGCGCCGGCCAGCCCCACCACCCGAGGGCGGCTCCCGCCGGAACCAGCGCGAACGCACCGACGACGAGGACCGTATACTCGATGCGGGCGGCGCGAGCGCCGAAGCGGACGGCGAGGGTCCGCTTGCCATGGCCCGCGTCCCCGTGGCGATCCCGGAGGTTGTTGACGACGAGCACCGCAGTGGCCAGCGCGCCGACTGCACCACCGGCGGCCCAGGCGGCAGCAGGGGTGTCGCCGCTGAGAATGAAGACGGTTGTGACGACGGCCGCGAAGCCAAAGAAGAGCATCACAAAGAGGTCGCCGAGCCCGACGTAGCCGAGTGGGACTGGGCCGGCCGTGTAGAGGATGGCGGCCGCCGCTCCGCTCAAGCCGACCCACAGGACCGGCCATCCGGCCGCGGCGATCAGCGCCACTCCGCAGAGCCCTGCAACGACGAGCGCAACGCCCGCACCAACCCAGAGCTCGCGCTCGCTGAGCCAGCCCATGGCGGCCGCGCGGGCTGGACCGACGCGCTGGTCATCGTCGGTGCCCCGAGCGTTGTCCGCGGCGTCGTTGACGAAGTTGCTCACGACCTGGAGCGCGACGGCGCCCAGTGCCGCGAGGACGGCAAGTCCAAGGTCGATCGCGTGGTCAGCGGCGGCGAGTGCGGTGCCAACGACGACGGGCGCGAGACCCGCAGGCAGCGTGGCGGGACGGATGGCTCTCCACCAGGCGACCGCCTTCGTCATGTTCACGTCACTGGTAACGCTCTCAGTCATGGCTCGACCATACGCACGGCAATCTGTTCACGCAAGAGTGAACAGATTGCGTTCCGGCCTCGTAATCGCCTGAAAACCAAAAGATCATCCCGTGTCTCGACTCGCTCCGTTGAACCCGTCGAAGGGTCCGGAGATGCTGGCTTTCGCGTGGTGCGGCGGCGCGTTAGAAGCGCGTGCATCGCCAGGGCGACATCGGCGCCAGGGCCGAGCCAAAGCTGGTTCTCCTTGATTTTCGCAGTGTGAACCGCATTCTTGCAGTCGTGAACACTGCAGAAAAAGACACGCTGAGCCTCTCTGACCCCCTCACCAAGAGGATCTTGAGCGTCGCCGATGCGATCGGCGAGTTCATTGAGTGGTGGGG
>CALHXW010000095.1 GCA_938040325.1 uncultured bacterium | reverse complement strand
GCGGCTTTGGCGATGCACTCGCCAGCGACGACCGTGCGTCCGCTTCGCTCATCTGAACTCGACGATGCACGTATCGCCTTCGTCCAGCGGCTTCGGCTGAACGAAGCGATGCGTGCATCGGTGAGTTCTGAGCGTCGTGAACGCCGCTGCTGGCGAGTGCATCGCGGAGTCGCAGCTAGAAAGCGCGCTTGTTTTGGGCCTAGTTCCCGTCAGGCCACAGCGTCCCGATCGCAGCCTCGGTGTGAGTCGAAGCTCGCGAGTGCCTCAGTGCGTAGTAGGCGTCTTCGCTTTGCTGTCCTTTTGGGCTGCCTGCTCGAGAAACACAGCCACCAGGATGTCTCGAGCAGTCATCGACGCCGCTTCGTCACGCGTGACATTGCGAGAGTAGAGGAAGATCAGGTCGCGACGACCGTCGATAGGAAACGCGATGACATCTCCCTGGGCAACGCGGGTTAAGTTGTCGGGTTTGTTTAGAACCCGTCCATGGCAAGCGTTCGAGCCGCAGGCGATGACGGTCACCCACACGCCCTCGACTGGGCTCGGCTCGTCGTCGAAGACGAGCACCATCAAGTCATCCGGGTTGTCAAAGCTATGGAGGCGATGGTTGATTCGAGCGTCGTAGCGCCAGTCTGCCCAATACGAGCCCGCAGGCGGCTGAGGACCGAAGTGCTCGACCCACTCAGGGCGCTCGGGCAACCCCGCCTCGACGCGTTGGGCGTCGGTCATCCGTTCGCCTTTCTTCCACTGCATTCGCACGGAGATACCGACCAACGATTCAGGATTCTGCCCATCCATCATCTCGCCGCGCATGGTGGGCCCCGCGGTTGGGTCGACATAAGAGAACATCGGCGGTGACGTCTCGGACGCGCGCAGCCAAACCCCTAAGGGTAGGAGGTGCCGGGCCGCCATCTCCATGGCCCGCCGAGTCTCGGCCTCGGATACGCCACGTCTGGGCGGTGCTCTGTCGAGCTCAGCGGCGGCGCTGGACGGCAGGGTGCCACCGGCGGTCGTTGCCGGCAGCGTGGCTGCGAGATTCTTGAGGGATGTTTGCTTTGGAGCCGACGACCCACAGCTGATCGTCAGCACAGCCGCCGCTGCGAGCGAGAGTTGGTATGCGTTCGCCCGAAAAGAGCGGAGATTTAACGGTGACTGCCGCACGTTTCACTTCCAAAGTTGACCACATGGTCGGCTACAACGAGATTTAGCACAAGGTCACCGGCAAATGAGACGACCACACTGTAAGTCCGCTCAGGCGAATCTGAGGCGGTGACTTATTGCGCGGAGCGAGCCAGTCGGGCCAAGCAGCGCGCATCCACCCGAGCCTTGCTCTCAAGCGAAAAGCGGCGCGACCACCAGGTCGCGCCGCAGGCGGCTGGGCTCAGCTGAAGATGCTGCGCATCGCAGCGTTCGCGGCTGCAGGAAGCTGCTGAGCTCGCGAGAGCATCGACTGGATGCGCTGCTGCTGGGTGCTCAGGAATGCCATGGCGCCGTCAGGGTTGGCCTGGACCTGGGCGCTCAGTCCGATGACGCGAGCCATCAGCACCTGCGGGGTCAGCTGGCGCTGGGCGAGCACGATCTCAATGACGTCCTCGAACCGCTCTTGGGGCGTGTTGGCGTCGAACTGGGAGAACCCGTCGACGAGGGCCGACGTGAGGTCGACCAGCATCATGACCTCCGCCTTCACTTGCCCGTTGAGCGGTGTGACGTTCATAGGCGCTGGCGGCTCAGGCCGCACGGTCTGCGGCGGGCTGACGGTACCGCAGCGGCGTCGGCCTCCGCTGATCGAGCGGACCGGGCAACGCGGTCGTGGTGGTCCGGGCTCGATGGCCGATTCGCTCACCGCTGAGCGCGGCGGAACCTGCATCGCGACAGCCGGGGGCTCCGGGACGACGGCAGGAGGCTCTGTGTTGGCGGCATTAGGGCGAACGAACGTGGCACAGCGCGCAGTGGCGCCATTCGGTCCCAGGACGCCGCAGCGCGCGGTGGCCGGTGCGACGACGGTGGGTGCGTGTTCGACGCTGGGGTAGTCGGCCGGCTCGATCGTCGTCGGGGCGTGTGCTGCGGCGGTGATCGTGGCCATCGAAACGAAGCAGAGAGCGAGGATAATGCGCGTCATGTGAGTCCCTCCAAGGACGTTGAGGACCATGTCCTCAGCAGGTGATGGAGGGCTTGACGCGGCAGTCGAAAAACCGGTCTCCGCAAAGTTGTAAAGAGAATGTGACGGCCGCTGCAGTTCGCGACCCCGCGCGGCGACCTGCTGCGGTGCACCTCGCTTGTGTTGGCGTCGTCGTCGGGCGACACTGAGGCATGGCTCGCGTTCTGCTCATCATGCCCCGTCTGCCGCAGCGAATGGGGGCGCCTTACCTCGGCCAGCTCTACGTCGCTGCAAGCCTCATCGCCGACGGACACGAGGTGCGCTGCCTCGACTTGGGCGCGCCGCATGTGCCGTTTGGCGTCGATGGTGCCGTCGCTGAGGCCGAGCGCTTCAAGCCAGACATGATCGGGCTCACGCTCTTCACCTATGGCGTCGCGCAAGGCTATGAGCTAGCAGCCAAGCTGCGCGCACACACGCGCCTGCTGGTTGCCGGTGGCCCGCACCCGACCGTGTTGCCGGAAGAGCCGGTCGCCCACGGCTTTGACGTGGCCATCCGCGGCGAGGGCGAGGTGGCGATCGTGCAGCTCGCGCAGGTCCTCGACGGCCGCTTTCAGATGGCCGACGTCGTCAACAGCTACCTCGCTGACGGCGGCCGCGGGCCCACAGCGCCGGCCATCCCCGACCTCGACAGCTGCGCCTACCCCCACACGGCGTACTCGGCCTACGACCTCAGCCACTTCTCGCCCGGCGGCCACGTGGTCCCGGGCGGGCTCATGACCAGCCGCGGCTGCCCTGCACGCTGCACCTTCTGCGCCAACTACGTGACCGGGCGCGCGTTCCGCTTCCGCTCGGCCGCGGACGTCATTGCCGAGATGATCGTCTTGCGCCGCGACTACCAGATCTCGACGTTTCCATTCTGGGATGACGCATTCACCGCCAACCGTCCGCGCCTCAACGAGCTCTGCGACGCCATCGTGGCTGAGCCGGCGCTCGCCGGCATCACGTGGACCTGCATCACGCCTGGCAACATGGTCAAACCCTTCGATCTCGAGCGCATGCGGCGCGCGGGATGTGTGGCCATCAACTTTGGCATCGAGAGCGGCGACAAGCGCATGCTCAAGATCATCCAGAAGGGCCAGCGTCCCGAGCACATCATCGCGGCGGTCAAAGCGGCTAAGCAAGAGGGGATGCAGACCATCGTCAACTTCATGTTCGGCTTTCCAGGGGAGGACACCGAGAGCCTCAACAACACCCTGGCCTTGATGGAGACGCTGGCGCCGCACACCGACTACTTCAACACCCGCGGCGTGCTCGTGCCCTTCCCGGGCACCGCCATCTACGACCAGCACCGAGACACCTACGACCTCGAAGGCTGGTGGCGCGATCCTGCGATGGTGCCCATCGAGCCAGACATCACCGACCCTGTCGCCGCGCAAGAGGCCCATGAGGTCGACCCGACGCTCGCCCTCGATTTCTTCCGCTACAGCGATGACGTGCGTGATCTGATCGCCGCCTGCGTCCGCTACAAAGCCCTCCACAACAAGGCGACGATCGAGACGATGATCGCCTCTGCCCACAAGGCGGCCGCAGCTTACGCGGCCGAAGCCGGCGCTTCCGCCAGCACTATGTGACCGACGAACGCCGCGCTAGAAGCGTTGCCGGGAAATGCGGATTCTGGGACGCAGTGAGGTGTCTTCGCGATGAACGAGAGGAAACCTCAACGCGAGTCGCAGCGACGCAGTCCGTGAGTGCTCTCGCGATCAACAGGAGCTGCGTCCCTGGGACCCTCGTTGAACGCATCGCAAAGTCATCAGATTTCGCATTTCCCGAGCGCTGCTAGCCTCGACTTTAGCCATTTTGAGAACCCGAGGCTTCGCTGCCTCCATGTGGACTTCGTTTTTCGCCGAGACGTGGGTCATGAACGGGTCGAC
>CALHXW010000094.1 GCA_938040325.1 uncultured bacterium | reverse complement strand
GCGCTGAACCGCGCAGGCTCATTCTAGCCCCAAAACAAGCGCTCTTTCCGGGTGCGGCTTTGGCGATGCCCTCGCCACCAGCGCCGGTGCCTTCGCTTCGCTCACCCGAACTCGACGATGCTCGCAGGGCCTTCATTCGGCCGACGCAGGTGGCAAGGACATCGCCGTCGCCTCGCTCGAAAATAGCGCTTGATTTGAGTCTAGCGACACGCCCAGACGACGCCTACAGCTTTCCTCAAACGGAACCGATGCGGCCGTCGACAGCACCGAGCGGCCGCAGGCGGAGACACAGGCGCGATCCCGTTCATTGGCGGCCGCTTACGTCCGGATGCACCGGGTCAGCTGCCCCCTAGCAACCGACGACGTGTCCAACCGACTGTGAGTACCGCAAGCCCTCCGAGTGCCTATCCGCAGCGAGTTTTTGTGCCGAGAAGCGCGATGCCAGCCACGAGGGGATCTTGCGGGCTCACGAGCCGCACGCTAAGTCAGCGTCGATGTCGAGCGGGTCTCAGCTCAAGGAATCGATGCAGGGTTCCGTTGGAACTCCTGAGTGCACCGTGCGCACCCTGCCAAGCTTCGGAGCTTTGAATGAAGAGATTGTTTGTTCTGCCCACTCTCGCGCTGGTCGCGCTGGCCACCACATCGTCGCACGCGGCCGAACCTGAGGGCCCGGCTGTCCCAGAGCTGTCGCAGGAGTACGTCCAGCACTGCTACTCGCTGACGATGAACGCGCTGATGCCCTACGCTGCACAGCTGGAGCAAGAGCGCCGCAAGGCCTTCATCTGCCATGAGCTCTTCTCGTTCTTTGAGACCGAGATCACCGACAGCAAAGAGGGATATGCGGTCCGCAACTTCCTGCGCGACGCCAAGGCAAAGCCGTGGGTCGATGACGTCCCCAACGTCCTCGACAGCTACTCGTATCGCGACTCGGAGATCGAAAAACTGCAGGTCGTGCTGCGTAACTTCGACACGTACTTCTACGGCAAACCGAGCAAGCGCGGCTCGGTCTACAAGCCCTTTCTGCTCAAGACTGCTGACGTCAGCACCCTCGACGTCAACTTCCTGCTCCAGGGGTGGTCGGGCTACCGCGGACGCGACAGCCATCAGCTCTCTCGGGCCAGCGCGGCGCTTGGCTATGCAGCCTACCGTGCACTCGACGCGACCAAACTGCGCGCCGAGCTCGCCGAGTGGGGGATCGACACGCCAGCCTACACGCGCGTGGTCACGCACTGGCTGAAGCTCGCAGGCGAGGTCTGTGCGCACCTCGACACCTTGGCGGCATCCACCGCCGAGCGCAGCCCGGCCATGGCGAAAGTGTTCTCCGAAGCGGCCGCGACCTACCAGAAGGCGGCGAGCGCGGCCACGACCGAGCAGCCCTTTCTGAAGCTACAAAACGACATCATCGCGCGCCTGCTCAAGGGCGACACGCCCGCAGCGTCCGAGTGCGAGGAGCCGCTGCTAACCGGCTACGGTCGGCTCGCCAAAGAGCCGTGGCTCCACGGCCTCAAGCACCCGCTTGCGTCACGCGCCAGGGAGCTTGCCGAGACCTGCGCGAAGTCACGTGACTGGGCGTTGCGCACCCTCGTGCGCGTGATGGCTCCCGAAGAGTATGCGCTCTCGCCCTTCGCCTTCGTCGCGCTGTCTCTTCGCAAGCACGACGAAAAGATCGCCGAAGACCTTGGCGAGACCGTGAAGTTCGCCGTCACCAGCCGCTACCTGCAGCAGAAGTATGGCCCGAGCACCGACGGCAAGCGCCGCGCGTTCGTGGACGCAACCGACATGACCCGTCAGGAACACGACCTGCACGACGGCGCCATCAAGATTGTGGCCATGAAGCCCATGACCATCGCAGGCGCGGAGTTCGTGCTCGTCGGCGGCAAGGCCAAGAAGGTCAAGATCCCGAAGTGGAACTGCACCCTCAAGCGCATCGGCGGCTGGGAAGTGAGCGGCAACGAGATCCGACGCAGGACCTCGCGCAACTGCAAGAAGGTCGGAACCCAGGTCGTCCCCGCTAACACCTACCTGCCGATGCTGGTGCCAAAGATGTTCGCGGGTTCTCTGAAGAAGGGCAGCTGGTACAAGTTCTTGCGCCGCGGCTTGCTCTCGGAGTCCACGGGTTCGCGCGAGCGTCGCGACGGCGGCAAAGTGCACCCCGATGCGCTGTCGAACGACACGCTAGAAGCGCTCGTCAAGCCCATCGACGCGTTCACCCGCAAGCACAAGCTGGTCGACCGGTCGGTTGGGGTCTACGCCAACAGCGTCCGCTACGCGGTACCTGTCTGCGTCTCGAAGAAGAGCGACGCCTGCGCCACGCTGGGGACGGACGGCGAGCCGTTCGACGCCGAGGCGTTCACGTCCTACAGGCACATCTTTTAGAGCGTCTCGCCCAGGACGTTCGCCTGGAAGGGATGAAGCGGGTCGGATCTGGTAGTCTCGTGCGAGACTGGACGCGCGGAGGCCCCATGAGCGAGACAACCCAACTCAAGCCCTTGGTGGTGCGGCCTGACGGTGGCCGCACCTACCCGATGGGACGGATGTCGGCCGTCTTCAAAGCTGACCTCGAGGAGACCGACTCGACCCTGTCGGTGTCGGAGTGGTGGCTCGAGCCCAACACCGAAGGTCCGCACGTCCACCAGCACCCCGAACAGCACCTCTTCTACGTCCTGGAAGGGACGCTCGCGGTCTACCTTGAGGGCCAAGACTGGTTCGACGCGCCGAAGGGCTCCTACATCTACATCCCGGGCAACACCGACCACGGCTTCGAAAACCGTAGCGACGCCAAGACCGGCTTCATGTCCATCAACACCCCCGGCGGCTTCGAGCGCGCCCTGCCCCACATCGTCAGCTACTTCGAAGACAAGCCGCTCGGCGACGCGACCTCAGGGTAGAGCGCTGGACCAGCTTGTTGAGGCCGGCAGTGTCAGCGCGCCGGCCTCGCACTGCACGCCACCGACTTGGACAACGCTCGGCGGGGGCGCTACTCGACACAGGCGCCGACGCTGGCGCAGGTCCCCTCGGTGACGCAGTCGACCATGGTGTCGAAGCGATCCGGCTCTAGCACGCTGAGCAGGCTACAGAACGCGTCGCACTCCGCTCGGTCGACACCACATGCGGCCAGGGCGTCACACATCTCGCTGCAGCGTGGGCTCTCGGGCACCAGGCAGGCGAGCAGCTCGGGGTTGGTTGGGCAGGCGTCGAGGGCGTCGATGCAGCTCGCGCCTCCTTCAAGCGCGACGCCTGGAGCCGCTTGGGAGATGCCGCGGCAGATGCTCTCGCAGACGGCTCCTCCGATGCCAGCCGTGGGACAAGCCGCAGGCCACGACACGCAAAACGGGTCACAACCGGCGGGCGTCTCAATCGTCGGCGGATAGCAGCGGGCTTCGCGTCCGCAGCCAGCAAATCCAACGCACACGTCGAGCTGTAGCTGGTCGAGCGCTGAGAGCTCGCGACACGACGCAACGCACGCGGCGCCAGTGAGGAACTGCTCGCCTGGGATCGACTCGCAAGCAATCGCGCGCTCACACACTTCGCGGCAGGTGTCGTCTGGCCCCAGACTGCCCGACTGGCAGTGGCCGACACCCCCGAGCGCGCACTGGTCGCCCCACGATGCGGTCAGGCAGCTCAGGGCCGCGTTCACGTCCGGGTCGCCAAGAGACGCGGGGCCACCGCAGACCTCGAGGCAGGTGCTCTCGTCACCGCCGAAGTCACCGCTCGGAAACCCCGCACAGTCGGCGATGGCGCTGCACAGGTCAGTACATGCCGCCGGTGGCGTCGCGTCGGAGTCCGTGCAGCGGTCTCGCTCGTCGCAGCTGAGCGCCGCTTCACACGCGAGCTGAGCGACGGTCACCGCACCCGCTAAGAGGTCGGCGAGACAGGCGTCAGCGCAATCCGCTGGGTCGGCATCCGAGCACACGCAGCGGCCTTGGCACACGCTGAGGGAAAAGGGGTCGTCAACCGGCGGAGGATCGAGCCCAGGAAACGCCTCGTCAGGCGTCAGCGGCCCATCTGGCAGCGGGTTGATGCTGGGCGCCTCGTCGAGCGGATCGGCACTGTCGGCGTCGCTGCAGCCGCTCCCGCACACGCTGAGCGCGGCGGCCGCGACGAGGGCCAGCAGCGTTCGGTCATGTGGGCGCATCACGGCCCGCTCCAGACGGCGGGCAGCTCGAGTCGGTCGAGCTCCAAGACCTCCGCTGCTTTCGTGCATCCCACGTAGTCGATGGCCATCGTCGCGCCCCCATCGGTGTCGGCGAGGGTCTCGATCCAGCAATAGAGACCGAGGTACTCCGCGTCGTTGAGGGGCTGGTTCGCCAGGGGCATCCGCGTGCCGCGAACCGTTCCGAGCATGCGCTGGAGGAGGTAGCTCATCTCTGGGTCGCCGGGCACGACCAGAGCGCCGCCAAGATCCGCGCCAAAGACGCCATTGCCGTTCGGATCCCCGCCCCGAACGCGCCCCAGGATAGCGGTCTGGCTGTCCTCGTCGACGCTTGCAAAGCCGTTGACGACGGCCTCGGCGGTCTCGCACTGCACGCTCAGGATGGCGTTGTCGATGTCCAAGACGACCTCACCGCTGCCGTCGCCGTAGAGGATACGAAACGCCGAGACGTACGGGGCTGAGCAACCCTCGAAGGGCGCGTCGAGCGTGAGGACCCAGCGGTCTTCCTCGATCGCATGGCGGGCGAGTCGGCGGACCTGGCCGGCGGCCGGGCCATCGGTGAGCTCGATGGTCTGGGCCAGGGGCTCGCACATGTCGACGATGTCCGCCGGGTCGAGCTCGGCCACGTTGCAGGGTTTGTCGATGGCGTCGAGCAGGTTTCCGGGCGTGTGCAGATCCGGGTACTCCTTGCCGTTGTGGCAGACGCCACCGTCCGGCCCACAGGTCCTGGCGATCACCTGATCATGAAGATCGAGTGCGGTAGGCAGCCGCTCGACGGCCTCCGCCACAATCCGCCCACCCGCCGTGAGCTCCGCCGGCGCGACCTCGGCAGAATCGTCGCCGCAGCCGCCCCACAGCGTCACCGCGAGGCAGAGTGCCGTGAGCTCGAGCCCGCGCCGCGTCACGCCCAACGCTCCGTCACAAGCGGCGCCTTGTAGACCTCCGACATGTCCACCCCGATGGCGTCGCAGAGGCTCGCCAGCACCGACTGAGACGCGATGACCTGGCTTGGGTCGTTGGGCGCCATGGTGGCCGCGTCCGACTCGCCGATCCGGGCTCCGCCACCCACGAACGCCCCCATCACGGGCAGCGCTTGGTGGCGACTGCCATCTTCACCCCGGTGGTCAGAGCCGCCGGCGCTGTTGTAGCCAGTCGCAGGCTCCGTGTTGTCGCGCGCGAACTCGCTGAGCACCACAACAAGCGTGTGGTCGAGGTAGGTACCGCCGTCCGGGTGCGCCAGGCGAGCGAGCAGGAAGTTGAGCCCCGCGAGCTGGCGACCGAGGTCACGCGCCAGCGGCGGGAACTCGACCAGCTCGTTGCTGTGGGTGTCGTAGCCGGACGTGCTGACGACAACCGCGGGGCTGCCGAGCTGCAACATCCGCACGCCGAGAGCCATGTTCGCGCCCCAGCGGTTGGGGCCAAACACCCGCCGCAGGAGCGCGTTGCTGCCGAGCACCGGGTCGAGCTCTGGGTCAGCGGCAATGTCGAGCATGGGCTGCCGCAGCGTCTCGCGGAACCGGCTGGCACCGCGCTTGGCCACGAGGTAGCCGCCGACCCGCCGCTGGTCGCGAAGCGAGAGCCCGCCGGTGAAGCGATCGTCGAGGCGCTGGGTCACGCCCGTTGCCCAGCTCGGCGCCGCAATGGCGGGTTGTCCGGCGGAGACTCGGAAGTCATCGGCACCGTTGAACACCAGCGGAGCGAACGCGCCGCCACCCGGAGCCGTCAGGCCAAACGCGCGACCGGGCGCGCCAACAATGACCGGCGGAATCGCGGTCTCAGCACCGCTGCCGGCGTAGTTGGGGTGGTGGCGGTAGATGTGGCTCAGGAGCCCCGTCGTGCCGTCGTAAAAGCCCGTCATGATGCGGCGACGAGCCGTCGCGTGGGACGCGTCGCTGCGCTCGGCGCCAGGCTCATGGTCGACGAGCGACATCACGGTCAGCGCGTTGCTGACGGCCGGCAGCCCCGGCATCAGAACCCCATCACCAAGCTCGGGGATGGCGGTGGCGCCGGCATCGAAGAGGGCGCCCACGTCCCACGCGGTGCCTGGCGCGCCAGGCTGGTCAGGCGCTCCATCAGGTCCGACATGAGGGTTCCAGCGGACGTTGAGCTTGGCGTTGAAGAGCGTCCCGCTGCGCAAGCCGCCATCGGCGTGCAGGATCAGGAGGTGTTTGGCCGTGCCGTGGAGCTCGGACGTCGCTGCCCGCGCTCGACGCGGAATCCACAGCGTCGGTGCGACAGCCGCCGCACCCAGCGCCGCCGCGGCTCGAAGAAACCCACGACGCGTGGCGCGAGCGTCGGTCAGGGCCGTCTGCGGGGGCCGTTCGTGCGGCCGCTGGTCGGTGGGCTTGGTCATCAGTAGTAGAGGTACTCCGCGCTCTTCGCGAGGGCCTCGCAGAGCGCTTGCGGTAGGGCATCGAGATCGCAGTCGCCGCTCTGCTCGCAGCCGGTGGTCGCGGCAACGAACGCGTCCACGTTCACGTCGAGGGCGTCACGGCCGAAGAAGCGCGTGACCTGATGGCGATAGAGGGCAGCGAGCGACGCTGGGTCAGAGCCGAGCTCCCGGGAGCTTGTGATGGCGCCGCCAAGGCCCGTGCCCGGCAGGAGCCTCGACGCGCCCGGCGAGTAGCAGGTCGCCTGGATGAACTGCTCTTGCGCTAGCGCGTGCATGGCGCCTGTGCCCTCGAAGCGGAACGTCGTCAGGCGGTCTGGGCAGCCGCCGAGCCGACGCGCGGCCTCAGCGTAGCGCGGGTCGGGCTCTTCGCTGGGCCCCGGGACGGTGGGATAGTCGTTGGGCGCGTAACGCGTCTCACCGGTGCCTGGGTCGTAGTAGCGCTGCACGAAGGGATAGCGCTGGTCGCACCAGCCGATGCTGGCGCCGGTGATCGCCTGGAGTCCGTCCATCCAGACCTCGACGGGTAGCTGCTTGACCGGGCTGTAGCGCCAGCGCGAGAGCTCCGCGCTGGCGTCCGGCGCTGGCTCTTCCCCGGGCGTCCGCGTCTGCAGGTAGAGCGTGCTCGTGAGGATCTCGAGCTCAAGGGCCGGCATCAACCGGTTCGCTGGACCCACGAAGAAGTCGACGAGCGCCTGCGCCACGTGAGGGAGTGCCTCGTGCGCCGGCCACCCCAGCAAGCGCTCAAGCGTGTGGTGGACCGTGTGCTCATCGAAGGTCGGCAGCGAGGTCAAGAGCTCGCCAGGCGACCTCAAGACCGCCCACTGGGCCGCGGTCAGCTCGGCGACGTCGACGAAGTTCTCGGGTGCGTCAGGCACGTCGGGGTTTGGCACATCCAAAAAGATCTCGCGCTCGCCATAGAGTGACGAGTGGCACAGGAGCTCATCGAGCGGCGGCCCGCAAAAGCCTAGCGCCGCGACGATGGAGAAGGTCTCGTAGCCGACGTCCGGATCGACCGTGGGCACCGGTAACCACAGGTTCCACAGCCCATCGAGGTCCGCACGCTCGGCCGGCAACGCGTCTCGGCCCAAAAAGATCTGAAACGCTCGCGCGACCCGCATCTCGCCGAAGTAGCGGCCGGTGAACGCCGGCGCAACCATCGCCTGGACGGCAAACTCGCGCGCGTCGAGCTCACCTTCGTGAAGTGCCATCACCAGGGCGTCGAGCTCGGCGATGTACCGTGGCCAGGTGACGACGTCGGTGAACTCAAAGCGGTCTGACCAGCGCCGGCGGGCCTCCAGGAAGTAGCCTGGCTGGTCCATGAAGTGCTGCGCGATTGCCTCCGGCGTGGCGCCGCGGCAGACACCGTCGACTTCGGCCGCTGTCGGCAAGCGACCCGCCACGTCGATGGCCATACGCCGGCAGATCGCGCCGGTGTCCGCATAATCCGGCGCAATCGTCTGCCCCTGAAGCTCCGGGCACAGCGCACGGTCGAGGACATTATCGACGTCGAGCTCTGCACACGCCGCCTCAGCGGGGTCCGGGGCGACCGCAAACGGGTCAGCCGGTGCTGGCTGGCCAGCCGGATCGTCGGCGCAAGACGCCGACGTTGAGAGCAACGCGAGCGCGAGCAGCAATGGGAGTGGTCGACCCATGCGCACACGCTACCATAGGGCTGACGAGATTGCCGGCTCCCCGAGGCGAACCCAAGTTCGGCATGTGGAAACGACAGCGAGTGCCTCGGAATAGAGCAAAGCGCGAGTCTGTCCCTCTGACCCAACGAGGAGGCGATGATGCTGTGGAAGAGGCCAATGATGGCGCTGGTTGGGGTTCTGGTGATTGCCAGCACGGCGGCGTGCGCCGCGGGCGGGTCGAAGGACGAGGCGAAGGTGGCGAGCTTGGACCAGATGCGCGGCCAGCTCGTGCTGAGCGACGGGTCCTTCCAGTTCACGCGCTGTGGGACCGCCACGCGGATGCCTGTTGAGCTCACGCAAGCGCTGAGCACCGAGCTGCAGCGGGCGTTCTCCAGTCTCAGGCAGGGCGGAAGCGGCAACGAGCACGGCGGTGTCTTCGTCGGTACCGTCGTCGACGGTCGCTTCGCCATGCGCGACTGGACCCAGCTCGAGCTCGGGACCGCGCGCTGCGACGAGGGTTCGACGCCAGCCGCTCTGGGTATTCGAGGTCACGGCACCGAGCCGAACTGGTGGGTTGCCATCGACGGCGCAACAGCACGGTTTCACGTGGGCGGCCCGCCGCTTACCTCAGCCGCTGTCGTCTCGACGACCCCAACGTCCACTGGCGTCGTCTACGTACTGGAGCACGCCGGCAAGCGAACGCGCGTCGAGTTCGAGCGCCGTCCGACAAACGATGGAATGGACGACACCCTCTTCCCCTACACGGTCACGATGAACGGTCTCAGCGGCTGCGGAACGCTGTGACCGCGTGTGGGCGAGCCGCGACGGCTGGCGCGTGTCACGAACCGGCGGGCTGCCAGGGTTGCTCGACCACCGGCATCAGGTCGATGGCGGCACGAACCATCGCGAGCATGTCTGCGCGCCGGGGGTCACCGTTGACGGTCTGGGCCATACGAGCCTCGATGGCCGCAAGGCCATATCGCCAGCGGTAGGGACTCTCGGCGAGGATCTCTGCGAACGCCGCAACCGTCAGCGAGAACTGTAGTGCGGCGCTTGCGTCGTCCATCGACGGGGCGACGGCATCGGGCCTTAGCGTCGCGACAACGACCTCAGACCGCTCGGCGCCCACGGGCCGGTAGCGGACGCTCACCTCCATCAGAGCAGCATCGGACAGTGGCTGCGCAGTGTCCGCGGTCACGGTGTTTGTGCTCTCAACGACGGGTGCCGGTGCAGAGTCGTCTGCAGCGACCAGCTCCCAGACCGTGACCATCGACTGGCCTCCCACGACCTCTCCAGACAGCTCGCCGGTCGTGTCGGTGTGACCGAAGAGGCGGTAGGCAGCGACGTAGCGAGGATGGAAGCGAACCGTCAGCTGGGCGTCCTCGGCAACCACGTCAGCGCCGTCAGCGGCCCGGACCACGACGCGCGCGATGGTGGCGCCACCGAAGGGTGCAGGCGCGGCCTCGATGGCGACCGAGATGCCGTCCGGCGGGCCTTCGTCCGCTTCGATGACCGCGTTGAGGAGTCCTTCGACCGCGACCTCATCCGGCGCAGGGAGCCGCGCTTCCGTGAGCAGCGCATGGCGGACCGTGGCATGGGACCTCAGCGAAACGCTCAGCCCCAGCGACGCGACGGCGCCATCGGCGGCCACGAATGGGTTGCCGCTTGTGGATGCTGAGTCGGACGGGATCCCCAGCTCGACGCCGGTCGCAACGGAGCCGTTGTAGCCGCCTCCGTTGAAGCAGCCCGAAAGGATGAGCAGGGGCGTGGCCGCAACAAGAGCGATGCAGCGAGTGAAGGCGTGACGGGTCATGTACGGTGTCTCCTGGCTCCAAGTGGTACGTCCGTCCTCTGCAACAGGCGTTCCAACTTGAGCCGCGCGAGGCTCGGACGGCAGCAAGCCGCTCGCGACGGGCTTGAGCTGATGGTCAGCGTCGCGGACGCCTTCCCGCTGGCCTGTGCATCCGGTTGACGACCGTCAAGTCGCTGGTCACCCCAAACACGAAACGCGCCGGCAGGGCCGGCGCGTTCGTTGATACGATGTCGCGCGATGTCGACACCCGGGGCTTAGAACTTCGCGTTCACGGTGGTGTAGACGAAGTGCTCAGCATCGGGGTCGGGGTTGCCGGCAGGGTTGCCGTCGCCAGGCAGGAAGATGCCGTACACGAAGTCGATCGAGAGATGCTTCATGGGCTTGTAGACCAGCTTCGCGTCGATCTCTTGCCCCATCGGGCCATCGCCGCCTTGGTCATCCATCGCTTGGAAGTGATGGAAGGTCAGCATCGCCATGAGCTCCGGGTGTGGCTTGAGTCCGGCGGCGAGACCGACGTCCATGAGTCCGCGCTGTGCCGTGTTGGCGGGGATGTTGAGGAAGAAGTCCATCTCGCCGTAGAACTTGTGGTTGGTAGCGAAGAGCGTGTCGAACGACTTGATGTCGCCGTCGGTCGGGTCGTCATCGCCGGAGAGGAACTCGCCGAAGAGCTTCACGAAGGGCTTCATCTCGCCCCCGAAGCCGTACTTCAGGTTGGCGGCGGCCATCCAAGCGGCGATGGAGCCGTTTCCGGCGGTGCTGCCGCCCTGGTAGTAGCCCTCGACCTCGTACGCGAGGCCCTGCTCGAGCTTGCCTTTGACGTGCAGGCCGGCCGTGATGCGCGTGCGGTCAATATCGGCGGAGCTGGTATCTGCCACAAGCATGAGCGATGGCAAGAACGCCGGGCTCACCTTGTAGCTTGCGAAAGCCGCGAAGAGGTTGTCGGACGCGCCGCTCGTGGCGGCGATTCCGTGGACGAGCCGAGCGTAGAAGAGGTCGGCGACGAGCGGGCTGTCTGCTGGCATGTAGCTGAGCCGGATGGCGTCGAAGCTACGGGCCTGCTCGGCCCAACCCACGGTGCCGATGAGCCGGTGGTTGAGGTAGGCGATCTCTTGACGGCCAATGCGGACGCGGAGGCCACTGTCGTGGTTCACGTCGAGATAGCCCTGGTGCAGGTCGAACCCGTCAGCGCTGAAG
>CALHXW010000093.1 GCA_938040325.1 uncultured bacterium | reverse complement strand
TTCCGCGATGCACTCGCCAGCAGCGTCGGTCCGCTCGCTCCGCTCACCCGAACTCGACGATGCTCGCAGGGCCTTCATTCGGCCGACGCCGCTGGCAAGGACATCGCCTTCGCCTCGCTCGAAAACAGCGCTTGATTTGGGACTAGAGGTTAGGCCGCCGACTGCGACCGGTGGACGGACCGCCTTGAACTTGACCCTCGGTGTCGTTGAAGAACGCGCTCGCCCAGTGGAACTCAGCGCCGATCGCCGCTGCAAACCCGGCGTCGGCGGGCATGTCGCCCACCATCACCAGCGACGATCGATCCAGCCGGTGACGTTCGATCATCAGCACGCCCATGCCGGGCAGGGGCTTGCGGCACCAGCACCCGCCACGCACCGGATGCGGGCAATACGCAAACGTGATGGGGAGGTCCAAGAGCTCGCGGGTCCGCTCGAGGCAGGCCTCGACGGTCTCTGATGAGACGTGACCATGCGCGACGCCGCCTTGGTTGGTGATGCCGAAGAGCCGGTAGCCCTTGTCCAGCCAGCCCTGAAGAACCTTGCGTCGGTCGGGTAGGATCAGGACGTCGTCGGGGTCGTTTGGACTTGGCGCACCGCTCTTGGTGGTGCGTAGCGTGCCGTCGCAGTCGAGAAAGAGCCCCTTCTGCACGTAGCGCGGGTCGTCGCGACGTACGAAGGGAATCGGCTCGATGCTGCTGTAGCCCTCTTCGAGTCTCGGCGGCGCGAAGTGGGAGGCAAACCGGTGCTGGGCCGCTGGTGGGAAGGTGTTGGGGTCGTCTCGACTGATCGTGACGATCTCTTCCGGAGAGAGCATGCGGCCGTGCTTGCGCGCAATGCGCAGACAAGCGTTGTACTGTGCGTCTTCCAGGCTGCCTTGCTGCCAGACGCAGCGCACCGGCAAGTTGGCGTCTTGTGCCGCGCGTATGACGCCCGCCCGACTCTTCTCGGTTCCGTAGGTGTTGTCGAGCACCACGCGCCGCGCACCGCCTGCGAGGACGTCTTTGAGCTTGGACGTCACGCTCGCGAGTGAGCCGCCCAGCTCATCTCGGTTGAGCCGGAGGTACCCCTCGTCGAGATAGCGGCGGACGGCACTGGTCTTGCCGATGGCGGGCATGCCCATCACGATGACGACCTCGCCGGCTTCGTCGTCGGAGATGACGTCGGGAACGGTCACAGGTGTCGACGCTTTCGCGACCGGGACCTGCACGACCGCGCGTGGCTGGGGCTTGACCGCCACGCGGGCATGGTCTTCAGGCTTCCATCCAAACGTGTTGTCGAGCGTTGCGACGACGTCGTCGGGCAGGGTCAACGACGCAGCGCGCGCCAGCGATGTGGCGTTGGCCAGCTGGGTCGGGCCGGGCAGCGTGATGAGCTGTGGACTCAGGGTAGCGAGCCACGCGAGGGCAAGCTCCTCGGGGCTGACCTCGAGCGCCATTGCCAGCTTCACGAGCGTCGGGTCGCGGCGACAGCGTCCGGCCTTTTTGTGACCGCCAAGAGGGCGGTGTGCGAGTATCAACACGCCGTGTTCGGCTGCCCACGCGCCGGCACTGCGCATCGCGCTCAGTGAGAACGGACTGACCTCGATCTCGATCGCGGCGACATCGACATGCGCTGAGGCAACACGGAGCTCTTCGGCCGTTGGATTCGACAGCCCCACACGCCGCGCGACCCCGCGCGAGGTCATCGCGTCGAGGGCCTGCAGCTGCTCGTGAAAGGGCACACGCTTGTCGCGTGCGTGCAGCAGGAGCAGCGGAAGGCTCTCGAGCTTGAGCGCTTCGCGACTGAGCTCGGCCGCTGCAAACAGGTCATCGGGCCGACCGTGCGGCATCCACTTGCCAAGCGGTCGCCGCAAGCCGACTTTTGTGACCACGAGCACGTCGTCTGACGGGCCGCTCCACGTGTCGAGGGCCTCTGCAATCACCGACTCTGCGTAGTGCAGGTCGCCGTCGTCGAGGCCGTAGGTGTCTGCGGTGTCGATGACACGCGCGCCTGCACCGAGCGCTGCCTTGAGGACCCCGATGGCTTCGTCGCGCGGCGGGCGCCCCGCGGTGCCTAGGCGCAGGGTTCCAACGCCCCATGGCGGCAGCGCGTTGGCGTCAAAGACCCGGTTGCGGCCTGCGAAGTTCTCTCGTGCCCGCCGGGTCCCTTGCATGGTTGTGGCGCGTCGTCGTCCCCCCTTGGTGCGCGGAGGGCGGCTCGCTGAGGCGGAAACGGGTGCCGAAGCGGGCGTGCTCGCGCCGCCGCTCCAGTCGAAGTCGTCGTCGTCGTCGCTGTCTCGGTCTGGGGCGAGACACACGCGCTCCCAGTCTGTGCCAAGCCGCTCCGCTTCTGCGCACTCACAGATGATGAGGTCGCGCTGAGCGCCGTCGGTCGGGGCGGTCGCGGCGATGAGGAGGTCGCCGTTGATGAGCTGGTCGATCAGCAGACGCGTCGCGACGTCGGGATGGGAGTGGCGATGGCGCGGGGCGTCGGAGAGGTAGCGTGCCACGCGGCTCGACCGACCCGGCTCGACGTCGAGGTCGAAGGCAGAGGCTAGCTCGCGGTTGGTCAGTGCGGGCTGGAACGCATCGCGTATCGTCTCAAGGTAGCCACGGTAGGTGGCTTTGAGCTGCTTTGCGCGCGCCACCGTCGCACCCTCGAGGGTGCGCTTTGCGCCAGGGGAAAGCGGCATGCTCTATCCCTGGCTGCAGTGTGCGTGTGCCGCTGTCGTCACGCCGCTGAAGGGAGAGATGCTGTGATCCGATGAAGCGACTCGATGGCCACGGTCCTCGACCGTCGCCCTCCAAAGTGCTTGCACCGGTCCGCCCAAACTTAGGTTCCTCCGTCGCGTGACCACTGCCGCATCAGCGAGTCACTCCTGTAGTCTGCTACGTCGAGCGGCGTCCGCCAAGTTGTGTGGCCTGTTTTGATTACCGGCCGGCCGGAAGGATTCGGCAGACGTGTGACGAACCTTCGTCACATCGCCGACGAAGCCTCGTCAGTGTGCGCCTCATTCGTGGCCACACCGCCGCTCTGTGGCTCAGCGCGAGCCATCGTCGTCGTTGGCACGCGAGTTGCTTCAGCCATCGCCATGACGCAACCAACCAACGCTCCGGAGCCTCGACACTCTCGGGATCGCGCTGTCGATCGCCCCAAGCGCGCGCCGGCCGTGAGTCCGGAAGCGTTCGTCGAGCGCTTGCTGACGTCGCAGCCCCAAGCCCCGCGACCAGCCGAGGTCGTCACAGACCCCGACGTCGGCCGTCGCACCCGCCGCAGCCGTCGTCCCTTTCGGCCGTTCGGAAGCTCCCCGCCGCTGCCGCCGTCGCGTCGGGCGCTTGCGGCTCGGACAGCGCCGCGACCTGTTCCGCACGTGAGCGCAGCACCGAGTGTCCTATGGGTCGGTCTCTGCATTGCCCTCGCTGCCGCGGCAGGTCTCGCGTTCGGATTCCTGCTCGCTGACCTCGCGAAGCAGCCCTCGGACCGGTCGGGCAGCAGGGCTCAGCAGCGACAGCTTCCCGCGGCTGCACCGACGCAGGTCGTCGTCGACCGCCAGACCGCCGCCTTCTTCGAGGTGACGTCGCCCATGGAGAGCCTCCCTGTCGCGGCGTCAGCACCGGCATCTCCTGCTGTCCAGACGCGCACTGTCGAGTTCAGCGCCGATCCCGAGCCAGCGCCGGTCCAGACATCGGTCAGCGCGACCGCGTTCCGCCGGGTCAGCGACCTGAAGTCGAACCCGTACTTGGCGGCTTCGGCGGCCCGCACACCGCCCGCGATGCGGGTGATGCAACGCGTGAAAGACACCAAGCGCAACCCGTACACGCGTGCATCGTTGCGTCCGAATCCCTACCGGTAGCCCGACGTCGCCGCAGGGGCGCCAACCGCGCGCCTACGGTGTCGCTGCCTCGACACGAAGCTCGTAGGCACCGCTCTCGTCGGCCACATCGGCGACGCCGTCGACAATGATGAAGAGCGGGTCACCGCCGGCAGTGAACGTCACTTCGTCAACGCGATCGGCGTCATTGGCCGCCACGCAGCTCCCCGAGATATCGGAGCAGTCGCCGACCACGTAGAGGGCACTGTCGAACCCGCTTGCGGTCAGCGACGCACGGTAGGTACCGGCTGCTGGTGGGTCGAAGCGCCAGACCTGGTCGCGCGTTGCGACGCCCTTGTAGACGACGTTGTCGCAGTCCTCGGCGCCTAGCACGTAGTGGTTCTCGGCGTCTCCGGTGTTTCCCGCTCCGATGAAGGGCAGCGCGCCGATCGCGAACGGAGCGGTGCAGGTGTTGCCGGGTAGCTCGTCGGGCGCTGCACAGCTCCCGTCCCGGCAGATGTCGGCTGGGAAGGTGCACTCACCGCAGAGTCCTCCGCAGCCGTTGTCGCCGCAGGTCAGCCCATCACACTCGGGCGTACACACCTCCGACACCAGCAGCGAGAACGGCCCGCCCTGACCCGCGATCGCGCCGTCGACCACCAGGAACACGACCTGGTTGACCGCCAGATCGACCTCAACGGTGTCGGTGGTCTCGGCAATGCAGCTCGAGCCGCCGGAGCACTCGTCGGTGATGTAGAGGAACGCGTCCCAGTCGGCCGTCACGCCGAACCGGTAGGTGCCGGCACGGGGCGCCGTGAAGCGGTAGGTGTAGTCGTTGGCGCCGTCGCCTGCGCCACTGCCGCATGGGCTCGTGGTGAAGTCGGCGGTCGGTGTGGTGTCGCCGCTGTGTCCGAAGGGCAGGTTGGCTGGGACCGTCCGCGGCGAGGCACAGCTGGTCCCGAAGTCGTCGACACAGATTCCGGCGGCACAGCGTTCGCCAGCTGAGCACGGGCCGCCGCACTGCCCGAGGCAGCCGTCCGTGCCGCAGATCTTGCCCTCGCAGCTCGGCACACACTGTCGGACGTTGAGCGAGTACGAGCCAGCGTGCTCGCTGAAGTTGGTCCAGCCGTCAACGATGACGAACGCCTCATCACCGGCTTCAAACTCGCGCCAGACGAAGTCGTTTTTGGTGCGGTCGTCGCCGGCGATGCAGCTGCCATCGATGTCTTCGCAGTCCTCGACCAGGTAGAGGGTCGCGTCGAAGTTGGTCCCGGTCTGAAGCTGGAAGTGGTAGAGGCCGGTCTCAGGCGCGCTGAATGCGTAGGCCACATCGCTCGCACCACGGCCCCAGCCGCCGTCGATTCCGGGGCAGGCGCCAGGGCTGAACCCGTAGTCAGGGGTGTAGTTGAACGTGCCATCGCTGGTCTCGAAGGGCAGCGTCTCGATGGTGATCGGCGTCTCGCATCGGTCGCCAGGTGTGGTCTCGACGCAGGTCTGGCCGCCCTCGCAGACGTACGGGATGGGCTCGCAGCTGGAGGTGTCAGCACAGTGGGAGCCCGCGCCACACGCGCCACAGCTGCCGCCGCAGCCGTCGTCGCCGCAGTCGTGGTTGGCACAGTCAGGGACACAGGCGTCGATGGTGAGCCCAAAGAAGCCGGCTCGGTTGGAGCTGTTGGTCACGCCGTCGACAATCACGAAGGCTCGCTCACCGGCGGCGAGATCAAAGGTGACCCGGTCGCTCGCCGAAGGCCGGCGGTCGGCTCCAAGGCAGGTGCCGGGGATGTCGTCACAGTCGGTTGTGACGAAGAGAGCCGCGTCGTACGTGCCAGAGAGCGTTGCGACGTAGCGGCCTGTTGTTGGCGCATCGACCGCAAACGCGACGTCGTCAGAGCCGAAGCCCATGGCGAACGCAAAGCCCGGGCAGTCCTGTGCACCGAAGCCGTAGTCACCTTGGTAGGGGCGGGTGTCGCCGGTCGTCGTGAAGGGCAGGGTGTCGACCACAATCGGGGCCTCGCAGCGGTCACCGACGAGCAGCGGTTCGCACTGGCCGTCGCCGGTACAGCGTTCGTCGTTGGCGCACGCGCCGCAGCTAGCGCATCCGACCGTGCCGCACTCGCGTTCGCCGCAAGGGGTGTCGATGCAGCGCTGGTCGACCTCGAGCGTGAACGGTCCACGGTCGTCGGCGGTGCTGCCGTCGACGATGGCCACGACGTTGGCGCCGGCCTCGAGGTCGACATCGACGATGTCGTTGTCGCGTCCGAGGCAGCTGCCGGTGAGATCGGCGCAGTCCCCGACGACATAGAGCAGGCGTGGGCCGAAGCGCGGCGTGTTCTGGTCGATCGCAGCGGGCAGGCGGACTCGGAAGCGGTAGGTGCCTGTCTCGGGTGCTGTGAAGCGGTAGGCGAGATCTCGCCCGCTAGCGCCGGCTTCGGGGCTACCGCAGCCGGCCGTCGCGTGGTCGGGCGCGGCCAGCGAGGTGTTGCCGTGGGTGATCACGGGGAAGAGATCGTTGGGTAACGCCACGGCGTCGGCGCAGGTGTCCGCGCCACGGGTCTGGCCCGGCCGTGGTGAGGTCGAGGTCGGCGCGGACAGGACCGGCAAGCCGTCGGTGACGTAGCCTTCAAAGAAGGACTGCCACATCGAGCGCGCTTCACTGTTGCTGAACGCGACGAAGTGACTGCCGCCAGGCCACTGGCGTAGCGCGCCGGTGACGCCATCGACGTTGCCGGCGACCGGCATCTCGAGCGGGTCGATGGCGCCCAGGACGTGGGCTTCGCTGTGCTTGGCGAGTGGCGTGATGATCGGGAGCCCAGCAGCGGCGGCGAGGGCGTCGGTTCCAACGGCGGGCGAGGCGTGGTCGTTGGTGCCTTCGGTGACGAAGACGTGCTTGGGAGGGAGCGGGCCGCCGATCCAAGCGGGCGCGTAGTTCACGGGGTCGGTGATCTCCACGAGGGTCTGGAGCAGCGTCATCGTGGGATGGAAGGTGTCGAAGTCGTCGACTTTGACACCGAGCAGCGCTCGCACAAGCGTGCGCAGGTCGACAGGATCGATGCGGCGCATGACCGTCTCGGTCAGGATGCCAGCCGCGCCGCTGAGGACGGCAGCGTCGATGCGGTCGTCGACCGCGATAGCCAGCGCACCGGAGAGTCCGCCATGGGAGTGGCCGAAGAAGGTGATGCGGCTTGGGTCGAGGACGACACCGTCACCCGAGGTTGTGGCACCGGGCGGCACATCGAAGCGACCCGCTTCGATCATGCGGGTCAGCACGAGCGTGTCGAACGCCGCCTGACGAAAGTTCGTCCGCCCCGCAGCGGGGTTCACGAAGTTGAAGCTGAAGAGGACCTGTTCGTCGTCGCTGAGCTTGCGGCCGGCGGGGCCTCGGAAGCCGTGCAGTGGCTGGTCGATACAGATGACGGCCAGGCCGCGGTCGTTGAGGTCGTCGGCGACGCCCTCGCACGACTGATAGTCTCCGCCTGTCCCGTGGGCATAGTGGACCACGGGCCAGCCTGCGGGGGGCATCGCAGCGTCCCGCGGAACGCGTAAGAGAAAGCGGATCTCTTCGTCGGTCTGCGGGACCGGAGCGCCTTGGGTATCGAACTGGAGGGCGCCGCCCTGGGTCTCATAGGGCTTGTCCCCGGACTGGAAGTTGGGGGCGGTGTAGCGGCCGTGGAACTCGTTGAAGATGCGCGGCTCGCTGACGCTGTCGACCTCTGGCGGTGCCTGGTCGGTGATCCAGGCTGCCACGGCGGTCATCTCGCGGGTGCCGGTCTGGGTTGTGAAACAGGTGGCCGTTGCGATGTCGTCAAAGCGCAGTGGGCTGTCGGCCATCCAGTCGATGAAGGGCTCCATCCACGGGGCATCGAGCAGTGCGTCAGGGTAGCCGGCGGCGGCCGCGAGGTAGGTGCCGTCGGCGTCGGTCACGGCTCGAGTCACCACGGCGCAGTAGGTCGTGCCCTCACGGAGCGGGAAGCCGTAGACCGGGCGCACGCCCAGCGTGTTGGGCTCGTAGTACTTGTCCGTGCCGTCGCCGTACCAGCGGAACACGAGGGGGAAGCGACGCCCGTACTCGGGGCTGTCTTTGGTGACGTCGACAAGCTGGACGGCCGACGTGGGCGCTGTCGACGCGTCCGCGCGCGGGAGGGACTCCACGCTCAGCGCGCCGTTGAGCTGGAAGTAGATGGCGCCGTTGAGGCCGAAGCCGTCGAGGATCGTCGAGCCGTACTCGACATAGGTCGCCAGCAGCTGCGTGCCGTTCTGTGGGAAGCGCTCGAGCGTGACGCGGCCATCCACGAGGTCGCGGTTGGACGGCCAGCCAACACGGGTCCAGCTGTCGCCGTCGGGCTCCCAGAGTGGCGCGACGACGCCAGCGCCATAGTCGATACCGAGGCCCGGTGAGTCGCCATCGTCGAGGGTCACGGGGGCGGCAGTGTCGAGCATGACGTCATCTTCGGTGTCGGTGCCGACGACGTCACCGACGACGTCGCTTGTGCCATCGTCTTCGCTCGTGTCTTGCGCGGGCGACGGGTCGTCGCTGCAGCCAACCGTCATCATCATGACGGCGACAAGCCCCATCACGGCGAGGTGACGCGGGCGCGCTGGACGCACGTCGTCGGTTCCAGCAGGGATGGGCAGGTGGAATAGGCGCATGGTCTCTCTCTTGCTCGACCACCTCTATAGCGCAACGCGCGAATGGATGGGATGCCGCACTGCGCTCGGCGCGCGAATCGCGCCCAGGCTTCGGGACCCGCTGTTTCGTTTGGGCGCGCGGTTGCTCAGGTCGCAGGCGACGGGTCGAGCATGGCGCGGCCAAGCTCGCCAACGAGCAGCTTGACCAGTCCGTGCTTGGGCACGTTGGCGGGCCACTCCGCAAAGACTGCCAGCGGGCGCAGTTCCCACTCAGGGAGCAGGTCGACCATGTCTCCATCCGAGATGCTCTTGGCCACGAGGAACTGCGGGCTGACGACGAGCCCTCTGCCGGACCGAGCGAGGCGGTAGAGAGAGCGCGCATCATTCGACACCAGCCGAGGCGTCGGCTTGATCTTTGCTGACCGGGCTCCGGCCTTGTTGAAGGTGAGGCCGCTGGTTTGCGCCGGCGTGAGCATCAGCCAGTCCCAGCCTTCGACGTCACTCGGGTGGTGAGTGGCCGGCCGACCCTCTAGGTAGCTGGTCGCGGCAGCGAGCCGCCGCCGCACGGTGAAGAGGACCTTCGATGTTGGCGTCTGCTTCGGCGCGACGCCCATGCGAATCGCGACGTCGAACCCGCCTGCGATCAGCTCTTTGCGGACGTCGGAGAAGTCGAGTGCGAGTCGAATGCGTGGGTATGACAGCGAAAACGTCGCAATCGCGTCGGTGAACGGCGACTCCGAGAGCACCGACGGGATGGTGATCCTGAGCTCGCCGCTTGGCTCGCTGGCGGTCGCCGAGAGATCGAGCAGCTCCTGCTCGACGGCCTCAAGCATCTTGTGGGTGGCGGAGAGCAGGCGCTCGCCCTCCCGGGTGAGCTTGAGCTTGCGGGTGGACCGGTAGATCAGGGTCACACCGAGGTGTGCTTCGAGCTGCGAGACGTGGTGGCTGACGACGGAAGGGGAGAGCGCGAGCTCGCGTGCGGCGCCCCGGAAGGATCCATGATCGATCGTCTTGGCAAAGATGGCGAGCTGGCGAAGTTGGTCGATCATTTGTGCTGCTTTTCAGAACAGTGGATGCGAATAATGGCATCTTATCATCCAATGCGAAACCATCCATAGTCGTGAGCCTCGCCCCGTAACGGGCGTCAACGGCCGCGCGATCCGGCGCGCCATCACGCACTTGGAGAACACTCATGGCAAAGGTCTGGACCTTCATTTCAGTCGTCGCGCTCGCCTGCGGGTCCGCGGCATGCGGTACGACTTCTCAGGACACGACGGGCACGACCAAGGTCCAGAAGTTCTACGACTACTTGAGCAATCCGGGGTCGGCTGAGCATGCAAGCGCGTTCACCGCGATTGCAGCAGAGAACTGGGAGAGCATTGGGAACTACTCCGGCAAGAACAAAACCCGCGACGCCTTCAAGGGGCAGGTCGGCGGGTTCGCAAAGCTCATCCCAGATCTCAAGTGGGACGTGCAGTCGATGTACCAAGACGGCAACACCGTCATCGTCCGCAGCCGGGCGACCGGCACCCCGGTAGCGCCCTTGTTCGGAGTCGACGGCCAGGGGCGTAGCTTCGACATCCTCACGATCGACATCCATGAGCTAGAAAACGGTGCCATCGCGCGGTCCTACCACGTTGAAGACTGGGCAGGTGCGCTGCGGCAGCTCAAGGGGCCTGGCGCGGCGGGCACGCCACCAAAGAGCGACGACGGTAAGGCGGCACTGGACACGGTCATGGCCTTCATGGACGCGATGGGTAAGGGGAAGATGGACGCCATGTCGGCGCTGATGGCCGACGATATGGTGTGGCACAACGAGGGCGACGCGAGCCTGCCGTGGATCGGTCCTTGGAAAGGCAAAAAGGAGATCTTCGCCTTCCTGGGTAGGTTCTCAAAGAACGTCAAGACGACCCACTGGGAGAACAAAGACGTCTTCGCCTCAGGCGACACCGTGGCGGTCTTCGGCAAGATGAAGCTCCGCACGACGACGTCGGGCAAGGAAACCAAGGAGTTCACCTTTGCGCTGCGGGCGAAGGTTCGCGATGGCAAGGTGGTGCTGTGGAACTGGTTCGAAGACTCGTTTGCGGTGAGCAACGCCTTCCACGGGAAGTAGTCGGCGTGTCCGCGGCTTGCGCGCTCCCTTCGCCGCGGTGGAGAGGGCGCGTCGGCACTTCGGCTGCCGGGATGTCGACCAAAGCGCTTCCTCTTCGCTCTCGCGCGTCCGCCTGGCAGGCGACGTACACCCCCTTTCCGTCGACGCAATTTTGTGTTGAGCCTCGCCCTTGCTACCATCGCTCGGCTGGGTTAGGAGCCCGTCTCTAAGACGTCTTCCTGTACGGATCTAGGGGATCTTCATGCGAACCGCGCTCGCACTTCCACTCTTCGTGTGCCTCTCGGCCGGACTCATGGGCGGCTTCGTCGCTTGCTCCGACGATGGCGACGCTGGTTCTGGCACAGACCTCGAGCCCTGCGGTGTTCGCGTCTGCAACGCTGATGAAGACAACGGCGACAACTTCGACGTGGATGGCTTGTCGCTGGAAGAAGGCCTCGGCAAAGCAGATGCCGTCGACCGCGTCGAGCGCGCAGTCGCCGAGGCAACTCAAGACGGGGTGCTCGACGTTGACGACGTCGATGCGCTGTTTGAGGCCGCTGGCGAAAAGGTCTCGGCTGGCGAGATCGGCGCGATCCACGAAGCGCTCTTCGCCGACGCCACGTACGAGGTCACGGAGGCCGCGCAAGCCGAGGGCAACTTCCGTGCGTGGACTGCCAACCTCAGCGACATCGAGAGCGAGTACCTCGCCGACGGATTCACGTTCGGCCAGACCGAGATCCCGGCGGCTGTCCTCGAGGTTGTGACCCAGGCCCGGTGGGGCGGGGCGGTTGCCTACGACGTCAACGAGCGTGACGACGACAACGAGGGCATCTGGAGTCCCTACGGGGCGTCCACCCCGGCCGCCGAGAACATGGCGTGGGACTACACCGAGATCACGCCGCAGAAGCTTGAGGACGACGTCGCGGACGTTGACGTCAAGTACAACGCCATCATCGGGACCGAGACCGCGATCCACTCGAGCGGTCAAGAGTACAAGCGCGCCAAGTACGAGGAGCGCAGCGGTGGGACCGGTCACGTGCTCTCGCACTACGACGAGGTCTACCACCCCGATATCTACGCGCGCGGCAGCCAAGGGCAGAAGTGGGCCAACAACTTCGCCATCCTGGCCGACGGATCCGTTCACTGCTTGCCGGCGTCGCGCCGCTCGTACCTCCAGGACGTCATCCTGACCAACCCACAGCTCTCGCGCGGCGCTCGCCTGCTCTTCAACGGCCACCTCGACATCCGCGAGGGCATCGTTCAGAGCGTTGAGATGAGCGGCCGGCTGTCGAAGATGGCCGCGAAAGGCAAGGCCCGCTTCATCGATCCGCTGCCGCTGCTCGAGGCCTGGGGCTTCAAGCTTCGCGACGGCGTCACGCTTCGCTACGGCAACACCAAGAGCGGTGTGCCAGAGCGTGTTGACGGCCTGATCGTCGAAGCGCCCGCTGACGACACCACCAACTAGATCCCGAGCGACTCGGCGCCAGTCAATGGTCGCCGAGCCACACATGCATTGCCGCCAGACGGCGGCCCTGTCCTTGGAGACTCCATGCTTCCCATGCTTCGTCGCCTGACCTCCGTAGCAGCGCTCTCGCTGCTCTTTGTCGTCCCTGCCTGCGAGAGCGAGTCCGAGCCTCCGGATGGCGCTTCTGAGTCGTTTGGGATCGGCAAGGCCGACACCGCCGCTGGTGGCTTCACGGCTTGCCAGCTGCGCGAAGTCCTCGAGATCGTCAACGAGTCGACCTCGACGGCCGAGCTGCTCAAGTCCGATGTGGGCATCCACACGCGCGCTGCCAATGCGATCGTCGCTCACCGCATGGGGCCGGACGGCAAGCCCGGCACCGGCGACGACGACATCTTCGACGACTTGGCGGAGCTGGATGGCGTCGCGCACGTGGGGCCGGCGGCCCTTGAGGCGATGGTCAAGTACGCCACGCCACGCTGCATGGCGAACCTCGACCGTCCGTACATCAAGCCGGAGACCTTCGCTGGCAACACAGGCGGCGGCTGGACCCGCGACTCGTTTGAGATCGAAGCGACCATGACGGTTGGCGGCCTCACGGGGCAGAAGCTCCGCGCCATCCTGACGGCGACCGACGACCGAGACCGCACCATCTTCAGCCGGATTCGCAAGAGCGATGCGATGGAGGCGTTCTCCTTCGAGTACCCGCTCGACGAGATTCCGTGGTCGTCGAGCGCCCATGACATTCGGCAGGACAAGCCCTTCATGTCGTGGTCGATCGAGCGCGGCAACTTCGACATCAGCGATGACAACAAGCGTGAGATCTCGCTTGGCACCGACAAGATGGACGACACCTACTACGACACCCGCAACTTCGACCTGCTCGAGACCGGCATGGTCTTGCGTGGCCGCATCCGCTGGGACACCGACACGGCGGTCCGTCGACTGCTCATCGCCGCCAAGCTCGACAGCGAGGTGGATGCTGAGGGACTCAAGCGCGCCGCCAAGATCGACGTTCGGACCGAGGGTGGCACCCACAAGGACTCACTCGACCGCGACGTCATGAGCGGCACGGTGCCATGGTCGGGAGGCGCCACGCCGATCGAGCCGATTCAGGTCGTCTACAAGACCCTCGCTGAGGCGGGAGCGCTCGACACGATCAACGACGAGGCTGACCTGCTGCTGCTCGACCCGAAGGTGCGTATTCGCAGCCTCCGCAGCCGCTACCACCTGAACTTCACGACCATGAGCGCGATGAACAAGGTCTACACCAACGCACGTGACCGCGTGCAGGTCGTCATCGACTACGCCCAGGCCCGCTTGGACGCCAGCGCGGTGGAGAGCGGAGACGTCGCTGAGGTGGAGGCGCTCATTGCTCAGGGCAAAGCCTTGCTCGACAACTCCGCACTCCTCGAGGCCCGTCGTGCCGAGCTGAGCGCGATCGACCAGGCCCTGACCGACATCGTCTACCCCGAGTCGTTCAGCACCTCGGCGCCGAGTGACTGGAACGGTCTTGAGAAGCGCCGGCTCATTGCCGAAGCAGCCACCGAAGCCTTCAATGCGTTCGCCGATGCCGTCGACGATGTCGACCGCGTGCTGACCAACACGCGCAACGTGCCGGGTGAAGACGCAGCGGACATGTTCGTCGAGTGGCAGCAGATCATCGACACCGGGCTGACGAAGTACCGCGTCGCGACGCCGTTCTTGAATGTCTACATGTCGATGAGCGGCGACCCCGCGCTCAAGGCTCAGATGATCGAGGCTTACAACACGTTCGGTGCCGAGCAGCTCGCGGCTGACAACGACGACTTCGAGGACTTCGAGCCGATCGACGAGGCGACCTGGGACGGCATCCAGTTCCACCTTGAGTTCGAGCGTCTCAAGTACAGCCGGCGGATGATCGAGGCGGGCGGCACGATCGCTCACGCCATCTGGTTTGACCTGGCGCGCGAGTACTACGTCCCGGAGTCCTTCCGCACGTCGTCGAACTTCATCATCGACACGATGGACTTCACCGAGATGCTGACCAACGAGGAGTGGAACACCATCCCGGCGGACAAGCGCACGCCTGGCGACGCCCTTCCGGCCGACAAGGTCTTCCACTCGGTCCTCGTCAACGAGGTTCAGCTTGAGCTGACCGAAGTGGCCCACTACATCGACCGCATTGAAGAGCTGAAGACGGCCGCCGAGGCTGCTCCTGGAGACGCTGAGCTCGCCCGCAACCTTGCAGGTGCGCGCTTCATCTTCGACGAGCTGCAGGACTCGATCAAAGTCGTGGCCAACCTCAAGGGTGACGACATTGTCGACCGCCTTGAGGACGAAGGCGCACCCAACGGCATCACCTGGGAGCCGGCGACCCACTCCAAGGGCAAGACCGCGCTGCTCATCATGACGGACAAGCTCTAGATGACAGCAACGGCCCGTCGCGTGGCGGTCCTTGCTGCGGCGAGCAGCATGTGGCTGCTCGCTGGTTCGGCCGCGGCAGAAGAGCCAATGCGCTGCTACGGCTACGCGGAGGGCGACAAGCTCGGCCGGATGGACTCGGGTAAGATCGACGAGGCGAGCGGCATGGTCGCAAGCCTCGACGACCCCGGCATCTACTGGATTCACAACGACTCCGGTGATGACGAACGTATCTTTGCCGTCGACGACGATGGCACCTACTTCGGCCAGTGGCGCGTCAAGAGCGCCGATGCCGAGGACTGGGAAGACATCGCGCTCGGGCCGTGTGCGGACGGCACATGGCGCTGCCTCTACATTGCCGACCTCGGCAACAACAAGGGCAAGCGCGACGACTTCAGCATCTATCGTGTGGCGGAGCCTGCGGTGGACCGCGACCGTGACAAAGCGCACGACGGCGACACCGAGCGTGCGGATGAGTGGCGCATTGTCTTCGACCTCGACGCCGACGAGCGCGAGCAGCTTGATATCGAAGCGATCTGGGTGGACCTCGATGGCACCATCTACATCTTCGCGAAGTATGACGACGGCGTGGACATGTTTGCGGCGAGCCCACCTACACAGGACGAGGGCGATGCGGATGTGGTCGCCCGCTGGGTCGGCTATCGCGACGACATCGACTTCGTGACGGGCGCTGACGTCTCCCCTGATGGCTGGCGCTTCATCCTTCGCAATGACGACTTCGCCTGGGAGTTCGTGCTCAACCCGAGCTTTGCCACGACGGCCGAGGTCTTCACTGGTGAGGAGCCGCTCAAGACGTTGCTGAGGACCGAGCGACAGGGCGAGGCCATCGCCTACACGCCGTACGGAGAGGGTTTTCTGACGACCAGCGAGCGCACCGAGCGCCCGATCTACTACTACGAGTGCCTGTCCTTCGACGGTCCAGTGCCAACGGACGGTAAGGAAGACAACGCTGGCGGTGGTGGCGGTGCCCCTGAAGACAGCGGCTGCGCCGGGTCGTCCTCGCCTCTCGGGCTTTTCTGGCTCCTGGCAGTGGCGGCGCTTCTCTCGGGGTCCCGTCGTCTGCGACCCCAGCGCAGCTGAAGCCCGGCCCGTGGTTGTTGGTCCGCAGGAGCCCGCTGGTCTTGAGCCTGCCGTCGCGGCCGTAAGCGGGTAGATCTGCAATTGTGCGTTTGTTAGGTTCTGCCCCCGGCAGAGAGCCTCTGCCCGCAAGCAGGAGGATGCCATGCGGCGCCTATCATGGATGTTTGTTGCCGCAGCCCTGTCGATGGGGTGTGGCACGGATGGTGAGTCCGACCCGGTTGATGACACGGTCGACGCGGATGCCGTTGAGGACGTGGCCGACGACGTCAGCGATGCCGGAGGCGACACCGCGGTTCCTGCCGATCGAGGCTGTGATCCGTTAGATCCGGCATTCTGCGCGCTGCCGTGGCCGTCCAACGCCTACCTGGAGCCCGACGCGAACCGCGTCACGGGTCACACGCTCAGGTTCGGCAACGCCTTGCCGACGAACGCATCCGACAAGCCGATCGACGGGGAGATGTTTGCGCGTCTCGACGGCTTCGACCTGAGCTCACCACTCATCACGGTGATGCCAAACATCGACGTCACCGGGATGGCCACCGAGCACGACACCGATCCGTCACTCGGGGCGGACGCGCCGATCGTGTGGCTCAAGGTGACCGACGCTGGCGTCGAGCGCGTGCCGTACTGGGTTGAGCTCGATGCCAACGCAGGGTCCGATGCGCAGCAGGCGATGATTGTGCGGCCGGCGGTGATCTTGTCGGAGGCCACGCACTACGTCGTCGCGTTCCGTGGGCTCGTCGACACGTCGGGCGCGCCGATCGCTCGGAGTGCAGCGTTCGAAGAGCTGGTTGCGGGCGACTTCGGCGACTCAACGCGGCAGAGCCGCTTTGACGCGCTCTTTGAGATCTTGTCGAGCGAAGGCATCGACCGGGCCTCGCTGACGTTGGCGTGGGACTTCAACACGGCCAGCTCCGAGGCACTGCACGGACGCATGGTGACGATGCGAGACCGTGCGTACGACGCAGCTGGACCGGACGGCCCCGAGCTGACGGTGCTCGAGGTTGAAGAGACGACGGTCGAGCAGGACCAGCACATCGCGCTGTCTCTCCGCGGGACATTCCGCGTGCCGCACTTCATGAAGTCGGTGCCGACCAACGACCCCAACATCCCCGAGGTCTGGCACTTCAACCTCGACGACGATGGCCAGCCGGCTCAAGACGGCTGGGTCGATGCGGACTTCTGGGTCCGCATCCCGCACACGGCCCTCGATGGGACCCCTCATGGGCTTGTGCTCTACGGTCATGGCCAGAATGGGCTCGGGTCGCAGGTTCGCGGCGGCTTCAACTCGAAGATTGCCTTCGACCACAAGCTCATCTTCTTTGCCTGCGATATGTGGGGAATGTCTGAGCACGACCTGGCGGGGCTCATCAATCTCCTTCAGGACCTCAGCCGCTTGCCGCGTCTGCCGGACCGGCTTCATCAGGGGGTCATCAATCATGCCCTGCTTGCGCGTGGGATGAAGCACCGGCTGGGGGGACTCGAGGAGGTCGCGAGCCGAGGGATCGTGGTCGATGAGAGCCAGCTCTACTACTCTGGGATCTCGCAGGGCGGCATCTACGGCGCCACCATCCTGGCGGTGGCAACCGATCTGACCCGAGGCCACCTGGGCGTGCCCGGCAACTACTACTCGTTTTTGCTGCAGCGTTCGCAAAACTTTGAGCCCTTCCTGCTGGCGTTGAAGTTTCAGCACCGGACGGCGCTGTCGCGGCTGATCGCGCTGCAGAGCATCCAGCTCTTGTGGAGCACGGCCGATCCGAACAGCTACCTGCCGAGGCTGCATAGGCCGCTGCCTGGCAGCCCAGAGAGCAGCGTCATCCTAGCGCCTGCAAAGGGCGACCGGCAGGTCGCTGTCGCGAGCAACGAGTGGATCGTACGCAGCGATATTGGCGTGGCGTTGATGGCGAACTACGACGACGAGCGGCAGGTGAGCGGTGCCACCGAGACTGCCTATCCGCACGTTGGATCCGGACTCGTGCTCTATGACTTCGGCAACCCGTGGCCGGCGCCGAGCGTCAACCAGCCACCAACGTCCGACGTGCCCGATCCTCACGGCGACGGTCGTCAGGCAGACCACCACAATCAGCAGATGGTGCACTTCTTTCGGACGGGAGAGATCATCGACGTCTGCGGCGGGGACGGCTGCCATCCGGACTGACCATCGCCAACGCTGGCGAGAGACGCTGCCCGGCAGGCGCGCTGCGAAGGGGCGCCCAACCAAGTGACGGCGCTGCTTTCGGTTGCGTCCCGCGACCTGGTCCCGCTACGGTGAAATCACCACGGATGAAGGCACTCATGAAGAAGCAAGGTGACGTCGTTGTTCCGACTCCGGTCCCACGCACGCGGGCGCTCGTTCGCCGTGGCGTGGCGATTGCCGCAGCGGCAACGCTGCTGACTGGCTGCGATGCGAACGATGACGAGCCCGCTAAGGATGCGGTCGCCGACGTCGCTGACGAAGATGTCGACGCGATTCCGCCTCAGGCTCCGCCCGATGACATCATCGTGCCCCAACCGCCACCGCCGCAGCCACCGCCGGAAGACACCATGGGCGGCGACGTCGACCCGCCGCAGGTTCCGCCCGATGACATCGTGGCGCCGCAGCCGCCGCCGCCAGACACGACCGGTTCGGATGCGGTCCCGCCTCAGCCTCCGCCTCAGCCTCCGCCGGAGGACGTCATGGGGGGTGACGTGGTGCCGCCTCAGCCGCCGCCGGCGGACACAACAAGCAGCGACGTGATCCCGCCTCAGCCCCCGCCGGAGGACACGGTGGGCAGCGACGTGATCCCGCCGCAGCCGCCGCCGGGCGACGTGATGGGAGGCGACGTGGTGCCGCCACAGCCTCCGCCCGGCGACGTGATGGGGAGCGACGCGATCCCGCCGCAGCCGCCACCGCAGCCTCCGCCGGGCGACGTGATGGGGGGCGATGCGATCCCGCCGCAGCCTCCGCCCGACACCAGCGGACCTGACGCGATCCCACCGCAGCCGCCACCCGGCGACGTGATGGGGGGCGATGCGATCCCGCCCCAGCCACCGCCGCAGGACACGACGGAGTCGGACACCGGCAAGGAAGACACCGGGCCGCTTCCTCCGCAGCCACCTCCGCAGCCTGCGCCGTAGCGGCGACAGTGGGCAAGGGCAAGGGGAAGGCCAAGCGCCAGCGGCTGACGCTCTCGGACGACTGGCGCGTGTGGGTTGTCGACAACCTCCTGCGGGGCGTGACGCGCGAGGGCTTGGTCTCGACGCTGGTCGACAACGGCATCCCACAGGCAACGGCCGCTCAGGAAGTCGACGCGATGAGGACGTCCCCAGCACTTGTCGCGTGTGCGCGCTACCGTGCTCAGGCGGCTCGCTACCGAATGTCCCTCAATCTGCGCGCGCAGTTACGTCCGGACGAGCTCGTCGAGCTCAGCAGTCCGCCGTCTGCCGTCCAGTTCTACGTCGACCACTACGAAGCGAACCGTCCCTTTGTGTCGCGCGGCTTCGCCCGAGACTGGCCAGCCATGTCAAGATGGCAGCTTGAGAGCTTGCGTGCGCGCTTTGGCGACGTGGAGGTCGACGTCGAGATCGAACGGGACCCGTCCCGGCGCTGCGAGGGGCGCTACGTGTCGATGCCGTTGGCCGAGCTCATCGACAAGGTCCAGGCAGCTGGCCACACCAACGATTTCTACGCCATTGCCCACAACAAGAACGCCGCGCGACCAGAGCTGGCGGCGCTTCATGACGACGTGGTCGTTGATCCTGCGCTCGTTGATCCCGCCCGCCTTGGCAGCGCGACATCGCTGTGGATTGGTCCTGCCGGGACCTTCACGCCGCTGCATCACGACACCACGAACGTACTGTTCACGCAGATTGTGGGCCGCAAGCGCTTCCGGCTGGTCGCGCCGGACGAGGTCGCCGCGCTCGATAGCCTCAGGGGGTTCTACGCCGAGCAGCTCGACGAGGAGCTGCTGTCGCGCTCGTTTGCGGTTGAGCTTGCGCCGGGCGACGCCCTCTTCATCCCGGTGGGCTGGCTCCACGAGGTCGAAGCGCTCGACATCAGCGTGTCCTATACGTTCATGGGCTTTCACCGGCCCAACGACTTCAGCAGCTACGAGCCGGGCAAGCGAACTCGGTCAGGTTGAATCGTCGGTGCGTCGCCGTCGCCGGTCATGGCCTCCGCGGCGCGCGAGTCGTGCCAATGGCTCGCCGGGCTGATATGCCTCACTCGGCGCGTTGTTGCTTAGGCGTGCGCACCGCAGACACGTGTTGGAGCTCTTATGACCCGTCCGCAACCCTCGAATCACTCACGTCTTCCTGCACCGAGCCTTGGTCCGCGACGCCTCCTGGCAATGGTCGCCGCGGCGTCGGTTCTCATCGGTTCGTCGGCCCTGGCCGAAGCGCCGGCCGGTAAGGCTGCGAGCACCGCAAAGGTCGATCCGGTCGAGGCGCTCGTCCTTGCCGAGTCGCAACCCAAGGAGGCTGGGCTCGACGACCCGACAGTCGCCAACGCCGATGCGGTCTGGCTCGAGATGATCAAGGCGGCCAAGGTACGTATCGATATCGCGCAGTTCTACGTGGTCAGCAAGGCTGGTTCTCGGATGGAAGCCGTACTCAACGCTCTGGCGGATGCGGCTAAGCGCGGCGTGAAGGTGCGGGTCATCGCTGAGAAGATCTTCTACGGACAGTACTCCAGCGACCTGGAGCGTCTCGCCGACAATGTCGGCGTTGAGGTGCGCGTGTGGAATGCTAGCAAGCAGCTCGGCGGAATCCTCCATGCCAAGTACTTCCTTGTCGACGGTCGCGACGCATTCATCGGCAGCCAGAACTTCGACTGGCGCTCCCTGGAGCACATCCAAGAGCTCGGGGTACGACTGCGATCGAAGGGCGTGGTGGCGTCACTGAGCGACGTCTTTGAGACCGACTGGCAGCTGGCCGGCGGCGACTCGAGCGCACGCATTATGACCCGCCCGGCAAGCAGCTTCCCGGAGAAGGTGACCTATCGCGGCGCGCAGGCGCTCGTGACGCCTGTCCACAGCCCGAAGGACTGGCTCCCGGACGAAGACCTCTGGGACTTACCGCGGATGTTGAAGATGATCGACGATGCCACAAAGACCATTCGCTTCACCCTGCTAAGCTACAAGACCATCGGCAGGGACAAGAAAGACTTCGCCGAGATCGATGATGCGCTTCGGCGCGCAGCGATGCGGGGCGTCGAGGTCGAGTTCATGGCGTCACACTGGAGTCAGCGCAAGGACAGTATCCGCTACATTACGCGGCTGCAGGCCATCGGCGGCATCACGGTCAAGATCGTCACAATCCCGGAGGCACGGGACGGCTTCATTCCGTACGCACGTGTCATCCACAGCAAGTACCTCGTCGTCGACAGCAAGGTGTCGTGGCTCGGTACTAGCAACTGGTCGAGGGACTACTTCTACAAGAGCCGTAACGTGGGGCTGATCGTCGAGAGTGCTGCGTTCGCCGCCGACCTCGAGAAGGCCTTCAAGCGCACGTGGGAGAGCTCCTACGCAGAGGAAGTTGTGCCCGGGCGTGCCTACGATGAGCCGCGGGTCGGCAAGTAGGCTTGACGCAGCGTCGATCGACGCTTGCGATCGCCCGAGTAACGTCTGCCGGTACGTATCGCGCGGGCCGTGTGCGACTGCGTTGGTGCTGACGCATCGGAACTCGCGACGCGGCCACGCGCGGTCATCGGCGCTCAGCGGCCAAACGCAAATACCCGGTCCGACGAGGTCGGACCGGGTATGTGTCTTGTGGAGCCGATAATCCGACTTGAACGGACGACCTGCTGATTACGAATCAGCTGCTCTACCAACTGAGCTATATCGGCAACGCGGCGGGAGTATATCCACGATTGCTTTGATGGCAAGCGTGAACTCACACCGGTCGGAACGCGGCGGAAGAAGCCGTCGATGCGCGACGTCGCGGGCTTGCCGCCGCTCCTGGTGGAAGCTATGAGAGAGAGGTGAGTCTTCTAACCAACAAGCGCATTCTGCTCTGCAGCGGCGGCGGTATCGCTGCCTACAAGACCCCGGAGCTCGTGCGTCGTCTGCGCGATCAGGGGGCTGACGTGCACGTCATGCTCACCAGTGCAGCTCAACGCTTCGTGTCGACGCTCGCGCTTGAGGTCGTCAGTAAACACCCGGTCGGCGTCGATCTCTGGTCGACCGACGGCAAGAGCCAGATCGTGCACACCGACGCCGGCAAAGACGCCGACGTCATCATCGTGGCTCCAGCGACCGCCAACCTCATCGCACGCGTGCGTCATGGCTTTGCAGACGACTTGGTCACGACGACGATCATGGCGTCGGACACCCCGGTGTTGCTCTGTCCGTCGATGAACACCGACATGCTAGATAATCCGCTGGTGCGGGAAAACATCGATGCACTGGCTGCGCTCCCTCGCTACCGCGTCCTTGAGCCGGGCAAGGGCGATCTGGCGTGCGGCGTCATCGGACGTGGCCGAATGCCCGATCCGATCGACATCATCGAAGCCGCCCGGGCCGCGTTGAGCCCGAACGACCTCAGCGGCCGGCGTGTCGTGGTCACGGCCGGGCCGACGCGCGAAGATCTCGATCCCGTGCGGTTCATCACGAACCGGTCGACAGGCACGATGGGGTTTGCGTTGGCGCGTGCGTTCGGGGCCCGCGGAGCAGACGTGACGCTCATTGCTGGCCCGGTCGCCAAGCGATCACCGGTGGGTGTTGCCCGTCGCGTGGACTTCGTCACGGCAGCGGACCTAGAGCGCGCGGTGCTGAGCCATGTCGCAGGGGCCGATCTGCTCGTGATGGCAGCTGCGGTCGCCGACTATCGACCGGCCACCCGATCGGCGACCAAGATCAAAAAGCAGCCGGGCGACATGTCGCTACCGCTCGAGCGGACCACCGACATCCTGGCAAGTCTCGTCGACAACCCTGTGCGCGAAGGCGTGACGGTCGTCGGCTTCGCTGCTGAGACCGACGATGTGGAGCGCCGCGCGAAGGATAAGCTCAAGCGTAAGAAGATGGACTGGATCGTCGCCAATGATGTCTCGCGCCGTGGCGTTGGGTTCGGCACGGGCGACAATGAAGGGCTGCTGGTGTCGGCCACCGGTGTGACCCATGTGCTCGAGCGAGCGGACAAGCAAGCGTTCGCCGAGCGAATCGTCGAGACCTTGGCCGCAGCGCTTGTTGGTCAGCCCTCATGAGCGATGAAGCCCGCGCCGCGGTCGCCGATCTCGCCGGCGACTTAGCCGCTTGGCTGGAGTGGGCTCAAGCAACGGGGGCGGTCGGCGTCCCCGCCGCCGCGGTGCAGTCACCGTCAACGGCCGGTCGGCCAGCGCGGCGAACAGCGCAAGCACAACCGCCGCAGCCGCGACCGCCGCGGCAACAGGCGGTTGTGCAGCAGGTAGCAGCGTCGGTGACTCAAGAAGCCGCGCTGGGGGACGCAGACGGGCTACTCAAGATTCGGGCTGAGCTTGGCGACTGCCAGCGGTGCCGGCTCAGTCGCGAGCGTCGGCAGATCGTGTTTGGCGTGGGCAGTCAGCAGGCTCGCCTGGTCTTGGTTGGTGAAGCACCAGGGCACTACGAAGACGTGACGGGCGAGCCCTTCGTAGGACGCTCTGGTCAGCTGCTGACGCGGATGCTCGCGGCGATCGGGCTTGCGCGGACCGAGGTCTACATCTGCAACGTCATCAAGTGCCGACCTCCAAAGAACCGTGATCCGCAGCCCGATGAAGTCGCGGCATGCTCGCCGTTTTTGCATAAGCAGGTGGCCTCGATTCGTCCGACGGTCATCATGACACTGGGCCGCTTCGCTGCGCGCTGCGTCGTCGGCATCGATGCGCCGCTGTCAAAGATGCGCGGCCAGCTTGGTTCGTTTCAGCAGATTCCGGTCGTCTCTAGCTACCATCCGGCCTACCTCTTGCGGACCCCGAAGATGAAGGCAGCCGCGTGGGAAGACCTGCGACGGGTCCGGAAGTTACTCAGCGACGGGCGCTGATCCTAGCTGCCACTCAGACCTTCGCTCTTGCAGTGTTGCCGGGAAGTGCGGTTGCTGGTGATGCACAGTCACGCACTATCGAGACGGCGCTCGCGACACACCGAGTCGATCCCCCTGACCCGAACGCTGCTAGCAGCGTTGCCGGGAAATGCAATTCCCGATGACTTCGTGATGCGCTCAACGCGGGTCTCAGGGGCGCAGCTCCTGTCAACCTCGAGATCACTCAGGAGCTGCGCCCCTGCAACCCGCGC
>CALHXW010000092.1 GCA_938040325.1 uncultured bacterium | reverse complement strand
CCCAGGCCCTGCGCTTTGGTCGCTGTCCGCAGGGGCTCTCACCACGTGCTCGCGCTGCAGCCTTCGGCCCGACACGAACCCAAGCCACGCATTCAGCCGTCAGCGTCCGAGACACGCGCCCGCTTTCGCGACCACGCGCATCGCTCGCTTACCGCGGCCGCCACGAAACAGCGCTCGCCACTACCTTGGCGGCTCTCTCCCCTCAGTCCGCAGACACGATCGGTGGCTCCTCCGCATCTCCACGGGCCGCCATCGAGCAGATTGGAACACCGCGTCAGCGGGGAAACACGTCATGCTGAGCCAACGCAACGATCTGCGAGATGTCCTCGACGCGATTGTTGAAGGTCGACTTCTACCTGGCGATGTGACGGGACACTGGAAGCGACCTTCGACTGCGGCGGAGGTTCGCCCCCTCCCCGCTCAGCTTCATCCTGGGCTCGCCAAAGCGCTCAACGCTCGTGGGTTCACATCCCTCTATACCCACCAGGCGGCAGCGTTTGATCTTGTGTCGGCGGGCAAGAACGTGGTGCTCACGACGCCGACAGCGTCTGGCAAGACGCTTGCGTACAACCTACCGGTTCTCGACACCATGCTCCGCGAGCCGGAGACACGGGCGCTCTACCTCTTTCCAACGAAGGCGCTGAGCCAGGACCAGTATGCAGGGCTCCACGAGCTGTTGCGCGCTGCCGACGCCCCGATTCGAACCTTTACGTTTGACGGCGACACCCCACCCGACGCTCGGCGCGCCGTCCGCGAGCATGGACACCTCGTCATCACCAACCCCGACATGCTGCACTCAGGCGTGCTTCCGCAGCACACCAAGTGGCTCAAGCTCTTTCGGAACTTGCGCTACGTCGTCATCGACGAGCTGCACACATACCGCGGGATCTTTGGGAGCCATGTCGCCAACCTGCTGCGTCGGCTTCGTCGGATCTGCAACTTCCACGGAAGCGACCCTCAGTTTATCTGCTGCTCGGCCACCATCGCCAACCCAGTCGAGCTCGCCGAGTCACTCGTTGGCGTCGACTTTGAGCTGGTCGGAGAGTCCGGTGCTCCGCGGTCAGAACACCACGTGGTTGCCTACAACCCCCCAGTGGTCAACGCCGAGCTGGGGATCCGCGCAGGGGCAGTTCGCGCAACCTTTGAAGTTGCGCGGGAGCTTATCCTGTCTGGAGTCCCGACCATCGTGTTTGCCCGCAGTCGGCTCCATGTGGAGATTATCCTGAAGTACCTGCGCGAAGCGATGGTCACTGCGCGTCAAGACCCCGCGCTCGTCCAAGGGTACCGCGGTGGCTACCTACCAACCCGACGGCGCCGCATCGAGCGCGGGCTACGTGCAGGAACGATACGCGGTGTGGTCTCGACCAACGCCCTAGAGCTTGGCATCGACATTGGCAGTCTGCAGGCGTGTGTCATGGCGGGTTTTCCTGGTTCGATCGCAAGCTTCCAACAGCAGAGCGGACGAGCAGGTCGGCGCGCCGGGGTGTCACTCACGGTCTACGTGGCGAGCTCGCGCGCGACCGACCAGTACCTGGTTCAGCACCCTGAGGTGCTTCGCGGCAGCTCCCCGGAACGCGCGCGGCTCAACCCCAAAAACCTCTTCGTGATGGTCGACCACGCAAAGTGTGCCACGTTTGAGCTCCCCCTCGAAGACCGCGAGGCGCTCGGTGTCCTCGACCCCGACGAGACAGAAGAGGTGATGGAGTACCTGCAGACCCATGGCGTCGTGCATCGCACGGGTACACGATTTCACTGGATGGCAAGGGTGTTCCCTGCCCATCACGTCAACCTGCGCGGCATCCCTGAACAGAACTTCGCGGTCATCGAGCTTCCTCGCGATGAAGTCATCGCTGAGGTTGACTTCCGAAGCGCCCACACGTCGCTGCACACGCATGCCATCTACAACCTCGACGGGCGGCAGTACCAGGTCGAGCGGTTGGACTATGAAAACCACAAGGCGTACGTCCGAAAGGTCGACCCAGACTACTACACGACTGCCATGACCTATCACCGAGTTGGCGTTCTCGATGAAGAGCAGGTCACGCCCTACTCCCCATTTGCCATTGCTCATGGCGAGGTCGTGGTGACCCGTAAGTTCGTCGGCTTCAAAAAGATTCGCTTTCACACCAACGAAACGATTGGCTTCGGCGAGATCCACCTCCCTGACCTAGAGATGCACACAACAGCCATCTGGTTTTCACTGCCAGCGAGCGTGACGACTGCACTCGACCACCCACAGGACATTGTGGTCGACGGCCTCCGGGCGCTGGCGCACGCGCTCAAGACCGCCGCGTGCATCGACTTGATGTGCACCGAACGGGACCTCGGCCATGCGGTCAGCGAGCAAGGTGACGGCGCTCGAGCCATGACAACGGAGGCACCGAGCGCAAGCGTGTACGAGCCAACCGTGTACGTCTACGACACGATGCCCGGCGGGGTGGGCTTATCCAACGAGCTTCACGCCCGCTTTGTCCCGATCGCTGAGCGCGCTCGTAGCCTGATGACTGGGTGTCGCTGCGAGCACGGCTGCCCTGCCTGTCTTGGCGAGATGCCGGCGTACCGGGTCGGCCCAAGAGCGGCCGGCATCGCGATCGTCGACAGGCTTCTGAGTGCCGCGCTCGCCCCAGCCCCGGCACTCGCCGTTGGATTTCAGTGAAGCTCGGAGCCCGACTTACGAGGACTGTTGGCTCGCAAGAGCCGCCAGCGCCAAGCGCCGGTGTGTCTGAGGCGCTGCGGGAGCACCACCCTGAACGCCTCGGCGTCACCGGGCCGGCGCTGTCAGACGCACTGGCGTCCTATGACGCGACGCGCGCGCAGATGGAGCGTTGGTATGACCCATCTATCACGGACTGGCCTCCGCTCGAGGCGGTCATCGACGGCGCAGAGCATCATGGAGAGCACGGCAGCTGCTACCGCAGCGTGATGACGTTCCCGCTTGCCTCCCGGCATGGTGACCGGAGTCTCGCAGACTTCTTCGACCGCCCCCTCGACCAGCTCGCAGCGCTCACCGGCGATCCGCGGCTTGCGGACTTCACGCCCAACGATGCCCTCTTTCTCGACATCGAAGCGACCGGGCTCGACCACGGCGCGGGCAATTACGCCTTTCTGATCGGTCTTGGGTACCGACAGGGCGCCGACTTCGTGGTCGAACAGCTCATCTTGCGCGACCCTGACGACGAGGACGCGCAGCTTGAAGCACTCTGTGCGCTCCTCGATGAAAAGCCATATTTGGTGAGCTTCAACGGCAAGAGCTACGACACATCGGTCCTGCAGCAGCGACTGGTCATGCGGCGCTTCCTGTCGCGAACGGAAGCCGACGTGAAGCTCATGCCACACCTCGACTTGCTTCACCTCTCTAACAACATCCTCGGCGGCCTCTATCCGAACTGCCGGCTGCAGACGCTTGAACGCCATGCCCTTGGGTTCGTCCGTCATGACGACATGCCTGGCTACCTGGCCGCGAGCTGCTGGTACGCCTACCTCAGGCTGAACAATCCAGTACCGCTCGCTGAGATTGCCCGCCACAACCTCTTCGATGTGCTCTCAATGCTGACACTGGCCGACCGCTTGCTCGATGAGACCGCTCCGACGATCGACTCCGGCCGACACCCATGTGTTGCGGTCAACCTTGCGCATCTCTGGTTGCGCAGAGGTGAGCCACAGCTGGCCCTCGACGTACTGGACGCTATGCCCACCAGCGACCCGTCCATCCCTATGCATGCGCTGATGCCGTCGCAGCGCCAGCGCGCTCTCAAGACCGAGGCGCTGGCCGCACGTCGCCTGCGCCGCCATGCACGTCGACGCGCGGCTAACGAGGCTTTGGTGTCTCTCGTCCCCGAGGAAGCGACGTTCTGGGTGGACCTGTCGATCGCCTGCGACCGCCTTCGAGATCACAGTGCCGCCTATGACGCGGCCGTACGGGCGGCCGAGCTATCTCCATTGCCCCCAAACATTCGCCGCCGAGACCGCTTCGCACGCCGACTGGGGTCCAGCTCCGGACCAGCACCCGAGCAAGACAAGAAGCGCGCCTAACGACGGCGCTGAGCCGCTTGGCGGCGGCCAAAGGCTGTCCCGTCGCATTGCATGGCCGTCCCGTCGCTTCGCGTGGCTGTCTCGACGTATCGCGTGGTTGTCCCGTAGCATCGTTGGGCCGTCCGATCGTGTCGCTAGGCCATCCGATCGCGTCGGTAGGCTGTCCCATCGCGTCGCGCGGCTGTCCCATCGCGTCGCGCGGCTGTCCCATTGCGTCGCGCGGCTGTCCCGTCGTGTCGCGCGGCTGTCCCATCGCGTCGCGTGGCTGTCCCATTGCGTCGCGCGGCTGTCCCATTGCGTCGCTTTGGCCGTCCCATCGCGTCGCGCGGCTGTCCCACGGCGTCGCCTTGGCTGTCCCATTGCATCGCTTTGGCCGTCCC
>CALHXW010000091.1 GCA_938040325.1 uncultured bacterium | reverse complement strand
CCTCGTCGCTCCTTCAGCGACGGCCCAAAACCGCGCCGATCCGCACGCTACCCACCCGTTCGGTGCTCTGGGTGGCGGTACACGGAAGGCGGCCGCCATCACGGCCATGCTGTTCGTCACGCTCATGACGTCGGCTTGTACCGCGCCCCCAAGCGATGTGGAAGCGCGCTGCGGACTCACGGTCCGCGATCTCCTCACCGGCAGCGGCGCGGTCCCAGCGCCACGAGCCACTGGCTTGCCAACAGCCGCGATCTACCAAGAGCGCGATGGCGCAGGACGGCTGCTCGCCAACCGCTTCATCGTCGACCCCACGCCCGAGCTTCGCGGCGACCACCCAAGCCTGCGCGCGACGGTGGCGAGCGAAGGCTGCGTCGTCACAACTGAGCCCCTCGTGTTTACACCACGCGCCACCGCAGTCGCCGAGCCGGACGAGCGAATCGTCGGGCGCGCAAGCTCGAAACACCCTCGCATCCGGGGCATGGTCCTGACGGGAGACGCCCCAGGTACCGCCCGCGACGCCGAGGCATGGGGCCAGATGCTCGACGTGCTCGATCTTCAGTTTGCGTGGCTGCATGCCCCGACCGCGGCGCGAACACGCGACGCTGTGACGCGCTTGTGCGACGACATGCCGGCAGGGTCGACGATCATGCTGCTCATGGCAGGTCGCGGCAGCCCGACGGCGGATGGCGTCTTCGAGCTCGGACACGAGGTGATTCGCTACGCTGAGCTTGCCGGAATCCTACGCAACAGCTGCGGCGCTGCCGCCAACATCCTGTGGGTCATCGACGCAAGCTGGGCTGGCGGCCTCGAAGCGGACGACCTGATCGCCTTAGACGCGGGCGAAGACCGCCCGACGGTGCGGCTCTGGCGCGCAAGCTCAGCCTGGCGCCCTGATGCGGCACGCACTGACCTTGAGTCTGGCGGTGCACTCACCGAGGTCTTGAGCACCCGGGTGTCGACCTTCGCCAGCCTCCGCTGCCTCGACGCGGTCAGGCCCGACGGCTCGGAGCTCACGGCCCTCTTTAGCGACACCGCAGTGCGTGATGAGCTTGTGGCGCAACGGTATCGCCAGCTTGGCCAACCAGCACTCGCGGCGGCGCCCTTCGGCGCGAATCTCGAGCTCGCAGAGCAACGGATCCGCGACGTCTTGGATGGCGATGTGCCGCAGCGCCTCCTAGCGAGCGCCGGCGAGATCGCACGAGGAAGCCGCTGCACGGTCTCGTTGGACTGCGATGGCTTCGCCCCGGAGTGCGATCGCTCGGTCTGTGTGCGTCTGGAGTGCGTCGATGGACGTTGCGAAGCGAGGCCCCGCCCCGGGGTCGAGTGCAACGACGGCGACCCTTGTACCGAAGGCGACCGATGCGCCAACGACGGTATCTGTGATGGCACACCCGTTGATTGCTCCGACGACGACCCGTGCACCCTTGACGTCTGCGAGCCTGCGTTCGGCTGTATCCGATTCGCGACACCCGAAGGCGGCATGTGCGACGACATGGACGCCTGCACCGAAGGGGACACCTGCACCTCGCTCGGCGACTGCATCGGCCAGCCCGTGGTGTGCGAGGACGACGACCAGTGCACCGTCGATGACTGCGCCAGTGACGTCGGCTGCATCTTCACCGCTGCCAGAGTCGCCTGCGATGATGGCGACCCATGCAGTCAGGGAGACGTCTGCACCGGCGGCGTGTGCAGCGGCGTCGATGTGGTCTGTGACGACGGCAACCCTTGCACGCGCGACGGCTGCGAGCTCGACGTCGGCTGCGTGTTCACGCCCTCCCTTCCGGAGACACCGTGCGACGACGGCGATGACTGCACAACCAACGAACGCTGCATCGACAACCAGTGTGAGGGGATCGCGCGCAACTGCGATGACGAGCTGGCGTGCACGCTCGATAGCTGCCAGGGAGGTACCTGCACCCACCTCGCCATTCCCGGCTTCTGCGTGGTCGACGGGGAGTGCGTCGCCACAGGGGACTCACCCACGACCGAGCCTTGCCTTCGCTGTGTCGCCACCGGCGTTACGGCCCCGATCGCCGAGCTCGAGGGAATGCCCTGCCCTGACGACGGCGACCCATGCACGACCGATATGTGCTCAGCTGGCAGCTGCCGCCATGCGCTCGCGCCTGACACCTGTAGGCGCCCCGATGGCAGCTGCGCTGACGTTGGCGAAGCGCTGACGTCCTGCGTCCTCTGTGCCGCCACTGGCGTGGGTGCCGGGGCACCAGCCGGCACGTCTTGCCCGCTGAACGCACCCTGCGCGGTTGGCGTGTGCAATGGCGACGGAACATGCGTTGCCGAGGCTGTCCCGTGCTGCCCGGCCCTGCCGTTGGAGTGCCCATTCACCACGTCAGGCACCCTCGATGCTCAGGCCTCTCCAGGCCAGCTCACCCAGTGGTCGTGTGCGCCTGACCTCATCCTGACGGCGGCAGAGCAGAGCCTGTCGCTGACCGCACCTTGCGACGGCACCATCACCCTAACGCTGTCGGCCCCGGCAAGTGCGCGGCTGTTGGTCGTGACAGGCGGTGCTTCTCAGTGTGCAGGAGGCGCCTGCGACATCGTCGCCGACGGCGTCACACCGCTTGCGGTCCAAGCCGGCCAAGAGCTGACGCTGACGATCGACGGTGTCGGCGGCGAGAGCTATACCCTCGAAGGCACCTGCGAGTGCGATGCCCCGCTGCCCTAAGGAGCGGGACGCCGGGGCCTATCAGTCGCCGTACTCCGACAGCATCTGCTTGGCGATGGTCATGCGCTGCATGTTGCTGGTGCCCTCGTAGATCTGGCCGATCTTGGCGTCGCGGTAAAACTTCTCCGCACCAAACTCCTTCGTGAAGCCGACGCCCCCGAAGAACTCGACGCACTGACTGGTGACGCGCTCCGCCATGATCGAGCTGTGGAGCTTCGCCATGGCTGCCTGCTTCAGGAAAGGCAAGCCGGCTTCCTTGAGCCGCGCGGCGTTGTAGACGAGCAGACGCGAGGCTTCGAGCTCGGTGGCCAAGTTCGCGTACTGAAACTGGACGCCCTGGAAGTCGCAGATGCGCTGGCCGAACTGCTTGCGGTCGCGCATGTAGCTCATCGCGTAGTCGAGCGCGCCCTGCGCGACACCGATCATCTGAGCCCCAATGCCGATGCGGCCCTCGTTGAGGGTCTCGATGGCGACTTTGTAGCCCTTACCGACGGTGCCAAGCACGTTGCCCTTGGGGACCTTGCAGTCGTCGAAGCGAAGCTCGGTCGTGCTAGAGGCTCGGATGCCGAGCTTGTCTTCCTTCTTTCCGACGCTGAAGCCCTCAAAGCCCTTCTCGACGACAAAGGCCGTGATCCCACGGTAGCCCTTCTCGGGTGCGACATTGGCCATCACAATGAAGATGCCGGCTTCGTTACCGTTGGTGATCCAGAGCTTCGAGCCGTTGATCACCCAGTGATCGCCCGCGTCGGTTGCCGTTGTCTTGAGCGCGAACGCATCCGATCCGCTCGACGGCTCGGAGAGCGCGTACGCACCGACCGTGTTCTGCGCCAGCATCGGCAGGTACTTCTCAAGGATGGCGTCGTTGCCCCACTTCAAGAAGGCGTTGATGCAGAGGGTGTTCTGCACATCGACAAACACGGCCACGCTGGCGTCCACCTGCGCGAGTGCCTCGATGATGAGGATCGACTTGAAAAACGAGCTACCGGCGCCGCCAAAGCGCTCGGGGATCTCGATCCCCATCAGCCCGCCCGCAAAGCACCCGTCGACGATGTCTTTGCGCAGCGCTGACGCCTGGTCCATGTCGTGGACATGGGGGGCGACCTTCTCGCGCGCAAACGCGAGGGCAGCCTCGCGAAACATCTGCTCTTCTTCGCTCAAGACAGTCAGGGGCGTGGTCATCGCGGTCTCCATCGACGTGATTGCGAGCGGAAGAGACTCCACCGCTGGACACCTCGTCAACAAAGAATCCTGCACAGCCCCGTTCGCGATACCGTGAGCGTCGTGCTCCGGCGCCGTACGGGCGCTTCGTGGGCCACTCGCTCTTGGTGAGACGACGCCGCTAGGTTATAGGACGCCCATCATGCATCCACACACCCCCTCGCCGTTTGTTGTCGCAGCTGTGCCGTTGGTCGTGAGCGTGCTGGCCACGCTCGTGCCACCCGCTCACGCCGCTGGCCCTCCGCCAGTCATCCGCAAGCTGCAGCCAGGCCCATCCGCCGACACCCGTGCTTCAGCTGCTCAACCTGCAGAGGCCGCGGCCCCTGCCAACACGACCGAGCAGCCGTACACCCACGTCGAGTACGGTCCGCCTCAGCTTCTAAGCGCTGCCGTCAACGCGGCGCCCGCTTCGGACGCCGTCACGAGCTTGCCCGCAGCCACAGCGGACGGCCACACGGCGACGGCAAGCGTCACCGTCAGCCCCGATCGCCCGACCTCCTACGAGCACGACCTGTTAGAGGTCGCAATCCACCACTGCGAAAACGCTGGCCCACGGCACGCGAAACCCGAGCTGATGCTGAAGCTACTGAGGCTCGAAGAGGCCGCAGGTCTTCCCGAGCACATGCGCGGCGTCACGTTGGCGGCTTGGTGCGGCGAAGCTGCTTACGGCGTCGACAACATTGTCGGCGACGGCGGCCGTGCCGAAGGGATTCTGCAGATGCACACGCTCATTACCCGGCTGTGTGGGCCCATTGAGCTGCGCAACGACCCCGTGCAGACCGCAGAGTGCTGGCTGTGGAACCTCAAGCGCGTTCGCAAGAAAGCGGTGCGGCGGTGCGGAGAGCGTCGCTCGTGGAAAGCCGCGGAGCTCTGGCTGAGCCAGGGCGGCAAAAAGAGCAAGTACAGCTGCAAAAACGTCTCAGGTCACGTGGCGCGCCTTGAGCGCTGGCAAGGCGAGCTTCGCCGTCGCGAGCGACGAGGCTTGCGCTATGCGACGTTCCACGAACGCTTCGACTACAAGGCACGCGACAACCGTCCCTTCCCGCCGGCCTTGCCGGGCCGCGCGACCGCCCGCAACACGCGCAGATGACAAACACCATGACACCACACCGCATCTCCGACAGACCGCTGGCTGCGACCTTGGCCCTGCTGACGGCGCTTTGCGTTGTCAGCGGTTGTGACGCGGTCTCGACCGGCGACAACGGGACGCTCACGTTTCGCCATGCGGGCGAGGAGCGTGTGGTGCCGCTGAGCTTTGAGACGCCGATCGCAGCCGGGCTGTCGCTCGACGTTCAGGTCGCCCTTGTCGGCAGCGACCGACCGCCGACCCTCAGCACAGCAACCAGCGCATCGCCAGCTGTAGCCGATGTGCTGGAGACCGCCGAGACCATGATCCGGGTCATCGGACGTCGACCCGGAAGCGCCAAGATCGAGGTCGAAGCAACCCAAGGCAACGACACGTTCGAGCTGACGGTCGCCAACCTCCGGGCTGTGGAGCTCTCTGCACCAAGCCTTCTCGTCAACAGCGACCTTCGAACAGCCCGCGTTGCCGTCGGCGGTGTCACGCGCTTGCCGGTCCGCCTCGTGGGCGACGACGACGTCACGCTCATTGGATACGGCGACCTTCCAATCGTGGCCGACGGTGCACGCGTGACCCGCGTCGACACCGAAGACACCGCCCACGTCAGCTACCGTGCCGACGAGGCGGGAACGGCAACCCTCATGCCGGAGGGGGCGGCGGCGATCGAGCTTCAAGTGCTCTCGCTCGACGAGGTTGTCGGCCTTGCGCTCGACCCCGTCGGCGCTGCGACGTTCGCGGCGGACCAGTCGGCGTTTTTCGTGCTCCGCGGCCGGGACGCCGGCGATGACGATGTGTTCGGCATCGGTGCGCTCGCTGACCTACGCGCCGAGCCTGCCAGCGTGTGCACGCTCGACCCTGCGCCGCGGTTTGGCGACAGCGCATTCGAGCTGACTGGTGTCAATGCAGGCGACTGCGTGGTCACGGCGACACTCGACGAGCGGGAACCTTCGTTGACCGCAACCATGAGCTGGAAGGTGACGGCACCATGAGCGACCTAACCCATGTGGATGCCGACGGTCGAGCCGCAATGGTCGACGTCAGCGACAAGGCGATCACCAAGCGTGTCGCGATCGCCTCAGGCACGGTCGTGATGGCTCCAGCGACAGCGACGGCCATCCGAGAGGCAACCCTTGCCAAAGGCGACGTGCTTGCTACAGCGCGACTGGCCGGCATCATGGCGGCCAAGCGGACGGCAGAGTGGATACCGCTCTGCCACACACTGCCGCTCGAGCATCTCGACATCGACCTGGACGTAGGCGTTGACCGAGTCACGATCCGGGCAACCGCCACGACGTCGTCGAAGACAGGGGTGGAGATGGAGGCACTGACGGCGGTGAGTGCTGCTGCGCTGACCATCTATGACATGGCGAAAGCGATCGATCGCGAGATGCTGATCACGTCCGTCGGGCTGCTTGAAAAGCGCGGCGGCAAGAGCGGCCACTGGCGTCGCGGGGAGCCCCCCGTGAGCTCATGAGGCGCTGCGGGCACCGATGAGCCGTCCCACCCAGACGGAGCTACACGCTCTCGCGGAGGCGCTCGACACGCTCCTCGCCGGACAGGCGCGTATCGAAAAGATCTGGCGACCTGCGCGCGAGCTGATGTTGCTGAAGGTGAAAGGGCTGACGCCTGCGCGGCTCCTCATCGACGTGACGTCTGGCCATCCGCGCGTCGTGATGACCGAGCGCTACCCGCCGGCTCCAAGCGCTCCAGACCGGACAACGATCCGCTTCCGCAAGCAGCTTGAGAACCGTCGAGTCGTGAGCGTTCGTGCGGATGCCAGAGCGCTCACGTTCGAGCTTGCGCCACGCGGCGGGACCGAGGGTGCGCTGAGAGTCCAGCTCGCTGGCCGCTACCTCAACATCGCGTTGCTTCAGACGGTGGAGGGCGCGGACGGCTCTGAGAGCCTCGAGCCGATGCCGTGGGTCGAGTCCGCGCTCGCCCTCGACCCAGACTCACCGCCACTCCGTGAGGGGGCTCCAACGCTTGGCCAGCCCCCCCTCAACACCGCACACCATGCACACGCTTACCTGGTCGCGGAAGCCTCCAAGGCCTGGGCAGACTATGACGCCCGGGTGGTAGGTGTTGCGCTCGCTCGTGGCCAGCGCGACCTCGCAAAGGTTCGAAAGCGCTTGCTCGGCAACGCGACAGACATCGAGCGACGCTTGGCCGCTGCCGCAGGCTCCGAGGCCCACCGTCACGAGGGCGACCTCCTCAAGACGGCACTCGGGCGCATCGCACCGAAAGCAACCTACGTCGAGGTGTCCGACTGGCTTGCCCCTGACGGCGCACATCGACGGCTTGCGCTCGATCCATCGCTGACGGCCGTCGAAAACATGGAGCGTCGCTACGCGCTCTACCGCAAGGGCCAGCGCGCCATTCCCCACCTCAATGCCCAGCTCGACGCTCTGACCGATGCGCTGATCACCGCGGTTGAACCCGCTGAGGAGATCCTCGCGGAAGCCGCTGAGGCTGCGGGCTCGTTGACCGGTGCAGACGAGAACGCGGCCCCGCGTGGACTGGCCGTTGTGGCGTCTGCCCTTGAGCGGATCGACCGGCTCCTCGACCGCTTCCAGCTTGAGCGACCCTCGCGCCGAACCGCCCGCAACGCCGCGCGCCAGGCGAAGGTCCGCGGACGGCGCGCCGTCCAGCCCGCCGCCCTGCCCTACACGGCCTACGAAACGCTCGATGGCACGCCGGTCTGGGTTGGCAAGGGCGCAGCACGCAACGACGAGCTCACGTTCAAGCACGCGCGTGGCCGCGACATCTGGCTCCACGCTCGCGACTGTGCAGGCTCACACGTCATCCTCCGCATGGCTGCCGGCGGTGAACCAAAGAGCGATTCGCTGCTCGACGCAGCGCTCCTTGCGGCGTGGCACTCCAAGGCCCGCGGAGAGACGAACGTCGACGTCATGTGGACGTGGCGTAAGCACATTCGCAAGCCCAAGGGCGCGCCGCCAGGCCGCGTCACAGTTGCGGAGTCCCGGACGCTGACGGTACGCGACGATCCGACACGCCGGGCACGGCTCTACCGGACGAAGCGCTGAAGAAGCCCCTGTGCGCTTGTCGACGACGACGCACACAAGACCCGTGACTTGGCTACGAGAGTTGCTATCTTCGCCGCGATGAAGCGAATCGACTGGCTCCTGGTTCCCCCCGCGCGCGACGACAGCGACGACATTGCGACGTTGATGGTCGAGATCTCTCGCATCGTCGAGCAGGCGAGCGAGTCTCCTCTGAGCGCTGACGACCTGGAGCGACTCACCAACCTAGAGCAGCTCTACGCGACCGCCAGCGTCTCGCCGTGTGAAGCAACGGGCGCACCACAGGTGCACGACGACCCCGACTGGGAAAGCCGTGTCATCGACGAGTTCGCCGACACCGACACGGGCCTAGAGCTCGAGCAGTATCTCAAGCTCCGTCGAACTGAACCGGACTGCGAGCGCTGCCCGTACGCTTCTCCGTACAGCCTCTTTCCCAACGAGCCGTGCGAGTTTTCGGCGGGGCTCTTGGCGGCGCTGGGCAAGCCAAGCGTGGCGGCTGCGGTGGAAGTTGCGATGGCCCCCCGTGAGATGGAAGCGCTCGCGACCGTCCTTGAGGCAAGCTTGAGCGACGCCGAAGGTTGGCCACCGTACCGCGGCGTCGACGTCGACGACTACATCCGCCAGGCCGTGTTCTTTTTGCGGTCATGGGCTCAGCGCGGCTTTAGCATCCGAGCGGAGAAGCTGGACGAGCTCAGCGAGCCGATAGCCGTCGTTGATGGCGACGGCGCAGACGCCCGAGTCCTGCACTAGCAGCGTTACGCGGTTAGACACGCTTAGCAACAGTCTCCCGTCGCGTGCGCCACCGATAAGGCTGCTGCTCGCTGCTGGCCTTCTGCGTACTTCAACATGCACTTAGGCCAGCGTCTCGCCGCAACGACTTGAACGCGTGCCGTCGGCCGCATCCAGAGGCCGCTTCGCCGGGCACCTATCCCGATAGGCTGGTCCTGCAGAGCCTTAGGGGTCGGCTGGATTTGCTGGAGCTCCAACCACAGAGCTAGCAGCGTTGCCAGGACCCGCTGCTAGCGGGTCGTCCCGTCGTCCTTGGAGCCCTGGGGCTTTGCGCCATCATCGCCGTCTATGCCGTCGCCGTCGCCGTCCATTTCGTCGCCGTCCATGTCGTCGTCGTCGCCGTCCATGTCGTCGTCGTCGCCGTCCATGTCGTCGTCGTCGCCGTCCATGTCGTCGTCGTCGCCGTCCATGTCGTCGTCGCCGTCCATGTCGTCGTCGCCGCCATCGTCTTCAAGCTCGTCGAGCAAGTCCTTGATGTCGTCATCCTCCATCATGTCCTGCATGCTGCCGTCTTCGTATCCCTTGGTGTCGTCATTGAGGGATGTGCCTGATGGGAACATCTCCATCACTGGCTCGCCCTTGATCGCGTTGGGAAGACCGACGGAGAGCGGCGGGAAGTACGTGATGATTGCGAGGCTGGCGAGCATCATGAGGAGGAAGGGCAAGACAGCGCGCACGATCAAACCAAAGGGCTTGTTGAAGTAGGTCGTCGCGACGAAGAGGTTCAGGCCAAGAGGTGGCGTGAGGTAGCCGATCTCCAGGTTAACGATAAAGATGAGCCCGACGTGGAGCGGATCAAACCCAAGCTGGGTCGCGATCGGCACCACCAGGGGGACGAAGAGCACGATTGCGCTGATGATATCGAGCAAGCACCCGATCACGAGCAGCATGCCGTTGAGGATGAGCGCGAACGTAAACGGGGTCAGATCAATGTCGGCAAGCCAGGTGGCCAGGGCCGCCGGCACCTCTTTATCTTCGAGGAAGCTCGTGAACCCAAGAGCGACCGTGATGATGAGCAGGATCGAGCCCATGAGGACGGCCGTCTCCGACAAGATGACGGGTAGCTCCTCCTTCTTGAGGCTCTTGTGGATGTAGAGCTCGATAACGATCGCGAGCAGAACCGACATGGCGGACGCCTCAAGCGCACCGAACACACCCATCGAGATCCCGCCAAGGATCATGACCGGCAAAAAGAGCGCCCAGACCCCATCGAGGGTCGCGGCGCGCAGCCGGGCCCAGGTGAATGTCTGTCGCGGCATCTTTCGGCCAGCAATGACGCAATAGACAGCGAGGACCAGCGCAATGAAAATACCCGGCACGATGCCTGCAATGAAGAGCTCGTCGACGGTGATCGGCGTGCCCGAGTTGGTGGCGTAGATCGAGTAGACGACCATCGGAATCGAAGGCGGGATGATGATGCCGAGGCCGCCTGCAGAGGTCACGAGGCCGTAGCTGAGCTTGTCGCTGTAGCCTGCGGCCTTCAGGGCCGGCACCATCACAGCGCCGATCGTCACCACTGTGACAGGCGAGGACCCGCTGATGGCCGCAAAGAACATGCAGGCGAAGATCGCGCTGACCGCGAGCCCGCCTGGCAGCCATGCGAAGAGTGCCGACGCAAACTCGACAAGCCGAGGAGCAATGGCACCGCGCCCCATGATCGCGCCAGCGACCATGAAGAAGGGAATCGCGACAAGCTCGGGCGTGTCGACGAGCTCGACCATCTTGCCGGTGAGGTCGAAGTTCTCAGACGCACCACTTGAGAAGGGGTTGTCGAACTCAGGCGAGACCGCGTAGCAGAGCATCACGAACGCGCCGATGATCACGTAGAGCGGCACGCCGAGGAGAATCAGAGCAACGAGAACGATGGGCACGAGCGCCCAGTTGCCTTCGAGCGGGCCCGGGTTGATGACTCCCAGCGTTCGCGAGGCAGCACCAAAGATCTCGACGCTGAGCGCGCCTAGGGCGTTGCCCATCAGTGCCCCTCCACGCTGGGAAGTGGCGGCAGCTCACGGCGCCGGTACGACGCGATCGAGCGCCCTACCCGTGCGCTAAATCGCACGACCATGACGCCGAACGCGACCGTGATCGGGAGCACCACCACCCAAATGGGCAGGTCTGACAGCTCGTGCATGACACCACGCTCCATCTCCCCCATGAGGTAGTTGAGCGCGAACCCGAAGAGAATCCCGGTAAAGGCGATAGCAACGATGTCGCTGACCGCGTTGTAGAGGTGGTAGCGGTGCGACTTCATCGACTTGCGAATGGCGTCGACACGGATGTGTCGGCCATCGTGGGCGGCCATCGAGGCGCCGAAAAACCCAAGGTACATCAGCAAGACGGCGGATAAGCCCGTGTTCCACGCGTACGCATCGCCGGCCTTTTCCGCGAAGAACCAGGCGACAAACGCCCCGCCCACCACAACCGCGACAAAGCTCGTCCAGTCCTTGGTGCGATAGAGGTGGATACAGGCCATCGCGACCAAGATGACAAGCGCCGCAAGGCAGAGTGCGGTGGAAGGCAAGATCTCGATGACCCACAGCCCGCCGTAGATGGCGACGACCACGAGCGCCGCGGTCAGGAGACGGCGAGGCCAGTTTGTCTCAGGTCCTGGGTCATCGGATGCAAGGCCGACGCGGGCACGTGTCCTTAGTGCCAGCAAGACCATGCCGAAGGTCAGCAACCCAAGCACCAACGGCGACCAGATGTCGGCGATGGCGGCAACCGTGTCCGGATCGCCCGACTCCGGGTCGGCCCCGGCGAAGAGCTTGATGAGAGCGCGATCGACCTGGCTGTATGGCTGGACCATGTTGGACCAGAGCACCGTGAGGACGTACGTGAACGTCATCACGAACAAGCCACCGACGACGATGGCTTGCTCGACCTTGTACAGCTGGTCGTCGACGCGCTGAAACGCCGACCGAGGGCCAGGTTCAGTGCCGGACGAATCCGATACGACGTCTTCGCCCACCAAGACCTCTCTCAGCGATTGTTCTTGAGGGAATCGAGCAGCTTGCGGCCGGCTTCAGTCGTCGCACCGCGGAACTCGGACTCGACGCTCGCAGTCGCTGACTTGAACGCTGCCTTCTGACCGCCTGACAGCGACTTCACCTCGATGCCTGCGTCGGCGTACTGCGACGGCATCTTCTTGTCGTTGAACGCGCGCACGAGCTTCAGCCCGACCTTCTCGAGCTTCGGACGCGACTTGGTGAGGATCGCCTGCAGGTCGGCAGGAAGTCCGTCGAACCAGGGCTTGCACCACGCGATGACTGCGCCTTGGTAGATGTGGCCTGAGAGGGACACGTACTTGATGTTGTCGGCCCAGTTGGCAAGCTTCCCGAAGAGCAGCGTGTTGTCGTAGCCGGTGACGGTGTTGTTGGCCAAGCTCGTCGGCACTTCCGCCACCTGAATCGGCGATGGTGTGGCGCCAAGCGCCTTGTACATCGCTAGGTGGTTTTTGGCCGGCTGCGAACGCATCTTCTTGCCGGCAAGATCGCCTGGCGATGTGATGAAACCGTCTTTCGACGCGAAGTGACGGAACCCGTTTTCGCCACGCAGGGCGTAGATGAACCCGGCATTCCCCATGATCTCTTTCATGATCGGCGCGGATGCGGAGAACGCTCGGTCCGCCTGTCCGTAGTTGTCGAAGAGGTAGGGCATCTCTGTCGCCATCAGCTCCGGCACAGCGCTAGAGAGGGCTCCGTTCGAGACGGCGATCCCACCGACTTTGCCGCGCAGGCACTGACGAACCGCTGCCGGCTCGCTCTTGGACTGCCAGTAGACCTTCACCTTGATGCGGCCTGCCGACTCCTTCTTGAGGTTGCGAGCGAGCTTGACGAGTAGCTTACCCCACGGCGAAGCCTTTGGAGCCACCGTGCGGATCTTGAGCCTGTAGGTCTGCTCTGCAGCAGCATCAGCAGCCGGCGCAGGGTCCTGGGCACTCGCGATCGTTGGCAACGCCATCAGCGCCGCAGCACCCAAGCAAGTTAGTGTCTTCATCCGCATCGGTCTTCTCCTCGGTGTGAGCGCACGAGCGCCAACAGCACAATACATGAACGGACAGCCAAGTGTGACGAGTGTCCGCGTCAGCAACAACCCCCGCAGGTTGGGTTCATTCCTCTTCGACGAGGTTGTCGATGTCGTCGAGGAAGACCTTGGCTTTGCGCTGCTCGGCAGCGTTCTCCGGCATAATGTCGGGCGCTTGGGAGAGGTCGAAACCAATCACCCCTTTAAGGAGCTTTTCGAAGAGCGCACGATCGCCCTGCTTGGCAACGTTCATCTGGGCGTAGATGACCTGCGTCGCCAGGTACTTTGGCGACGATGCGACCGAGCGCTTGAAGTGCCCTTCGCTCTTTTTGAGGTCTCCGCTCGGGAACGGAATCTTCGTGAAGTACGCACCGAAGTAGCGATCAGGGCCGTGGTACCAGAACTCCGGGTCGAGCCGCTGTGCAAGGTCCATCATCGCTTTGATTCGGTCTTTCTGGTTGAGGACCTCGACCAGCGACTTCTGCAGCGCGTAGCGACCGAGGTTCGTCGCGTACCAGTACATGGTCGCGACCGCGCCCTTATCGAGCTGTTGCAGTGCGACATCGAACGGCTGGCGGGCGCAGAATTTCGACCGGTACGCCGGGTAGGCCTGCCCAAGCGCAAACTCGGCTTGGTTGGTCCCTTGTTTGTGGTGCTCAAGCATCTCAGCCGCCGCGACCTCGTCGTCGTCGACTTCTTTCTTGAACCAGAGGTGGGCATCCGCGACGAAGTAGTGGGCCCGAGCCAGCTTCGTTCGCACGGTGTGGCGCGTCGGATCGACGTTAACCGCCTTCGTCCAGCTGGCAATCGCCGCCTTCGCAGATGCCTCGTCAGCACGCTTGGCCCAATGGGCATCACCCTCGGCCTCAAGCTGGTCGGCATTGCCTGTCGCTGTCGGAGCAGGGTTCATGTCGCCGCAGATGCCGGACTGCCGGCTGCTGCCGCAGGCTGTCACAAGCGTGGCCGTGAGTACGACCGCCATCCCAAGGTTCAACGCTCTACGCATAGTCTGTCCGCCCGCGTCACTGCCGGTTCGACCAGCAGAAGTGGATTGGTTCCCCGGAGGCTAGGCCAAAGCCGAACGCCCCTTCGGCGCGGAGTTATCCCATGCCGAGTTTGGGAGTGTCAATCGACCCACCGCCACGCCGAACGTACTCGCGCTGCCAGCATGAGCCCGCCGCCAAGCACGGACGCTCGAATGTGGTGAACCCGTCCGATCTCTGTCGCATCCGTCACGAGACAGTTGGGACAGTTTGCGGACAGCAGCGCCGCAAGGCCTTGAAATCATGAGGCCCCACAGTGGCATGACTGTTGCTAGCTGTGAGGGCATGCGTGAATGCACCCCACATCTCGCGGCCCTGCTCGATGCCACTGCCCCAGATCGCGATCGCCGCGCGAGCCAACTTCTCGAACACTTCGGTGGCGAGCGGCTGCTGCTCGCGAGTCGCAACAGCTTGCTAGCCTCGGCGTTAGTGACCCCGGCTGAGGCTGAGCGGATCTTCGCCTGCGCCAAGCTGGCGCGTGGCCTACTCGCTCGCAACGTGCCTGCTGGGCTGGACGGGCCGAGTGCCGCCGCACAATACCTTGCATGGAGGTGCCTCGACGACGTCGAGTCGTTGTGGACGCTCGCAGTCGATCCGGGTCTCCGACCGCTTTTGGTGACGCGTGTCGCTCGCGGCGCCCCCTATGCAGTATCAGCGATCGCTGGCGAAGTGTTTCGTCCCGCTCTTGTATCGGGCGCGCACGGTCTCTTCGTCGCCCACAACCACCCGAGCGGCGATCCGACACCCAGCGACGCAGATGAGGCGTTTACGCGACGCCTCAAACGCCAAGCGCGGCTGCTCGACCTCGTGCTCCACGACCACTTGGTGATCTCGGGCTGCCGCTGGCGTAGCTGCCTCTACGACGACTCGGGGGAGTTCGGCGGAGTCGCTCGAGCTGTCGAGGCTACCACTCGATCTTGATGGGGACACTGGCGCGGCGGCCTGGCCCGCTGAACTTCGGCACCGACACTCGGCGGAGCGCTGACTTGACGCACGCTTTGAAGGCGGCGTTGTTGCGAACCTCGCTGCCGACCGAGATATCGCCGATCTTCTGCGAGTTGACGGTGAACCCGACCGTTGTGCCCTTGAAGCTCTTGTTCCTCATTGCTGCCTTTTTGGCACAGCTGAAGAGCTTGGTGCGTGCAGAGCCTACGACCGAGCTTAGCTTGGACGATGACAGCCCAGCGCCACCACCGGCCACGTCGCCGTCTTCGTTAAACGACATCTTCGTCACGGAGCGGTTGCCCGAGTTGCCAACCCGCACGCCCGAGGTGTCGTATCGCTTGCGGTGTTTTGTCGGACTGGCAGCGACCGCGACGGCTGAGCTCACGGGCCCGACATAGCGGCCCGCCACCGTGGCGAGACTGCTACCATCACGGGTCGGCGGGACAAAGATCTGCGGCAGCTCCGGCACGGTTGGAAGCCGCACGATCTTCTCGAAGCCCACCGGTTCAGCCTGGAGGAGGCGCATGACGATCCAAGTGCCGACCGCACCCGCCACCAAGATCCCCACAAGACCGAGCTTCCATGCCCCACTGCGGGCGGTCTCGCGACGCTCGAGCTTGCGCACTTGGCGGTCAGCTTCCTCCGTCAGCTGTTGCTCCGCCCAGATCTTGTGACATCGATCGTAGTGGTCGCGCAGCAAGCCGTACTCGGCGGCCGTCGTCCACCGGTTCTCTTTCAGACGGTTGACCGGGCTTGTGAGGTCCACCTTTCGCTCGGTGATCGCGTCTAGCAGCTTGTCGGTGTCGACAGGACCGTAGTCCATGTCGTTGTAGCGGTAGAGCCACACATCTTTGATGCCCTGTCGCGCGATCTTCCGTGTTGCTGGCACGCCTACTCCTTGTCCCCATCGAAGAGCACAGCGGAGCAAGCTGCCGTCAAGCCGCCGCTCGGCCGGATGAAAACCGGAACGCCCCGCCGTTGCCATGATTCGGTCCGAGGACGCTGCTCGATCCGCCGGCTCACGGCGCTCCTGGGGCGCTTGTGTCCCAACTCCATCGAGTTACAGCTTCATCGGAAGCAAGGCTCAACGTCGCGCTCGCAGCCGCGGTTGTTGCCGACATCAGCGACCGCACTTCGATCGTGGCGTCCTCGCCGTTTCGGTCCGTTAGAACCAAGCGCGCGCCTTTGGCTGAACCGCGAAAGCGCCACATGCGATGGGGCGCAATCGTGACTCCGAGCGTGCTCGAAGCGGTCTCTGCCCGTCGAGCCAGGTCGGACTGGGCCCGGTCGTCAGAGAAGCCGACGAGAAGCTTGTGGGCGTAGATCGAGCCGCGCCGGGCTGCGTTCAGCATGTCTACGATCCGCTTTGGCTTCGCTCGGTCTTCGGCCGGCCCGCCACAGGCACTGAGGGTTACCAAAACACTCCCGACAAGCACCAAGACCAGAACCAGCTGTGTTCGTTTTATTAGGCTCACCCGCCCCTCCCGTCTGGCGATGGTCGCCGTCTGGCCGCCCGACTGTCAACGCTTCGTCGCTTGCCGGGTTCCACAACCGACGCGTAGATTGCACTCGATGAGAATACTGACGCTCGCACTCGCTTTCTCGATGACCTGTTGCGCCGCTCACCCTGACGAGCCCGCCATCAAGGAAGCCCTGAAGACCGCATTCACCGCCCTACAGGGGGGCGATCTCGCGACGTTATGGGGCGTCAGTGATGAGCGCTCCCGCGCTCAGCTGCTAGATCTCGCGCGCCAGCTGCGAAACGCGCGCAGCAAGATCGACCAGCTCTATTCCGGCGAGCCCGACGTCACCAAAGAGCTCGCCCATGAGGCGCTCGGCTCCGCAATCTTCGGCGATATCGATCCCTCAAGCGACGGCGCCGGCATTGCCCTGCTCAAGCGGCTCGTGTCCACGGAGCAACTGAACTTCGATCAGCACGCCGTAGACGGCATCAATGCACGCGACATCACCGTCGACGAGAACGTCAGCCCTTGGCGAGCCGTCGTCCACACGACCGCAGGTGAGCGACTCACGTTCGTCAAGCATGCCGATGGCTGGCAGACCCGCATCCTCAGTGATCTGCTCGACAAGCACCCCGTGTTGATGGCGATGGCGACCAACGCGAAGTCGATCGACGCGGCTGTCGGGGAACGGCAGGAGACGTGGCGTGCGCAGCGCGATCCCAAGCTTCCACAGGGCGCTTACAACCTGGCGCGCGATGCCCTCACGAAGAAGCCTGTCGACACGGCGACCCTTTTCACGCTCCTCGACGACCGCACTCGAGACACGATCAAGAGCACGCTGGAGCAGTCGCGGCAGGCGCAAAAAGCCATCAATCGGTCGACTGCAAGCAACCGGACCGGGGCCTACGCGTCCGCGGGTCTGACGATGTTCGTCAACGCAACCTCCGACCGAGACCTCTACAAGGCCTGGTCCAAGAGCTCGAGCTGGGTCCCTCCGGTGGACCAGGCCGATCCGCCTGCGGCGGTCGACGGTGACGCGGCAAGCGGACGAGTCGAGGTCGTCACCAAGGGCGGAAAGCGTGTCTCGATGACGCGGGACAGCCAAGGCTCATGGCGGATTGCCGGACATGACGCGACCATCGATGCCGTGCTTGGCGGGCCGGTGCGCAGTGCCATCGGGATTCGTTAGCAACGCGCGCGTGCAGGACCCAGCGCCGCCTCAATGTCGCGCTTCCGACGACGCCGGCACCATCACCGCGCGCAGCATCGCGGAACGCGTCCGGCTTCTGACCGTTCACGTTCCGCGCTTTGAGCGCACGCCCTCAGCGCTGGAGGCTCGACGTCTGCAGCCGGACTATGGCGTGGACGCTGGGCTAAGCCGCGTCAAGTCCAAACGCGCGGTGAAGTAGGCGCACGGCGAGCTCCGTGTAGAGCTCATCGATGACGACGCTGATCTTGATCTC
>CALHXW010000090.1 GCA_938040325.1 uncultured bacterium | reverse complement strand
TTGGCGATGCCCTCGCCAGCGACGTCCGTGCGTTCGCTTCGCTCACCTGAACTCGACGATGCACGCATCGCCTTCGTCCAGCGGACGCCGCTGGCGAGCAGCCTTCGCCTCGCTCGAAAACAGCGCTTGATTTGGGACTAGACGGTGGCTACCCGAGCACGACCGTCTTATTGCCGTTGACTAGGACGCGGTCGTCGAGGTGCCAGCGCACTGCGCGAGCGAGGACTTCGCGCTCGATGCTGCGACCAATGCGCACAAGGTCTCGCACCGTGTGACGATGGGTCACCCGCTCGACGTCTTGCTCGATGATCGGTCCCTGGTCGAGGTCGGCCGTCACGTAGTGCGCCGTTGCGCCGATGATCTTGACGCCGCGGTCGTGAGCCTGTCGGTAAGGGCCAGCGCCAACAAACGCAGGCAAAAACGAGTGGTGAATGTTGATGATCTTTGTGGGGTACTGGGCGACGAAGTCGGCGCTCAGGATCTGCATGTAGCGGGCAAGAATGACCAAGTCGATGGAGTCGCCAAGGAGCTTGCTAATGGCCGCCTCCGACTCGGGCTTGGTGTCTCGAGTGACCGGCACGTGATGATAAGGAAGCCCAAAGTCTTCGACCGTCTGGCGGTGGTCGGGGTGGTTCGAAATCACCATCCGCAGATCGGCGGCAAGCTCGCCGCGCTTGTGGCGCCAAAGCAGCTCCATGAGCGCGTGGTCTTGCTTGGACACCAAGATCGCGACGCGTTTTTTGGCGCTGGCTGACGTCAGACGCCACGTCATGTTGAAGCGCTCGGCCACCACATCGCCGAACGCCGTCTCCAGCGTGCCTTCCGAGAGTGCCTCACGCGGGCACTGGAACGAAACTCGCATGAAGAACCGACCGCCCGTCGGGTCGGTCGAGTATTGATCGAGCGACACGATGTTGGCGCCCTGGTGGTAGAGGAAGTTCGTGACGGCAGCGACGATGCCGGGCTGGTCGTCGCACCCAACAAGCAGCCGGGCGACCGACGACCTGGGGGCTCTGCGCTTGGACTTCTTACGTGCCGCCAACGTCAGCTAGCGCGACCGGCGCAGGCGACTCATCAGCCCACGCGGCCGAGCCTGAGCCTCTCGCGTCCGACGGGCAGGTGGGCGATCCGGCACATCGATAAAGAGCTCGTCGCGGCCGAAGTATCGCAGAACTGCGTTCATGACGCGGGCGTCGTCGTCGAGGCCTTCGACCGTAGCGAGGTCGGAGCCTTGGCCGTCGTTTTCGATCACGAAGTAGCGGATCCCGGCCTGCAGCACCCGACGGGTGTCGTGACTCGCGCGGTCGTCCATGACGTCGAGCAAGTCGAGCGATGCATCAGCGATCGCGCCGCCAATCTCAGCGTTGGCGATTCCGTGTCGCGCGTGGGCCTCGTTGATGACCTCGCGGTACGACTCGACGATGTTTGCCAGCGCCTCAATCGGGAGGAAGTCCTCTTGGAGCAGGCGCTCAAGCAGCGGCACAGCGTCCGGGGGGAGACCAGGTAATTTCAAGAAATGCGACATGTGACTCCAACCGACCGTTTGCCAAGGTTACGGGGCAGAGACGATTGCGACAAGGCTGAGCCGCATCCTTGGTGCAGATAGTCGGCTTTGCGCGGCGCGAAGAGCCGCCGCTGGCCTGCCGCGAGCAGCGACGTTGTCGCGTGTGTCAGAACGCGCCGCCGGGGCCGGAGCCCGAGGATCATCGACGGCTGGCTCGGCCGCGTGCGCGGGTCTGGGGCGATCCTGGGATGAACGCGTTGCTGACCGGGCTCACGACCAGCCAGCCTGCTCACAGCTGGTGAGCGCAGCAACGCGGCCGGCCTCGAAGAGTTCCTGGGCACGGTCGAACTCTAAAAGCGTGATGTGGCTGACGTCCGGCGTGACGACCAGATCGGCAAGAGCACGCTGTTGCGTGGCACGGTTGACGCTGCCGAGCACGCTTGAGCGCATCAGCGTCTGGACGATGGTCGGGATCGGCCCGCGTTGGTTGCCTAAGAAATTGGTGACGGACTCGAGCCACCGTGGCGGCTCGCGGACCCCTGGCGGCAATCCAGCGGCTCGGCCGGACTCTTGCTTGGGCATCACGTCGCTTGCGATCACTGGGCCTTCGCCTGTGAGGTTCATGACGTCGACCGGGAGGTTGTTGAGGAGGGCTCCGTCGACCAGCAGCCGGTCTCGGTAGCGCCGCGGCGGCGTCAGCCCTGGCAGCGCCGCGCTGCACGCGATGGCTTCCCTCAGCTCACCATCGCGGTGGATGTAGGGCGTGGCGCTCAACAAGTCGGCTGAGAGGCAAAACATGTCGAGAGGCAGCTCGTCGATGCGACGGTCTCCGAAGAGTCGGTCGACGATCTTGAGCGCCTTACGCGCTCGTGTCAGCGACAGCACGGGCAGCGTGTAGTCCGAGAAGGGCCGCTGGATGTCACGCTCGCACAGCTGTCGCATCTCGGCGGTCGTGCGTCCCATCGCGAAGAGGCCCGCAATCAGGGCGCCCATGCTGGTACCGCCGACCCGATCGATCGTCACGCCAGCTTGGAGGAGGCCTTCGAGCACACCGACATGGGCAAAGCCGCGCGCGCCACCCCCGGACAGAACGACGCCAACGGAGCGGCCCGAGAGCTTACGTCCAATGCGGTCGACATGGGCGTTGGTGTTGCTGGGGTCGACAAGGTAGTGGCGCTCGCAGCCGGTGCCGCGGCGCCAGCGTCCGACGCTGCCTGACTCGACCGGCGCGCCATAGAGGACAAGCGCCGTTCGGTCGAGCGCACCAGAGGCGGAGATGCGGGCGCGAAGCCGCGGGTCGGGCCTGCCGGATACGTGAGCGAGGAGCAAGCAGCGGTCGCCCTGACGCAAGCAGAACTCGGTCCAGCTGCTGAGGACGTCCGTTGATGGGTTGAGGGATGCGTGGACAACCACGGTGTCATGGTCGCTCTCCACGTCATCGAGCAGACGCGCGTAGCCAGTCGCATCTGCCGCGTCGCGGGTCGCCTCTTCGCCGAGAAGAGCCACACTGCCGAAGCGGCTGAAGTAGGCGACCAGCCGGTCCGTCAAGTCATGGTCTGGCACGCGCGCATCGAGGCTCACGACCGAGACGACCCGGACGCTACGCTTCGTCGATGTCCCCGACGTCTTGGACGCGCGGTGCAGACGACGCGCGAGCACGTGGTTGAGCGCAACGGCGATCTGCGGGCTACGCGCCATCAAGGCGTCAAAGGTTGCTCGGTCGATGCGCACCAGCACCGAGTCTCGTCGCGCACGCACCGACGCAGAGCGCGGGGCGCCGCAGAGAAGCGACAGCTCGCCCACACACTCACCTTGGCCGAGGACCGCCAAGAGCCGCGGGGCGCCCGACGCCTCGCTGATCACGTCGAGACGGCCGGCGGACACGACGTAGAGGGCGTCGCCTTCGACCCCTTCGCGAAAGAGCCACTTGCCTGCAGGTAGCCGCTCGACCCGCGTGTGAGTGGCAAGCTCTCGGCGCGCGTCGTCATCGAGGCTCGCAAAGAGCGGCACCTCCTTGAGGAGCGCTCGCTTGCGGCTCGCGGTGGGAGCGCCGGTCTTCGTCGTGCTGGCCGCCGCTGTCTTCGGTGTCTTCTTCATGGTCTCGTCGGTCCGTCGCGCTCAGCTAGGGCGTCTCCGCGGCGGGGAGATCGGGGTAAAGCCGGGTTCGGTGTCAACGGCAGCGCAGCAGAGGACTTCCGGGGACGCGTCGCGCGTGATCCACGCCCCGAGCGCGCCCGAGGGCAAGGGGGCAAGCGCAATCTGGAGGCGATCGCCAGCCACCGCTTCGTGTCGGTAGTGGATGGCGGTCCGGACATTGAAGCCGCCGGCCCCCTGAGCATGCGGGAGCTTGTCCGCGCGCGCGGCCGCCCGCCGCGCGTCGTTGATGTAGCGAACCCACGTGGCCGCGTTGACGTGCGAAAACATGTCGAGGTCACGCTCAGGCACGACGACCTCATGCGTGAACACGGCGGGAAGGGGCTCGAGGCTTGGCGCATCGGCGTCAATTCCGAGGCCAGGGTGGACCACCTCTGGCGGGGCAAAAAACGAGCGCGCGTGGCCCGTGGGAGGTGGCGTCGGGTCATGGGTGTGGATGTGCTTGCCACCTCTGAGCTCGTCGATCTGAGCTGCGGCAAAGTCTCTAAAGACCTGGGGCAGCCGAGCGAGGCGACGGTTCGGCCCAAGCCATGCGCCCTGCACGCGAGCTCGGGCGATCAGCGCGCCGTCGCGCTTGCGCACGAGCTCGTGGCCCACGGCGGCTGATGACCGGCCGGCCGAAAGAAAGTGAGTGAAGAGCGTTAGATCCGACCAAGGGCCGATGCGCCGGAGAACCTCGACGGTCTGCTTGTGCACCACGAAGAAGTGACCGTCGTGGATGAGGTCGATCAGCCCGAGCCGAGCGTCCGAGATGCACTGCCAGCGTGCGTGCTCGAAGTAGCGAAACACCAGCGGCAGCGGGATCGTGCCGGTGACGTCACTGTCGTAGCCACGCGGGGTCAGCGGAAGCGCGAATGGGCCGGTGAGCGTCATCGACGTTGGACCAGCTCCGCGCCGCATGCACCGCAGGTGGGCGACTCGGTCACAAGCCTGGCGCGGTCGAGGCGGTTGTGCCTGGCGCAGCTTGGGCAAACGACCACTAGGAACTCGCGGACATCGCTGCGGGCGGCTGGCCCAGCATCGATGGCGGTGCTAGGCGGTGTCGAGCGCTCCGTTGGGCCGCTTGCGGGAGGCGTCGACGTCGGTGCGTCGAACGAGCGCTTGAGGTCGGCCAGCGGATCATCTTCAACGATGTGGCGGCCAGCAGGGGAGCGACTCGGGGCGGGCGTCGCCGCCGCTGAGTGCTTGGCGTCTGCAATGGCCTTGTCGAGCTCGGCATGAACCTCGTTAAGGTCTGCCTGCGACTCGAGCGCGTCGAACTGCGCTTCCAGCTCAAACTCGGCGCCGGCAATCATGTCGTCTATTTCCGAAAATCCCATCGTGTCTCCTTGCCGAACCCGTGGTTGGGCGGCGGGCTACTTCTTTTGCGCTTCGAACGCGGCGAGCTCTTCCGCGGTGGCTTCGCGTTGGAACTTGGCCTTCCAGTCGCTGTAGGGCATGCCGTAGACCAGCTCGCGTGCGTCGTCGTAGGTGACCTCGACGCCGCGGGCTTCGGCTTCGCTTCGGTACCACTTCGAGAGGCAGTTCCGGCAGAAGCTGGCGAGGTTCATCAGCTCGATGTTTTGCACGTCTTTGCGGCTGTCGAGGTGGGCGAGCAGTCGCCGAAAGACAGCCGCTTCGATGGCGTCATTGGGTTCGGGAGTCATGCGCCTCCAAGTCCGCGGGTCACGCGGGGTGAGTGTGGACTCAATGATAGCTGGTTTGTCGGTCAGCCGCGACAGCCGTCGACCCACGTCGCAACGCACGCTAGTGTCTCCGACGCAGCTCTGGTGCGAAGATCGAAGGCTGCAGCTGGAAAGAGCGCTGGATTTAGGACTAGTCTCAGCGTGGGTCGGTTCTAGTGAGTGGCAGCGACTGCCACGTCGCGCGAGCCAGCGCCGGGGGCGACGAGGGCAACAGGACGATGGAGGAGGTGTGATGAGCGAGGCTCAACCGAAGCGAGGCTGGGGATACCGACTGTTGATGGCGCTGCATATCGTCATCATCGTGAACTTCCTCATCGAGATCTTCTACGCGTCCTACGTCGTGTTCGTTGTGCTTCGACCGGAGGGCGTGAGCGGCCCGCTGTGGAGTGCCGCAGCAAGCATTCCCCATGAGCTGATGGTGACGCGCAGGATGTATGCCCACGAGACGTGGCTGGCGATCGGCGGACTCGCTATCTACCTCGGTCTCACCGAGATCGGGCCTCGGCTGAAGCGACACCGCGGCTTCTGAGGCCTGTAGTAGCCGTCACAGCCAAAGAAAAAGGCGCCGAGCAAGGTTGCTCGGCGCCCTAAGGCAAGATGTCAGGCGACTCAGTCGAGGTCAAAGCGGTACGCAAAGTCCACGTACACACCGAGCAAGCCGATGTCGTAGTCGCCACCCTCGGAGCACGCGAGGCAGTTTCGCGGGGCGTCGTCGATCACGGACTGGCGCACCTCAGTGCTGCCGAAGCGGTAGGCGATGGCCGTGTTGAGCTCCCAGGTGTTGTCATCGGACTCAATGCCCCAGCCGGCGGTGACCGTGTTGGTCGCTGCCGGAGGCGTTCCAAACGCCGACGGGTACTGCTCCTGATTGACCTGACCATCAAAGATGTAGCCCAGGCGGAAGCCCATCTTGTCGAGGCGGTACTCGAGGCCGGCACGCAACGTGATGTTGTCGAGCCACTCGAACACGCTTGTGACCGTGATGGGGTGAGACCGTGAGCCGCCAGCTGTGGCAGGCTCGGCATCGGTGATGAACGACAGCGAGTCGTTTTGGCTCTGGAGCGTGTACTGGACATCGAGGACGGCCGAGAGGTCGCCAAAGTTGCCGCGCAGCCCTAGTCCCATCTGGCTCGGCAGCACAAAGTCCGCTTGGACGTTGAACTCACGCGGGTCGATGGTGGGCAGCACCAGGTTTCCGTCGCCCTCCAGCGTCGTCGTCGTCTTGTGACGGTAGGAGAAGCCAATCTGCAGCTCTGGGATCGGGTCCCACTGAAGCCCGACTCGGATGCCAGCGAAGTTCGTGCCCGAGATCGCGGCATCAAACGTCGGCGAGCCGTCGGCGGCGTTTTGTGGCTCTTGAATACGCTCAAGCGACGCAAAGCTGATGCGGTATCCGAGTCCCAGTCGCAGGTTGTACGGCAGGTGAAGCGCGATCGCTGGGCTCAGCTCGAGGAACGTGATCGCTGTCGAGTTGAACACGTCGAGGTTCGGAGCCCCGGTCTGAGTGTACTCGTACTCACCACCCGCCGCAGCGACGGGGTAGAAGCCAAGTCCCACCGACAGCAAGTCGCTGATCCGGTAGCTGGCGCCGACCAGAGGGGCCACCGACAGGATCTGGTTGGACTCCACTGAGCGAGCTGTCGCCTCGGGCGAGGCCGTGATGGTACCGGTCAGCAGGCTCACGTTGGCCATGAGCGTCAGCCCATGAGTGCGCGCCAGCCCGGCTGGGTTGTGGAAGATGGCAGACGGGTCGTCGACGTAGCCAATCGCTGCTCCGCCCATGCCCATGTGCTGAGCTGAGAACAGAATTGGGGTGTCGTACCCGCCGGATAAAGCAGGGGACGACCCGAAGGCCGTCCCGAGCGCAATCAGTGTTGCAAGCTTTCGCATTATTCTTGCGGCAGTCCGCTGCAAGCGTAGAACGAGTCGATGCAACCCGAAGCCACCTGGCAGGTCGCGCAGTCATCCGACGACGGGTCGACAGCGCAGTCCGCAACGCAGTTGGCGGCGGTGCACGTTGCCGAGCCGGCGTAGCAGTCGATGCACGTCGAGCTCAAGCTGCCAACGCCCGCGTCATCGGCCATGCACTCAGCCGTGCAGGTCGTGAAGGGCGTGAGGTCGGCGGGGTTGAGGACCGAGATGCATCCAACGCCGCAGCTACCTGCGACGGCCGTTGGCGACGGGTCAGCGGTGGCGACGATGGTCTGGTCGGCTTCCGAGCAACCAGCCCCGGCCGCCGTGGTGTCTTCGCCACCGGTGTCTGCTTCGCCGGTGTCGTCAGACGCCGTGTCGGTTTCCGTCGTGTCGTCTGTTGTCTCGTCGTCGTCGCCGTCGCAACCACTGAAAACAAGCGCTGCACTGGCAAGGGCCATGAGTGCCCAACGTGTAAGGTCTTTCATCGTCTCTCTCCCAAGTTGATGAGACTAAATTCCAACGCCCCGTGTGCGCTTGCACGACAGGGCACGCGAGGCCACTGGCCACCGCACTCCAAAATCGCTGCCACTATGGGGGAGGTGATGGTTCAGCGCAAGCCGACCTCAGCAGGATTTGCTGGCGCAGCCTAGGCTTGGCGGATTCGGGGGCGAGGGCATCAGCCGCAGAAAAGCCGTCCGAGGGCGGGCCAACCGAGTTCGCTGACCACGGGCACCAAGCGCTTTGGGCTCGAGCGGTCTCTAACGTGCTGCTTTCTCGCTACTAAACGCTCGCCGCGGGTAGGCGGACGTTGCTGACGAACGCATGGCGTTTTACCGTCGGGCGTCTCGTCGCTCAAAGAGTGATTGGCGGGCGCTAGGCGTCGGGATGCGTGTGCTGTCGCTCGATCTCAGCGTCGAGCAGCGCGCAGATCTCTTCGCGTCGCTCGTCGAGCTCTAGGCCAATAAACGCAATGGACGTATCGCCTTCCATGGGCGTGTTGTCCCAGTCCAGCTGCTTGGGCATGCCGTTGATGCAGCGGCTCTTGTCGTGGCAGCGCAAGACACCCTTGAAGCGCGCGATCTTGGCGTCGGGCAGGTTCAAGAGCAGGTGGCCAAAGTGGACCCGGTCATACACGACGCGATGAGTGCGGTAGACGAACGCGTCAAACTCGGCGGGGAGCGAGTCGTCAAAGACAGCGCGGAACGCTCGCGGCTCGAAGCCCTCGTAGGGAATGCGCAGGGCGACGGTGCGATCCGCTTGGCCCATGTAGGTGAAGAGGCACTGCGCCTCGGGGTTGCGCGCAAGCACGCGCTGCTTCATCGCCTCGCAGTCCTCCATCGGCGCTTTGTCCACCTTGTTGATGACGACGATGTCGGCCACGTCGAGCTGCGCCCATAGCTGGGCCCCGAAGTGTTTGTCGTGGGCGGTGAAGCTGGCAGCATCGAGGACCACGATGGTGGGGCCAAAGACCGCTTTCCGCATGAGGTCCTTGTCGGATGTGAGCTCTTCGACAACCGCGGCAATGTCGGTCACGCCGCTCGTCTCCACGATCACACGGGCCACCGAGCCTTCGTCTACAAAGGCCTTCAGCGGCGGCAGGTAGCTCTTCTGGCCGCCGCCGAGACCCGAAGCAACGATCTGGCGCACGGTTGCGCCGCTCGCGCGAATCATCTGGGCGTCAAAGCCGTCCTCGGCGTACTCGCCGACAACGACGCCCCAAGTGCCCTCGCTGGTGCCCTCGATCAAGTGACGAACCGTCGTCGTCTTGCCGGATCCAAGGATCCCCGTGACGATTTGTACGATAGCCATCGCGTCCTCCGTGGGTTGTCGACGTCGTCACTCAACCACAGAGCCTGGCTCCGTGCCAGCGCCCGTGTCTCTCGAGGCACGTCGCTTCGACGGCCGGTGACGTCCGGCGTTGCAATGGGCGGCGCGGCCCTTGCGAGCTTGTCCGCCGAGCGGCAGGGTATGCCCCAGGAGGTCACCTATGGTCAGTGCTCGTTCAGTCACGCTCGATAAGTCGATGAACTCAAGCGGGATCCGGCTCACGCCCGGGATGGCAATCTGCCAGACCGACCTGCCGATCGACTGGTATCAGGAGGAGTTCAAGCCCTACGTGGAGGAGTACCTCGCGCTGCCCGACAGGACGCCGGAGACGGTCCTGCCATGGATGGACAAGTACATCGTCCCAGCGCTCGACCACTTCGGCGACAAGCTCATGCTGCTGGCCCACTATTACATGGGCGGCGAGATCGTGAAGGTCGTCGGACGCTACGGCGGTCAGATCTCCGACAGCTACGCGCTGGCCCTCAAAGCCGTGCGCAACCCGGAAGTCACGACGTTCGTCGAGTCGGCTGTTCACTTCATGGCCGAGACCATCGCGCTCCTCAAGCACGACCACCAAGACATCTGGATCACCAACCCGAAGTCTGGCTGCACGATGGAAGCGCTGGCCAAGGAAGAGATGGTCGTTCCCGTCTTCGACGACCTCCAAGCGAGGTACGGCGATGACATCCTCGTGGTCTGCTACATGAACACCAGCGGACGCTTGAAAGCGCTGGCCGGCCGCAGCGGCGGCGCCGTATGCACGAGCTCGAACGCTGCGGTCATCATGGAGTGGGCCCGTGCGCAGAAGAAAAAGATCTTCTTCGTGCCCGACCAGCACCTCGGTGAAAACTCAGGCCGTCAGGTCGGCATCACGCCCGACAAGATGGTCCACTGGCCCGGCGGCTGGGAGGGGCGCAAGATGCGCCTCGACACCATGAAGCCTGAGTGGCGTCAGAAGTTCGACGATGCCGAGCTCATCCTCTGGGACAGCTTCTGCGGCGTCCACATGGTCTTCACCGAGCGCCACGTGAACTACTGGCGCGAGCGCGGCTACAAGATCATCGTCCACCCCGAGTGCAAGCACGAGATCGTCAAGATCGCTGACGGCTCCGGGTCGACCGCCTATCTGTGGGCCGAGGTCATGAACGCCAAGGCAGGCGACAAGCTCGCCATCGGCACCGAAGGTCACTTCGTGAAAAACGCCGTGATGCAGGCGGAACATCGCGGGGTCACCGTTGTGAACCTCGCGGAGGTCCCCGACCCGTCGTTTCCTTCGGCCGGCTGTGGCTGCGCGACGATGAGCCGCAACGACCCGCCTCACCTGGTCGCGCTGCTCGATCTCCTGCGCAAGGGCGAGGCTCCGCAGCTCAACAAGGTTCTTGCTGGCGACGCGGTCGATGAGACCACCGGCTGGCGTGAGCGCCTTGACCCCGCGAGCCAAAAGCAGATCGCCAAAGAGGCGAGGGCGGCACTTGAGCGGATGATCGAGCTGACAGAGGCTGCGAAGAAGTAGTCGCGCTTAGCCGCTCGTGCGCGTTGCATCGTCCCACTGACGCGCGCGCTCGAGCGCCTCGTCGAGCCGCGCGAGTTTCTCGCCAAGCGCACGCCGCGGACCGTTGAGGTAGTTGCGCAGACCATGGGCGTACGCCTTCTGGTAGCGGTCGCGCACGTCCTCAAGCCAGCCGACAACGCCTGGGTCGCGTCGCTCGAAGAGCCGCGGTCCAAACAGGGTCGCGACCGCGTCGTCGCTCGGTTCCACGCCTGGCTCAAACGCGATGACCTCGTAGGTGCGACCGCGATCCACGACGAGGCGCTCGTCGGCCGCATAGAGCCCGAGCTCGGCGAGGCCAGGGCGGATCGTTGCGTGAAACGTCGGAATGCAGATCACCAGCCGCGGAAGCGCGGCCACGAGCTCGGCGCTCGCTCGGCAGAGGCTGAGGGTCGTGTCTTCGCCGATGCCCGCAATCACCGCGCAGTCGATCGGCGCCGCGTCCGCTGCGCGGTCTGTCAGTGGCGCAAGCCCTGAGCCAGTCAGCAGCGTCACCCGGTCGAGGCCGGCGCGGCCCAGCGTCGCGGCGTGGGTCGAGCGGAAGCGCGCCGCCGCCTGGGGCTGGATCTCGACGCCGACCGCCTGTCCGTGCGGTCGACGCTTGAGGAACGCGACCATCAACGCGCCAAGGTCGTAGCCGATGTCGGCGAACACCTTGGCGTCGTCACCGATGAGCGCATAGAGGGTCTCAAAACGAGGTCTCACGTGGACGGTTCTTCCGATGTTGCAGGGTTTGCATTAACCTCCGCCGCTCGTGTCAGGCCCCTGAGCGGGCCGCCGGAGAGGCGCAGATCATGACGACGCAATTTGGACCCGACAACGGCAGCTGCCAAGTCTTCACTTTCAAGGAAGGCCTGCTCTCGCCGGTCGCACACGACCTCCGCATCGATGTCGGACGCTGGTCGGTGACCTGGGACGGCAACAGCAAGACCATCGCGGCCACGTTTCACGCGGACTCTCTAAAGGTCGACACGGCCATGCGCTCGGGCGCACCGGCACCAAGCCTGCTCAAGCCGCGTGACAAAGAAAAGATCGGCAAGACGATCCGGGACACGGTGCTCAACGCTCGCCGAAACCCGACGGTTAGCTTCGTCAGTAGCTCGGTTGCCGCCAGCGACACCGCGTTTGCGGTGACGGGCACCCTGACGCTCAACGGCCGCAGCAAGTCGATCCACGCCAATGTCGTGCGCAACGGCAACGACCTCGTGTGCGAGGTTGACCTCCACCAACCCGACTTCGGCATCAAGCCCTACACGGCCATGCTCGGCGCACTCAAGGTGCAAGCCGGTGTCCGCGTCGTGCTCACTGTGCCTGCCAAAGGAACGTCATGACCGCCGCAAAAGCCCCCATGCCGAAGGAGATTGCCGATCGGAGCCCGCAAGAGCAGGCCGCGGCGCGTCGGCGCAAGCTCGAAGCGAAGCTGCTCAACAAGGTCGGCAAGGCGAGCCGAGACTTCGACATGCTGTCGGAAGGCGACCGCGTCATGGCGTGCGTGTCCGGCGGCAAGGACTCCTACGCGATGCTCTACCTGCTGCATCAGATCCGGCGCCGCGCGCCCTTTGACTTCAGCATCGTCGCGGTCAACCTCGACCAGAAGCAGCCGAACTTTCCTGAGCACGTCATCCCGGACTATATGGAGGCGCAAGGCTATGACTACCGGATCATCGAGCGCGACACGTACTCGGTGGTGCTGGACAAGGTCCCTGCCGGCAAGACGTACTGCTCACTGTGCTCGCGGCTGCGACGCGGCATTCTCTATGAGACAGCGGTCGAGCTTGGCGCGACCAAGATCGCGCTCGGCCACCACCGTGACGACATCATCGAGACCGTGCTGCTCAACCTCTTTTACTCTGGCCAGCTCAAGGCCATGCCGCCAAAGCTCTACTCCGATGATGGACGCAACACCGTCATTCGACCGCTCGCCTACTGCGCCGAAGACGACATCGCGGAGTTCGCGGAGATGCTCGAGTTTCCGATCATTCCATGCGACCTCTGCGGCTCCCAAGAGAACCTGCAGCGCAAGAAGATGAAGCGGCTCATTCAGAGCCTGCACGACGACAACCCGGTCGTTCGCGGCAACATCTTCGCCGCGCTTGGCAACGTCCGGCCGTCCCATCTGCTCGATCGCGGGTTGTGGGAGAAGCTGGGCATGAACGGGCCGACCGGCAGCGACGACACGATCGACGAGCTCGAGGGCGGGTGTGGACCGGTCGGCTCAGAACCTCAAGAGGTCAAGACCGCGCTCGGGGCCATCAAGATCTCTCGCTGAGCAGCAGCTGCGTGGTGGCCAAGGCGTGCGACTGGTCCCGACGCGAGTCAGTTATCACCTGCAGCGGCATCACCGGGCGTCGGCGGCTGCATATGCGCAAACGCTTCGGGCAGGTCTGCCGGGAGGTGGAAGCCGTTCCAAGCCTCGAGCTTGGTGTGGCTGACAGGCGGTAGCAGCGGAGTCTTCTGGAGCGACGCCGCGCCGTCGACCTTGAGTGTCTCGCCCGTGATGTAGGCGGCGGCCGGGCTAAGCAGAAAGGTCACGGCCGCGGAGACTTCCGCTTCTGTTCCAGCTCGACAGCTCGGGTTTTCAACCATGAGGCGGGCACACATCTTGGCCACGGCTGGCGGATAGTTGTGCAGGCCGTTTGACAGGATGAGCCCAGGAGCAACGGCGTTGATCCGCACGCCGGCAGCTGCCCACTCGATGCTCAGGGTCTTGGTGAGGTTGACGACGCCAGCGCGCGCGGCACCGGTGTGCGCCATGCCAGGAAAGCCGTTCCACATGTCGGCGACGATGCTCACGATCGAGCCGCCATGGTCGCGCATGCTGTGGGTGAAGAGCGCCTGCGACACAAAGAACGTCCCGTTGAGGTTCGTGTCGACGACCGCCCGCCAGCCCTTGGGGCGGATCAGGGCCGCTGGCGATGCGAACTGGCCACCGGCGTTGTTGACGAGCAGCTCAATAGGGCCGTGCTCGGCGACGAGTGCCTTGACGCCATCGGTCACTGCTTGCTCGTCGCGAATGTTAAGCGTCGCGACGCTGGCGGTGCCACCCGCGCTTCGGATCTCGTCAGCACACGCATCGAGCGGCTCCAGACGCCGCGCGGTCAGAATGACGTGGGCGCCGAGGGCGGCAAGCTCGTGAGCGATGCAGCGGCCAATCCCGGTCCCGCCGCCGGTGATGAGGGCACGCTTGCCGGCGAAGAGGTCGTCGCGGAAGACGCTGCGATAGGTCGGTAGGCTCGGCGTTTTCATGGTCCGGTGATACCGTGCGGCCGCGCGATTTCGCAAGGCGCCGAGGACAGGGCAGCGAGCATGACAGAACAAGCGACACCGCAAGAGTCTCAGGCATCCGGCAGGCTTCCAGAGGTCGATGGCTGTCCACCGCATGAGCTCTCGCGGTCGCATGCGGCCCGGCGTGTGGCCACGCTCGCCGCCGAGTCTGAGCTCTTCGTGTCGCACTACGAGTACCGCGTCCAGCTCGCCGCGCCGCCGGCGTGGGTGCCCAAGAACCGACCCGACCTCGGAGAGCCGCTCGGCTGGTCCGGTGGTGTGCTGCCGGAGAGCAAATACCTCAGCTTCCGGCATGACCTGCTCATCGGCAGCTTTCATCCCGGTCACCGCGCGAAGTGGACGACCCACGAGCTGCTGCACGGGCTGGTCGGCTTCTGCTGGCGGCCCGACGCGAGCCCCTTCTTTCACGCGCTCGCGGCTCGCTTGGCCGAGGTGCTACCGGTCGCGCTCTGGTACTATTGGGACGAGGCGGGGCTGTCGCGTTGCCGCGACCACCGAGGGGGCGGGGCGCTCTTTTCGGCCTACTGCGAAGCCTGCGAGGCCGCGGCGCTCACTCAAGGCGGCTCCGTGCCAGCGGGCTGGGCAGACGGCGGCGTGCAGTTCGTCCAGCGCGAGCTTGAGTCGGTCGCCACAGCCCGACGCACCGGACGCCCGCACTCGCATCGTGTCGGCACGCTCGATCTCATGAGCGACGGCCTTGCCTACGCGAGCGCACAAAGCGCGCGGCTCGACTCCGACACGTTCGCGCACTGGGTAGAGCGCTTCTCGGGGCCAGGGGCCGGGCGTGTCGCCGACCTCGACGCCTACATCGAGCGACTCGAGGCGGTCATGGGCAGCATCGTCGACGGTCATGCGCTGACGCCGTGGACGTGCGGAAAGTGGGGGTTCGTCGCCCAGGACATCGGCTGGCGCTTGCTGCACCTCGCCGAGCGTCACCCACGCGTGCGTGCTCCGCTTCGTCTGCTTGCCGATAATCTGGCAGACGCCCAGACGGAGTCGGGCGTTGAGACGGCGATCGCCGGTTATGGCGCGCTGGTCGACGACGCGCGGATCCCAGAAGTCAGCGACGTGTTCGCGGTCGGCTACCCCCTGCCGCAGCTCAAGGGGCGCTCGCTTCGCCAGATCGCCGAGGGGCTCGCGAGCGCGCTCCCGTCGACGATGGAAGCTCTTGGCGAGGGTGCCCTCGACCGCGTTCAGCAGTTTGTGTTTCGCGACCTGGCGTCTCGTGCGCCGGTGAGCCTGCGCTTTGCCGCCGACGTTGCTCAGCGCGAGGGCGGGGCCCTTGGCGAGCTTGCAAGCTTGGAGGCTGCGCTCGTCCATCCGCGTCCCGCCGACGCCGTGACCACAACCCTTGGCGAGCTCGGTGCGCGCTACGAGAGGGTGGCGGTGTCGCCATCGGCGCGTTTCGTGAACGTGTCCTACGGAGGGCTCGCCCTCATCGATGAGCCCGACCTCGTTCACCGCGCCCGCGCTGGCGAGGCCACGACCCTTGTCGTAGTGAGCCGCGGCGAGGAGCTGGCGCTCTCAGAGCTCGACCGCAACGTGGGCGATGCCTTGGCGCAGCTTAGCGCGGTTGAAGGCGGTTTCGAGCCACCCGACGAGGGACTCTCCGACGAGCTGACCGATCAGCTGATGGCGATGGGCGTGCTGGTGGCGTGCGCTTGGGACGAGACCTGCTGAGACCGACCCAGTGGCCATCAGGCCGCGGGATGCGTGCCGGCGATGACGCCGCGGCCCAAGCAGCGGTCGCGGCGGTAGAGCACGCATGACTGACCAGGTGCGATTCCCTGATCGGGCTCTTCGAGCGTCACCGCGAGGCGACCAGGCTCGGTGGCCGGGCCTAGGGTCGCGCGAACGCGCTTGGGGCCGTGGCGGACTTTGGCCCAGAGCTCTTCATCGCTCGACGGTGCCTCGCCGATCCAGTGGACGTCCTCGATGTCGAAGCTGAGCCGCTGGTGGCGCGCGTAGCGGTCGGCGTGGGCAACCCAGAGGGTGTCGCTGGTGAGGTCCTTGCCGACCACGAACCACGGGCCACCGCCAAGGCCCAGGCCTCTGCGCTGTCCGATCGTGTGAAACCAGACCCCCTGGTGAGGGCCGAGCGTCATGCCGGTGTCGATGTCGCGGATGTCGCCGGGCCGAGCGCCCAAGTGGTGGGCCACAAAGTCTGGGTACTTGATGCGGCCAAGAAAGCAGATCCCTTGGCTGTCCGGCCGGGCGTGCGTCGCAAGGCCGAGCTGCGCTGCATGCGCGCGCAGCTGGGACTTGTCGAGGTCGGCGATGGGAAACCGGACGCGGTCGAGTTGCGCCTGGCTCAGGCCGGACAGAAAGTAGGTCTGATCCTTGCGCTTGTCGGCTGCAAGGTGGAGCTGGGCTCGCCCCTCCGGTGTCTCGACGCGACGGGCGTAGTGGCCGGTCGCGATGCAGTCGGCCCGACCATCGATGGCGTCGAGGAACGCTCCGAACTTGATCTCGGCGTTGCAGTGGATGTCTGGGCTCGGCGTTCGGCCGCGCGCGAGCTCGGCGATCGCAAACGAGACCACGCGTTCGTGGTAGGCCTCCTGCAGCGGCACCACGTTGAGGGGCACGTCGAGGGTCTCGCAGACGGCTCGCGCGTAGCGGAGGTCGTCCTCCCACGGACAGTCCCCGAGGTAGGCGAGCTCATCTTCGAGCCAGATCTTGAGGTAGTAAGCGGTCAGCGTCGCCTCGCCCGAGGAGCGCACCGTCTCGCACAGCCGCGCAAGCGCCACCGAGCTGTCGACTCCTCCAGAGATGAGCACCGCGATCTCCATGGGCCGCATCGTGCGGTGCCGTGTGACGGGACACAATCTTAAAACGTACGGCGCCCGCGGGCTTTGCCGGCAGACGACGCATGGCGCAAGACGACGCTCCGCCAATCCTGCTAGGCTATCGCCACACCGTGTCCAAGGAGCGTTGAAAACCGTGACTGAGCCTGCCAGAGCGTCGTTCCTTGTCGACGACCCGGACGTGATTCGAGGGGTGTTGCGCCACGATGCGATCACGGCCGCGTACATGCTCGGTGATCTGGCGCCGGTCTACGCGGACTACTGCAGCTGGTATGCGCACCGCTCGTCTGAGCTTGATGCCAACATCGACGCGCTCGTGCTGGTGTACTCCGGGCTGTCGGCGCCGGTCGTGTTGACCTGGGGGCAGGCCGCTGGTGTCGACGCGATCCTGGCTGACCGCATCGATGAGCTGCCACGGCGAGGCCATGTGCACCTTCTGCCGAGCCACGTCGACCCCGTCGACCGCCGGTACCAGCTCGAGCAGCTTCGGCCCATGGTTCGGATGGGCCTGAAGGCAGCTGCGTTTTCGCCTCCGATGCCAAGCCTGGCGATTCCCATCGAGCAGCTTGAGCACCGCCACACCGGCGAGATCATGGCGCTCTACGCCCACTACCCCGACAGCTTCTTCGAGCCGCACCAGCTCTCGACCGGCCACTACTACGGCGCTCGCGTCGACGACGTGCTGGTGAGCGTCGCGGGCGTTCACGTGTTCAGCAAGCCCGACCGGCTAGCAGCGCTCGGCAACATCGTGACCCACCCCGACTTCCGCGGCCGCGGGCTCTCGACGGCGTGTACCCAGCACCTCTGTGAGCGATTGATTGCCGAGGGTACCGAGGTGCTCGCGCTCAATGTCGACCGCCGGAACCGCTCGGCGTTTCGCGTCTACGAGAAGCTCGGCTTCACCGAGAACAACACCTACCTCGAGGCGTTCCTCACGCGGACGCTCGACTACAAGCTTGGGTCTCGAAGCGGCGATGCCGGCGAATAGCCAAGACGTCTGCTGGGTTGTGTCAGCATGACCTTCGTCCGCGCGTTGTCTTCCAGTCGAGCTCTCTACGTTTCGATCGCTTTGGTCTTCTGCGCCCCGTGCGTCTCGGCTGATGCTGCGGCTCGTGGGGGACTCACCGATAAGGCGGTGGTCGTCGCTGGGCGGGTGGCGGTGCCGGTTCCCCTTGCGATGAGCAGTCAGCAGCCCCCGCTTGATGGTGGCGAGTCGATCGCGATGACAGACGGCGTTGAGGCGCTCGTTGTCTCTGTCTACACGCGCTCGACGCGGCCGAGCGCGTATCGCGCCCAAGCGGCCCACACCCAAGCGCTGGTCAAGCGTGTCGGCGCAAGCTCCACAACGAGCATTCAGCATCGCCTGTTGGGCCGCAGCCAGCGTGGGCAAGAGGTGCGGTTCCGTCACGCTGGCGCCGGCTACACCGCGCGCGTCGTGGCCGCATCGTCTGGTGGCGTCACGGTCGTCGCTTCCTGGAGCTGGCCAGACGGGCTGGGGTCTCAGCTTGCGGCCGTTGTTGAGAGGACGTGGCTCCAGTGAAACCTGTCGCGACGATGAGATGGGCGCTTGCAGGTGCCGCGCTGATGACGCTGAGCGCCGGTGCGGTCGCTTCGCCGCCCGTCGAACGCCAGACAATGCGCCTTGAGTGGCACCGCGCCTCAGCTGAAGCGCCGGTGAAGGTGGTCGGAAAGCTGACCTCGCCGCGCCATGAAGCCGCCCATGAGAAGCTCGATGCTGTCGCTCAGCGGCTTGATGCCTTACGCACCCTGACACCCCACGTCGTGTGGACGCGACTCGCCTGGATCGACGGGCGCTACGAGGTGGACGCTGAGGCCGACGCCGCGATCTATGCGAACGTGGCGATGATGGCGATCCGCGGTCTCTTTGTCGGCCACTCGACTGCCGGGTCGGGGATTCGACCCATGCGCTCGTCGCGTGTGGCCTATGGCTGGAAGGTCACGATGAAGGTGTCGCGCAAGAAGCCTGCCCGAAGGACCTCGCGGTGATCTCGCGAGGCCTCGGGCTGACCGTGGTGGGCGCTGTGGTGGGTGCGCTCGTCGGCCTTGGGCTCGGCTGGGCGTCGCGTTGGGTATTTGTCGTCGCGCTCGCTCCGATCATCGTGGGCATCGTCGTCGCAGCCGCCACTGCGACGGTGGCGCTGACCCTCCGGCACCCGCGGCGTCGAGCGCTTGCCCAGGTGGCCGTTGTTGTCGGGGCGCTTGGTGGCTGGATGGGGTTCGCGACAGCCGAAGACCAGCACTTCGTTGATGTCTTTGGGGAAGAGTTCTCAGCGGCACGAATGGCCGATGATGGCGTGCCGCCTGAGATGATGAACGATGACGCGCTGCTCGATCTCTTTCGAGAGGGGGCCGACGCCGACCTCGAGCGGCAGGTCGTCGACGACGTTGGCTTCGGCGGCGTCGCCGGACGCTGGCTGTTCCGCTCCGAGCTTGGCATTCGCCTGGTGGGTCCGTGGGACAAGAGCCGCGGCCTGTCCGTCGGGCGCGGTGGGGCCATTGCTTGGGCCGTGATCGAGTTGCTGCTGAGCATCGGCGTCGGCTGGTTGGTGATCGCGCGAATCTGGGCGGCAGCAACCCGCGGCGCAGACGCGCAAAAAGTTGACGCGGAGGCCGTCCAGACCGACCCATGAGTCATGCAAGGACAGCTTCAGGGGCTTGGCCCGTTTCGTCTGACACACATCCTCGGCGAGGGTGAGTACGCCATCGTCTATGAGGCCACCCGTGAGGGTGATGGGCTCATTGCACGCCCCTCAGCGCTGAAAGTGTTGAGAGAGCAGTGGGTCGGCGACACCGCGATTGTGGACGCCTTCAGCGCACGAGCTGCTGCCGCGTTGCCGATCGTGGACCCCTCGGTCGTTCAGGTGCGCGCCATCGGCGACGTCGACGGCAGGCCGTGGGTTGAGCTGGAGCGCGTCGAAGGTGTGGCGTTAGCAGATCTTCTGCCGAAGAAGGGCGTCGCGCGCTGGAACGACATCACCGCATCGACGGTGCTCGACGGGCTGCTCCGTGCGCTGTCTGCCGCCGCCAAGGCGAGTCCCGGTCTCACTCACGGGCGCGTTGACGCGAGCAACATTCTCATCGACGTCGACGGCGACATTCGTGTGCACAGCTTTGGCGCGCCAGCCGAGCCGCAAGCCGATCTCCTCAGCATCGCGCGCCTCGCGCAGCGGCTATGCAAGTCGTGGCCCGAAGCGGTCGATGGTTGGATCGACCTGATTCAGTCCCACGACGCGACGGTTCCAGACGTGACCGCTGCGCATGAGGCCTTTCCGGGTGAGACAGCACTCGCTGGCAAGCGCGCTTTGGCGCGCTCGGTCAAGCGTCTCCTCAAGAAACGCGCAGAGGCACTCGCGGAAGACGCCGACGCGCCCAAGAGCGGCTCGGTCGCAGCGCCGAAGGCTGCCGCGGTGGCCACACGCGAGCCCGTCGCGTCGGTGCCTGCCAGAGCACAGACTAAGCGCGAGCCCCCCAACGTCGACGCTGCTGCGCGCCAAGCTCGCTGGCTTGCCTGGGCGTGTGCCGCCATCCTGGCGGTCGCCTTGGTGGTTGAAGTCGTCAGCTTTGGACCGAGCTAGCGTGCGACGAGCCGCTTAGCGCGTGAAGACGCCGCTGAGCGTCGAGGCCTCGCTGACCGACCAGCTGCTCTTCGACGTCGCACCGCTGGCAAGCACCAGCACGCCGTCGTCGCCAACAAGCTCGACGTGGGCGCCTCGGAAGGTGTGGACAATCACGCGCCACTCCGGTGCGTCGCTGGTGATGGTCCGGCTTCCCCAGCGGAGCTTGCCGAGGGTGAACGCATGCGTCCACTTGTCGCCAGCGAGGGTCAGCTCCTCGGTCGCAAGGCTCTTGATGGTGGCCGAGCCAGCAAGGGCCAACCCCAAAAAGCCCAGGAGCGGGCCGATCAAGAAGCCAAAGACCTGCGATGCCCCTTTGCCAGCAAGATCGGTCGACGCCGTGTTCGCTGTGGGGTTGTCGATGCCGAGGAGGAACGCGACACCAACCACCAACATCGTCACGCCAAAGAGCAGCAGGATTGGCTGCAGTGCCGCGCCTCGGCGAACGCCGAAGCGCGTTGTCTGGTCATGCGTCGCAGGTGCGCTCAACGCGACGGGCTCTGACGCCGCCGGCGGCTCGAGGTCGACAGCGCCTGGCGCGTCATGGACCTCCGCAGCGTCGGTGTTCGCATCGATCCGCCGGAGCACCGCGAGCTTATCGGCGAGGTTCGACGAGAGGACCTCGAGGGTCGGACGGTCGTCGGAGGACGCCAAGACCACGCTGCCGCCGCCACGAAGTCGAATCACAAGGTACCAATACTCGTCCATGGTGGGGTCGCTGGTGATAGCGGCCCCCAGGATGTCGCGCTCTGCGATCCACCAGCGGTCTGCGTCGCTGGTGATGCCGATGCCAAGACGACCGTTGGCAGCGTCATGGACGAGGCCGCCGCGGGACTGAAGCAGGCGGTAGGCGGTCAGCGCGAGGCCGGCGGCGAACGCGGCGCTCAGCGCGAGACCGAGGTAGCGGGTGCTCTCGGTCAGTCCTTCGTCGGACGCCACGCCGACAGCGAACGCCACGACGCCAATTGCGGCGAGTGCCGCGACGCCGCCGGCGAGAGGGCTGCGCGTTGGGGGGAGCACGTCTGTCATGATACCGACCACTTCAAGAGCTCTTCGATCCAAGGGGCGCTGGGTAGCACGCCGACCGCAGCTGCCGCTAGCTCTCTTGCTTGACGGGGCAGGTCGTCGCGTTCAATCCAGCTGGCAAACTGAGCTCTGAGGCGCGCAGCTGCGTCACCCACGATGAGAGGCTCGGTGATGTTGGACCATGGAGGCTGGGCGACCGTGAACGGCTGCGGCGCTCCCGTTGCATCCACGAGCAGCATGAACATCCCGACGTCAGACTGCGCATCGATAAGCCCGTCGTAGCTGGGCGGGACCGCCACGTGAAGCCCAGCCTGCGGCGCGAGCGGGAGCTCGTCGGCGTAGAACGGCGTACGCGACCAAAAGAACGTTCGTGGGTCCATCGAAGGGGCAAACGCCAGCCGGGTGAGGGCAGGGCGAGGCTCCACGAAGCGACCTGCAAGCGGTCGCGTCGGGGGCTTTTGGGCAGGCTCCGGATTCTGTCGGGCGATCGCAGCGGACGGGCGCTCTTGGTCGTCATCGCGCCAGACAAACGGCGTGTGCGGAAGCCAGCCACGTCCAGGGTGGCGGACCTTCGCAGGTGCGTCAGACGTGCTGTCGTCGGCGCTCATCGAGTCTCCAGACAAGCGCTCTTTCTGGCTGCGACTTCCGCGATGCCCTCGCCAGCAGCGTCGGTACACGGCATCGAAAGGACTGGCGGACCAGTTCGAGGAGGCCGTGACGCTGAAATCGGCCCAAAGCGCCCAAGCTCTGTCGCCGGAGAGTGTTGAGACACGACACTAGCCCCAGTGGTAGGCCGCGATGACGCTACCGAGCTGCAGCGCGTTCCAGAGCGCGTGCACGATGATCGGCACGAGCAGCGAGCCGCTGAGCTCGTAGAGGTAGGCGAGGGCGACACCAAGCCCCGTGAGCGGCAGGATGTGCTGCGGATCCAAGTGGACGGCAGCGAAGATGAAGCCTGACGCCAGCATGGCCCAGACCGGACTCAGGTCCGTGCGAAGGTTCCGGAAGAGATAGCCTCGAAAGATGATCTCCTCGACCAGCGGCGCAAAGATCACCGCGCTTAGTCCGATCGCTGCGAGCAAGGTTGGGTCGGCTTCGATGGCGGCATTGACCAGGTTTTGGCTCTCGGTCGGAAGCCCGAAGAGCACCACGTTGAGCAGCGAGGCGCCGAGCGCAAAGAAGACGGCGATCGGCAGGCCGGCGGCGGACCAGCCGATGAGTCCGACGATGCCGCGCGGCATGGACAGGCCGAGGCACTCGGTGAGCGGTCTGGAGTCGGTCGGCTCTCGGCCAAGGCGCTGGATCAGGTGGAGCCCGACGATACCGTGCAGCAGGGGCATCGCTGCCAGCAACAAAGGCTGGCTCTGCACAAACCTTGGCACGGTCCACGCGAGCACGGCATGGGCGATAAACCAGGCCAGGATCACGCGCTGAGTCATGTCGACGCGGAACGGCGTGCCGGCGGGACCGAGGCCAACCCAGCCGCGCTTGAGCAAGACGGCACGCAGGCGCGGGCCAAGGATGAGCAAGAAGAACCCGATCAGCACGAGGCCGAAGAAGACAGCACCCGTGATCAGCTCGCCGTCGAGGCGGTTGCGCGCGAGGCTGAGCGACCGACGATCGTACGTGTCGGCTCGGACACGCTCGCCGGCGTTGTCGTGATGACGACGCATGACGCGTGACGCGAGCCACTCGGATGCTCCAATGCTACGCAGCGTCGTGCCGAGCTCGTCTGGGTCGGCAGCGGGTCGGCCCTCTGCAAGTGCGAGCACCCCGGCGACGGCGTTTTTGTGCGCCTGGCTCGCGTCTTTGTCGACGGCGCGATCCACGAGACGAAGGGCAGAAGCGTCCTGGTCGTAGGCGACGGTTAGGGCTGCGCCAACGAGCTGGAGCTCGCGCGACCACGCGACGGCGGCGAGCCTCTCCTCGACGTTCTTAGCGAGATGCGCGGCGGTGTGGTCGCGCTCGGGATCCACACCGACCAGCGCCCAGACGGCTTCCGAGTACTCTTCGCGCGCGTCGAAGACCTTGCCGAGGTCTTCCACAGAGCGCACCTGGGCGGTCGATACCCTCCGCGGAGCATCATCGGACGGCATCCCCATCATGAGATGGACCGCTGCCAGCCCAAAGGCGACAACAGCAAGCGCCATGTCGATCGTTCGGTTTTGGGCCGTGTTCAACGGACTCCTGTGCGCATCACGCGATCAACGCTTGAGATGCTTGAGGATGCTGGTGCATGTCTCGTCGATGAGGCGCTCACGGCGCTCCGGCTCTTGCAGCATCTCGCATTTTCGGTCCCACTGTAGGTCGTTACAGACCTTCAGCTCAAGCTCCTCACACGGCTTCTCGCACCCGGCTAGAAGCCCGGGGAGTACGATAAAGGCTGTGCAGACAAGCGAGCGCACGATGAAAGTTCGTCCCATGCGACGACTATATCAAGCTCTGACCGATTTGTGGTCCGTCGATGGCGCAATACATGCCAGTTCTCGGGCGACGTACGCCTCAAACGCGGAGGTCTGGGCTTCCGCCCAGCTGGGGTCGTGTCCTAACAAAACCGCCATTCGGTCTGCGACGGCGCGCGCGCAGCCCAGTCCGCAGTCGGCGGCCCGGTAGAACACCTGGGTCCGACGCACGAGGACGTCGACGAGCTCGAGGGCTTGCTCGTCACGCACAGCAACGTCGACCTCAGCGAACGTGTAGGGAAGCTCGGGGGTCAGCTTTGCCGCGGCGGACGGCTCCGAGGCGATACGCTCAAGCACGGGCAAGTAGCGTGAGCCGTAGGCATGCCAGAGTCTCTTGGCGAGTGCATCGCTGGGCGCCGTCGGCAACGCGGCGTCGAGGGGCGTCTTGTGGGTTGTGCAGCGCGTGAGCGTCACGCCCTGGTCCTTGAGATCGCGACTCGCTCGGTCGGCGACCTGCTCCGCCATGGCGCGGTAGGTCGTGAGCTTGCCGCCGGCAACGGTCGTCGTGCCGCGGACGTCCGAGTAGATGCGGTGCTCGCGGCTCGTCTTTGACGCGCTCGGCGCGTCATCGCGAATCAAAGGGCGCATCCCCGACCACGTCGAGCGAACGTCGCTCGGCTGCAGCTTGGCGTCAGGGAACGCTTGGTTGGCTGCATCGAGCAAGTAGCTGACGTCATTGGCGTCAGCTGTCAGGTCGTCGGTCAGCGCCACGTCGCTGTCGGTGGTGCCGATGTAGGTGGTGTTGTGCAGCGGAATGGCGAAGAGTCCGCGGCCGTCGCCCGGGCCAGAGAACGCGACCGCGACTGGCACCGGCAGGCGCTCGAAGTCGACCACAACGTGCACGCCCTTTGTCAGCCGCATGACGTCTGGCGGGGTCCCTGGAGCGTGGCCGGTCCAAGGGCCCGCGGCGAACACGACGTGCTTGGTCGGTACCCGCCAGATCGCGTCTGATTCTTTGGAGAGCCCACTGACGTCCCGGACTCGAACGCTCTTGATGCGCTGCTGCTCGTCGTCCCACTCCAGCGACTCCAAGCAGGTCCGGCTCAGGGTGAGGGCGCCGCTCTGTTGCGCCGCCAGCACGTTGGCAAGCGTCAAGCGCGCATCGTCGGTGCGGAAGTCGTAGTAGTGCACGGCTCCGGTCAGATCGTCGGCGCGAAGGCCCGGAATCATGGCGAGGGTCTGCTCGCGCGACAGGCGCTTGTGGCGCTTGTGGACTCGGAAGAGCGCGAGCGTTGCGTAAAGCCACATCCCAAGGCTGATCTTGCCAAGGGAGTGCGGGTCTTGCTTGAAGACCGGCAGAACGAAGGGCAGGGGGGTCACGAGGTGCGGGTTGAGCTGGCGCTGCCGCCGTCGCTCGCGCGTGCTCTCCATCACCAGCCCGAAGTGGTAGTCAGCGAGGTAGCGGAGCCCACCATGAATGAGCTTGGATGACTTGCTCGACGTGCCCGCGGCCCAGTCGTCGCGATCCACCAAGAGCACTCGCGCCCCACGAAGCGTGAGGTCACGCGCGACGCCTGCACCGGTGATGCCTCCGCCAACCACCACAATGTCGACGCCCGCTTCAGCGCGCTCGCGTGCGTGCTGGCGAGCCAGCGTGGGTGGGGGGTGCGGCATCAGGGCAACGGCAGCATGGGCTTACGCAGCAGCGAGCGACGCCAACGGTCAACTCGCGCGCTAACGTGTGGCTAGGCGTCCTTTCGGCCGGGCATCATCGAGAGCATCATGTTCATGCCAACCATGCAGATGCCGGTCGCCAGAACGACACCACCGCCAATCGCAACAAATCCCAAGAGAGTGTCCATGTTGTCTCCTCGTGAGGTGGACCTTGCCACCGAGCGCTACAAGTTGCGTGCCAGTTCTAACGGATGCCCGCCGCGTCTACTTCGAATGGGCGGGCGCGACAAGCGTTCGTGTCGTGTTTGCCACGAACGTGCGTCGCGACGGACACATAGCAGGACGCCAAGCTAGGCCCGCCTGCTGGACCTCGCCAGAAAACCGATCGTGAATCTGTGCTTGCTGGCGCTCGTCCGCGTCCTTGCTTGCAGTGAGAGCTCGTCACGGGGCCACCGCTAAACCATGCAAACGATCGCAGCGCGGGTCGACGTCAGGACCGCATAGGCGCGGCCGCCGACCGCTGCCCAGCAGCACGCGGCTCGGTGGACGTCAGGCGGCGGGCGGCCTGGACCTATAAGAAGAGCCCGCGCAAATAAGAAGAGCCCGCGCAAAGCGCGGGCTCTCGGAGCGGGTCTGCGTCGCTGTTGGCTGCACAGACCGCAGGGTGGCGTGCCGTCTAAAAGATGAGGCCCAGCACGAGGATCACAACAGTGATGCCCCCCATCAGGCTGCCGAAGTTGATCCAGCCCTTCTTGGCTGCGGCAGGGTCCATCGACGCCAGCGCCTTGCGGTACTCCGCGAGGTGGGTCGAGTCGCCCGCCGCCTCCAGCGCAGCGATCCGGTCTTCTAGCTGGATGCGTCGGCCGTCAAAGCCGAGCGCGTAGCCCATCGACGGGAAGAACCCATCCTTGGCCGGGCTGTGCGCGATGGCGTCGATCGGGACCGACGGCGCCTTGGGTTTCGGCGCGGGCTTCGGCTTTGGCTTGGGCGCACGCTTGGGCAGGCCGAGCTCCTCGATGCTGAGCGCCATGGTGCTCTCGTCCTCGAAGTCCTCGTCTTCGTACTCTGGCTCAGGCTCGGGCGCACGCGAGCGCGCCGCGGGGGCGGAGCGTCGTGGCTTGCTGTAGTCGGGTGCCGCCACGGCCATGGTCATCACGTCGTCCTCGTCGACGTCGGGACCGTCGATGGCGTCGAGCAGGTCATCGACATTCATCGCGACCGTCTTCTCGTCCGCCTCGATGCCAGCACCGCCGCCGCCGCTTGGTGCCGGCTTCGGCATCAGGTTGCTGTTACGCAACGCCGCCCCGTCCATCGCCAGCGTCTGATTGCGGCGCTTGGTCTTCTTTGCGCCTCGCACCGCGTTGGCCGCTGGTGCCGCGGCGCCGGGGTGCCCCATGATCGTCTTGCGGCTGCGCGTCGCGGGTGCAGCCGCGGCGGCCGCTTCCAGCAGCTCGTCGGAGACCTGCATCGCGACCGTGTTCTCATCGTCGCCCACATCGTGCCCGGTCGACGGACGTGGTGCCGGTCGGCTAGCGGGTCGGCGAGGAGCGGGACGTCGGCCTGCGGGCCGGCGGGTTGGCGTACGTTTGTCGTTGTCAGCCATAGCGTTTCCTGCTGTTGCGTCGGATGCGGGGGACCATATCAGGGGTTGTTGAGGTTGGCCAACGTGTCGAGTGCTCGCCAGGCGGCGTCGAAGGCCTGTCGATTTTCAGCCGACAACGGCGGAGTATGCAACACTTCGGCGGTGAGCGACGCACCGATTCCAATGACCATCACTGAGATACGGCACGACCAGCGCGGCGCCCGAGAGCTCTGGCTGCGTGGCGACGCCGCTGCGCCGTCCCTCGCCGGGCAAGTCACGCGAGTGTCGGTGGGCACGGTTGACGCTGGCTACTTTGCGCTTCTTGGCGCGCCGAGTGAGCCCGAGCCTTGGCGCCTCCTTGTGCTTCCCAGCACGGCCGAGGCGGCGCTGGTCTGCCAAGCGGAGGTCGGCGACGTGCTCCATGTGGCGGCTGCGTTTGGTCGTGGCTACCCCGCTCCACCGGACCAAGGCGCGTTGCTCTATGTCGGCGTTGGAAGCGCGATTGCTCCGCTTCGCTCGGCGATCACCGACGCGCTTGCCGGTGGCGTCCAGGGCGACCGCATCACGCTGCTCTATGGCGTCGGCGCGCCGTCCGAGGTCTTGCTCAGCGGCGAGCTCGACACATGGCGCGCCGCCGGTGTCCGTGTTCAGCTCGTGTTTAGCCGCCCCCCCTTAGATTGGAGCGGCCCGTGCGGGTACGTCCAGGCGCATGTCGAGTCGCTGGTTCGCGCGCACGCGCCGACCTACGTCTGCGTCGCTGGGATGACGGAGATGCAGGAGGCTGTTCGGGCCGCGCTCACTGCCGCCTTCGTCCCGGACGCAGCGATTCACACCAACTTCTAGCAACGCGCCCCCGACGCATCGACACCGTCCCCCGGCTCTTGGAGGCACCATGGCGCTCGTGTCAACATGTCACGACTTTCGATCCCGCTACCTCACAAGCGCTGAGATCGACGACCAGCTGCAGCGCTGGGCAACGGCTCACCCCGAGCTCATCCAGCTCAAGGTCATTGGTCAGAGCCGCGCGGGGCGCCCCCTGACGGTGGCGCTGGTCGGCCCTCGTCCAGAGCAGACGCGGCCGACGGTCTGGGTCGACGGGAACATGCATGCGAGCGAGCTCTGCGGCTCGAACGTGGCGATGGCGATCATCGAGGACACGCTGGCGCTGCATCTCGGCGTCGACATCGAGCCGGTGCTCAGCCCCGCCGTGGTCGCGCGCGTTCGCGACGTGTTGCTCTGCGTGATGCCGCGGATGTCGCCGGACGGGGCCGAGCGCGTCCTCAAAGGGCGTGGCTTTGTTCGGTCTTCCGACCATGACGATCGCTTGGCGACACCGCCTCGCTGGGCGCCTGGGGACATCGATGGCGACGGTCACGCGCGCCTGATGCGCGTTGCCGACCCGGCAGGTGACTTCGTGCCGCTCGAGGGTGGCGAGCCAGCGATGCGGCCCCGCCGCGTCGAGGACCCACCTCCCTACTTCAAGCTCTACCCCGAAGGCACGATCGTCGGGGACTTCGATGGCGTTCACATCCCCGATCCGCAGTACCTGGATGCGGGTTCGGTCGATCTCAACCGGAACTTCCCGTACGACTGGCATCCCGAGCCAGCTCAAGCGGGCGCAGGGCGTTTCCCGTTGAGCGAGCCAACGTCACGTGCCGTGGTTGAGTTCACCTCCGAGCATCCTGAGATCTTCGCGTGGATGAATCTTCATTGCTTCGGCGGCGTCGTCATCCATCCGCCAAACGACACGCCCGACAAGAAGGCCGATCCCGACGAGCGCGCGCTCTTTGCTCAGCTTGCCGCCTGGACGCAAGAACATGCAGGCTACCCGTCGGTCACTGGCTTCGAGTTTACCTACGTCGAGGACGAGCCGCTGCGCGGTGAGCTGATGGAGTACGCCTATCGCCAGCGCGGAGCCATCGCGTGGGTTGTCGAGCTGTGGGACATCTTCGAGCGACTCGGCCTGCCAATGCCTCGCCGCTTTGTCGAACGCTACGGCCGCTTCGACGACGACGCGCGGCGTAAGCTTGTGGCCTTCGACCTCGCCCACAATGAGGGGCGCATGTTTGCGCCTTGGCGTTCGTTCCAACATCCCCAGCTGGGGCCCGTTGAGGTCGGCGGGTTCGACCCGCTCATCGGTCTGTGGAACCCACCGCTGCCCGAGATCCGCGGCGCCTGTCGCGACCAGGCAGCTGTCTTGTTCCGCGTGGCGGCGATGGCGCCACGGCTTCAGCTCGCCGCGGCCGCTGAAGCAGACGCCAACGGGCAGAGCGTCATCGATGTGACGGTCGACAACGTGGGCTACCTGCCGACCTATGTGCTGCCAACAGCGCAAAAACTTCGGCATGTCGACCCCGTCGAGCTGCACCTGGAGACCCTCGAGGGCGATGTCGTAGTCGTTGCACCGGCAAGCGGCCGCATCGTCGTGGGCCACCTCGAGGGCTGGGGTCGCGGCAAAGACCACAGCCGCCACGGGGTCGCGTTCGCCAGAAGTCGCGGGACAGGTTCGCATCGACGGGTGGTTCGACTGGTCTGCCGGGGCAGTGGGACCGTGCGAGTGCGTGCGCGCTCGCTCCGAACCGGCGAGGTGTCCATCGACGTGGACATCACGGCGGGAGCAAGCTAGCCCCGGCCTTCCTGCGGTCCGGACATCGCCGGTCGCAAGCGGCGTCAAGGGCCGTCTTGCGCTAAGCCGCCTTCCACCGGCGTTCTAGACAGGCCCGCGAAAAGATGGGACACCGCCGCGGTGTGGATGATTTGGGCAAGCTTTTTCGTGATCGTCCTGACGTTGCTCGCCCTCGATCTGGGCGTGTTTCACCGTCAGTCCCGCGAGCTGTCCATCGCCCAGGCCACGCGGGCCACGATCGGATGGATCGTGCTGGGCGTCAGCTTCACCGTGGTCGTCTACGGCGTCTATGAGGCGCATATCGGCGGTGCTGGCATCGGGGCCTACGGTGTCCGTGAGCTAAACGGCCAAGAGGCAGCGGTGCTCTACCTCAGCGCCTACCTCGTCGAGAAGTCGCTCAGCGTCGACAACATCTTCGTCATCGCGATGGTGTTTACCTACTTCCGGGTG
>CALHXW010000089.1 GCA_938040325.1 uncultured bacterium | reverse complement strand
AATATATCTTGAAGGCAAAAAAGTTAAATTGTATGCCATTGCAACGATCATGTTAGAGATAAATTGTCATAAATTGCACAAACTGCAAAAAGTGGATTCGCGCCGTCACTCGGACCATCGGTCTGCTGAGGTTCCAAGGTCAGTCCCGGACGACGTCCGCGCGCTACATGGTCTTCGATTGGATGGAGAAAAACATCAACCTCTTCAGCGCGTTGAAGCTGCAGAAGGTGGTCCTGTCGATGTTCTTCCTCATCATCATCTTCGTGGGCAGCTTTGTCGTCGTCGGCTCTCAGATCATGGTCGTGCACGAAAAGACGCGTGAAATCGCCATTCTCAAAGCGATGGGCGCGACCCGTGGCGCGATTCGACTGGTGTTCACGCTTCAGGGCCTCTTTGTCGCGCTGGTCGGTGCGCTGAGCGGCCTCGCGGCTGGACTGCTCTTGGTCTGGCTGATCGATGTGGTGGACTACAAGCTCGACAAGAGCATCTATCTCATCGAGCAGTTGCCAGCGCGCGTGGCCCCGCTGGAGTTGACCCTGATCGCGATTGGCGCGCTGCTTTGCACGCTCATTACGACGCAGCTGAGTGCCGGGCGAGCCGCCAACAAGCACGTCGTGGACGGACTTCGGGCGATCGACTAGCGCCGGCGGAAACCTGAGGATTTAACGCAGCGTGTCAAAAAGTTATCAGCGGGCTCTGTCGAGCGTTGACACGCCCGAATTCGCGTGAATAATCGCGCCTTCAGTGTAGGCGGGCGGACAGGGAGGAGCGAGTGCGGCGAATCGGCGCGACGTTGCGAGAGGCACGGATCGCCAGCGGGATGTCTGTTGAAGACGTCGCGCAGGTGACCAAGATCTCGCGAACCGCCGTTCGAGCCATCGAGGAAGGTAACTTCGATGCGCTGCCAGCCCCTGTCTTCGCTCGAGGCTTCATTCGGGCCTTTGCCGACTGCGTCAGCATCGATGGCGGACCCCTGATTCGGCGTCTCGACCGCATCGAGCGGGAGGCTGCCCAGCCCAAGGGCGAGCGCGCCGTCACCGACACCCACAACGCCTATGCGCTGCCCGTCCCACGCGCTAGCGAACGTTTCGGCGGCATGAAGGGCGGCTACATCCTGCTGCTCATTCTCGCCGCGGGGATGCTGGTCGCCGCTTGGCTGATGGTCGGTGGCAAGCAGACCAAGCGACTCGATGTGGCCAACAGCCCCGAGGATCGTCCCGCACTGCAAGAGCGTGTGGACGGTGTCTCGCACTACACCGACAGCAAGGGTCCCGGGTACACGTTCAGCCCGCGCTGACCGGCGTTCGCGCGTCCAACGGCGACTGAAACGCTGAAGTTCCGCGCCTGCTTCCTGTTGCCTAACGCTGCGCTTTCGGTCCTTATCGGGGCATGCAGCTGTCTCGCACCAGGCTCCTCCAAGACACCATCCAGCGCTACTTGCGGCGCCAGGCATGGTCGAACTTGGACCGCCTCATCGACAAGACGCGTCCGGAAGAGATTGCGCTGGTGATGACCGGCCTTTCCGAGCCTGCACAGCACATCGTCTTCGGCCGCCTCAAGCAACCTGTTCGTCAGGCGGCCGTTATCGTCTCGATGCAGCCGCCCTTCGGCAAGCGCGTCCTGGAGGAGCTCGGCCCGGACGCTGCGGCGGCCATCCTCCGCGAGATGGCCCAAGACGACATGGCCGACATCATCGGCGACCTCGAGCCCGAGCACGCCAAGCGGGTCCTTGAGAGCATCGATGGCTCCGACGAGGTCGAGGACCTCATGTCGTATCCCGACGACACGGCCGGCGGCATCATGTTGCCGGAGTTCGTGTCGTTGTCTGCGGATGCGACCGCGGAGGAAGCCCTCATCAAGCTGCGCGAGAGCAGCTCTGAAGACGTGGAGATGATCTACTACAACTACGTCGTCAACGAGCATGGCCACCTTGTCGGCGTGCTCTCGCTGCGAAAGCTCGTGACGGCACCCGCGCATCAGCGGATTCGCGAGATCATGGAGACGGACGTGTTGAGCGTCTCGACCGAGACCGACCAGGAGGCGGTTGCACAGCTGGTCTCCGACTACGGGCTGCTCGCGGTTCCTGTGGTCGACGAGTCCAATCGCATCCTCGGCCTTGTCACGGTCGACGACGTCATCGAAGTCATCCACGAGGAAGCCAACGAAGACTTCATGAAGATGGCTGGTGCCGGCACCTATCTTTCGGGCGACGAGCGCGTGTCCAAGCATGTTGCGATTCGGTTCCCATGGCTGCTCGCATCGTGCGGCGGTGGGCTCATCGCCGCTGTTGTGATGGGACACTATGAAGAGACCCTGAGGGCCCACCACTTCCTGGCGCTCTTCTTGCCGGTGATTCTCGGTATGGCCGGCAATGTCGGCACTCAGTCTGCGACCGTGACCGTTCGGGGCATTGCCATGGGGTCCATCACCGGCGAGCGCCGCTGGGCAGCCATCAAGAAAGAGTTCCTGATTTCGCTCAGCCTCGGCGTCCTCTACGGCACGCTCATCGCACTCGTGTCGTACTTCTTCGCCGACCACAAATATTACGCGATTGCCATCGGCGCGAGCATCGCGATCGGCATGGTCACGGCGTCGACCATCGGTACGACCATCCCGATTCTGCTGAGCCGGCTCAACATCGACCCGGCGGTCGCCACAGGCCCCATCGTCACGACCAGCGTCGACTTCTTTGGGGTCATGACCTACTTCGGCATCGCGACGTGGCTGGCTGCGACGTTTATGGGAGGCGGCTGATTGAGACGCTGCCAAGCCGACGCACGGGTGCCTTATCGCATCCGCAACATCGATCCCAGGCGCTGGGTGGTGTCGTTGCTTCCGATTGTGGAAACGCCGTTGCTGCGCCGCAAAGTACCCGAGGACAGACCGTGAGTCGCGGCTGGGTCGAGTCGACGACGAGAGCGCTCGTGCTGAGCGTCATCGACAGCAACGACGACCAGCTCTCGCGCGTGCTGACGGCCGGCGATGTGGTCTTGCCGGTCGCGGGCCGGAGGGCACGGCGGAACACCAAGCGAAGCCGCAAGCGCTTACAAGCGCTGACCCTTGTGGAACTCCGGACGCGAGCGCGTCCCAACGATGAGTTCGCCGACGTGTTGGACGCCGACGTGATTGAGAGCTTCGCCCTCATCAAGGCGGACCTTCGGCGGCTCGCGCTGGCGTCGACGGTCGCCGAGGTCACGCTGCGCCTGGTGACGGAGCACGGCCAGGAACCCGGCGTCTTCCAGCTCGTTGGCAGAGCCTTAGAGCACCTCGCACAGCCCGACACGCACATCACGGCCGATCTTGTCGCGCTCTTCGAGCTGCGGATGCTGACGCGGGCAGGCGTCATGCCGGAGCTCGACGCGCTCGCGGTCTCTCCCAGCGCTCGCGAAGTCCTCGCCGACTGGCAGGCAGGACGCTGGCGACAGCTCGCTGAGAGCGATGTCATGCCAACGCGGCGCGCCCTCGAACTTCTGATTGTCGACGCTGCCGGCCGGGGACTGAAGTCAACGGCCTTCCTCGACCAGATCTTCGGTCTGCAGCAAGACGCGTAGCCTCGACAGCTAAACATTAGTTCAGTACAGTTCAGGGGTGTTCACTCGCCCCCCCAGCTCGCACGACCCTCAAGAACCTGTGCGAATGGCGCCAGCCCCCCCAGCCGGGCGAACGATCCTCCACAGGGTCAACAACCCACCCAACCCGTGGAAACACACGGAGGTGGAGTGGGTCGGCGAGCCTCCGGCTGTGCGGCTCGAGCTCTTCGAGGACACCACGAAGAGCATCCTGAGCAAAAACACCAGTCCCGACATTGGCTTCGACTATAGCGTCAACCCTTACCGAGGCTGCTACCACGGGTGCGCGTACTGCTACGCTCGCCCAACCCACAACTACCTGGACTTCGGCGCCGGCACCGACTTCGAGCGCAAGCTTGTCTACAAGCCGCGAGCGGCCGAGCTTCTGCGCGCCGCGTTCGATCGGCCGCGGTGGCGCGGCGACCTGGTGGTGTTTTCCGGCAACACCGACTGCTATCAGCCGCTGGAAGCGAGCATGCAGCTGACTCGCGCGTGCCTCGAGGTGTGCCTGGCCTATCGCAACCCGGTGTCGATCATCACGAAGTCGACGCTGATCGAGCGTGACCTCGACCTGCTTGTCGCGCTGTCGAAGGTCACGCATCTCAGGGTGACCATCAGCCTGCCCTTTCTGAACGCGGACCACGCTCGGGCGATCGAGCCCTATGTGCCGACGCCCAAGCGTAGGCTCCAGATGGTGCGGAGGCTGGCGGAGGCTGGCATCTACGTGGGGGTCAACGCTGCACCGATCATCCCGGGACTCAACGACGACCAGCTGCCCGGCCTCATGCAGGCCGCCGCGGACGCAGGCGCCCACTACGTCGGACGCACCCTTGTCCGTTTGCCCGGTCCGGTGCTGGACGTCTTCAGCGAGCGGGTTCGTGCACTGTTGCCGCTCTCGGCCGACAAGATCTTGGCGCAAGTTCGCGAGGCGCGCGGCGGCGAGGCGATGAACGACTCGCGCTTCGGTCACCGGATGCGCGGAGCGGGCCGGCGCTGGGACGCCATCGAGGCGCTCTTTCAACAGACGCGCGCACGCCTTGGACTGGAAGCCGCCAACGTGCGGCCCGTACCTGCGACGTTTCGACGTCCGCCAAAGCGGTCGCAGCAGCTCTCGCTTTTGTGAGCGATGGGGCCGCGAAGACCTCGCGACGGCGGGGCGTCAACGACTTGCCCTCGCTTGACGTCTTGTGGGAGACCCAAGCGGTGCGTCGCCGCAAGGGCGAGGCCAGTGGATGTCGCTCGAGGTCGACCGATGAGGGCAGAACCGATCGAATTACGTGAGCGAGCGGTGGAGGCAGGTGGGAAGCCAACCGAACGGTGCTCTATCAGGAACTGCCGGTGAGCCACTTGTCACCCGGTGGCCAGTCTGCGGCGCGCCGCAACACCACGGCGAAGGGCGCGCGGGTCGTTGGCATGTGCGTCCTCGCGGCCCTGACAGCCGGAATCTTTGCGGTACGTCACTGCGACAGTGGGGCCCCACAAGCACACGCCATGCGCCTCGGTGCGGACGCTCTATGGCGTGCGCTCGGTGGCGATGACCAAGCCTACGACGAGGCTGAGCGAGAGTTCGCGAAGGCATCTCGCGCAGTCGTGGTCGACGTGTTTCCAACCTACGCGCTCGAAGTCACGCGTCGGCTACGCGAAGGCCGAGACGATGTTCTGCAAGCAGGACTCATGCCGGTCATCGACGCGCTCAAGCGACGCGATATCCCGGCGGCGAGGCGCGCGCTCGCTGCCGCACAAGAGGGCCCGTCGCATGCGCTGACGGGCCGACTGCTCAACGCCCTCGACGACGCGCGTGTCGCCGCCGACCCTTGAGCCGGACCTCGCCGACACTCCGGCTGCAGCGGGGCGGGTCTACCCCCCCGTGACGGTGTCGAGATTCACGTAGGCTGATGGCATGTCGCCCGAGCTTCGACCCCGGCGAGGGCGCCCCCCTCGCAACTATTTTCGGCAATTTTGCGACAGATCTGCCGGACGAGGTTGATAGGTAGATGACGCGCACATGTGCGTTGAGCTGGTGCGCAGTGAAGCCACCAGCTCCGGCCACCGGGAGATCACATGCTGGGCTGGATGCTCGCGATCGCCGCTGTCGCAGGTGCGGCCGTCGGTCCACACGCGCTCTGGGTTGCGGGCCTGCCCGCAGCGCTCGGCACCCTAGCGCTGGGCACAGCCCACAAGGCACTCGCAGGGCGCCTCGCTCTCGTCATGCTGACCTGGACGCTCGGCGTGGGCTGGGGCTGCTGGAACCCGCTGACGTCAGCCCCTCCTGCACCCGGACGTGCCGTGATCACCGGCACCGTCATCGAACGAGCGTGCGACGACGACGAGGGCGTCCGTTGTCGGCTCGTGCTGGCGGCCCCTGAGCTGGAGCACGGAATAGGTGACCGACGAAGCGCCACCGAGCGCGGGCTCAATACCCCGTGGAACCAGGTGACAAGCCCACGGATCGGTGCCGTAGCGGTGGGCCGTCAGAACACCAGCTGGCCCCGACCGGTGACGGTGTTCGCCATGCTCTTTGACGACGGCGTCGCGGTTGGAGACGTCGTGACCGCAGAGGGCGAGCTGACGGTGCGGCGTGCCTACGGAAATCCGCGGCCTGGACAGCAAACGCCACGCCCCTCGTTCTACATTCAGGCCGACGATCTCGTCGTCGAGCGCGACCAATCAGCTTCGTGGCACGTTCGCGCCGCGTTGAGTGCACGGGAGCAGCTGACCTTTGACGATGTCGACGTCACCGCCGTGATGCGCGCCCTGCTTCTTGGCGACCGCTCTGGCCTTGAGCCGGAGCTCCGATGGTCCTTTCAAGACACGGGCACCACCCATCTCTTGGCGATCTCCGGCCTCCACGTCGGTCTTATTGCGTGGCTGGTGTATGCGCTGTGTCGGCTATTGCTCCTGCGGTGGCGCTGGGCAGCTCAGGGCGTCGGGGTCGTGCCCATCGCTGCTGGGTGCTGCGTGCTGACGGTGTGGGCGTTCACGCTCATCATCGCACCGTCGGACGCCACGCGACGTGCCGCGGTATGCGTCTCGCTCTGGCTCATCGGCATCATCCTGTGTCGGCCGAACCGTGCACGCCACGCCTTGGGGCTAGCGGCCGTGGTGGTGGCGATTGCCTATCCGATGGCGCCGCTGGGTCCGTCGTATCAGCTCTCGTTCACAGCTGCGGCGGCGCTGGTCTTCGCGCACCCGCTGCTGCGGGATGCCCGTGCCTGGCTGGACGCGCCCGGTCGGGTGCTCGGCGTCCGCCGCCGCTACCTTGCGCACCGCCTGCTAGAGGCTGTCTGGGTCAACGTCGTCGCAACGATTGCGACCGCGCCCCTTGGTGTCGCGTGGTTCGGTCAGCTCGCGGTCGCTGGGCTCTGGGTCAACCTCGCGGCCGTGCCGCTCCTCGGGATGGCTGTGCTCCCCTTGGCGCTCGCCTTGGTGACCGTCGGTCCGCTGCTCGACCTCTTGTGGGCACCGCTTCGAGATGGGCTTCACACGCTTGTGGAGCTCAGCGCAGCAGGTCTCATCGGGCTTGTGACGTGGGCTCAAGGAGCCGTCGGCAGCTCCCACCGCTCCGGCGCGGATCTCTGGCTCTGCCTTGGGGTGACCATCGTCGGTTTGGCCTTGCTGCGGAGCTACGGGGACGGCCCGCGGGCACCGCTAAGCGCGCGGCTGTCGCGCGTCTGGTCGCCAACCCGACGTTGGGGCGCCGTACTAGCGGCGCTGTCGCTCGTCCTGCTGGTCGCGGGCGGCAAGTCTGCGCCCGAAGGCCTGCGGATGACCGCTATAGACGTCGGCCACGGCGACGCCATTGTTGTCCAGCTGCCAGCAGGTCAGACCATGCTCGTAGACACAGGAGGCTCACGACAACGCGCGCGGTCGAGTGCCGAGCTCGTCGCGCGGCAGCTCGCTCCAACGCTCTCGCAGCTCGGCGTCGCCAGCATCGATGTCTTGGTGATCACCCACGCCGACGCCGACCACATCGGATCTGCGCGTGCGCTGGCATCGCGGGTCCCGGTCGGAGAGCTCTGGTTGACCCGAAGTGCGCTCGCTACCGACGTGGGTGCGCGCCTCGCGGGCGACCTCGTTCGTCGCGGCCGCGCCGTCCGGATCGCCGAACAAGGAGCAGACGTGAGCCTCGGGGGCGCGGGGCTGTCGGTGGTGTGGCCGCCAACCGATGCGCTCCGACCGGACGGCATGAGCCGCTTCGATGCCAACGACAGCTCCATCGTCATGCGGGTCGACTATGCAGGGCGGCGCCTATTGCTCACCGGTGACATCGAAGCTGCCGCTGAGCGTGAGCTGCTTGCCAGCCAGGTGGACCTGAGCGCCGACATTCTCAAGGTGGCCCATCACGGCAGCAAGACATCGTCGAGCGCGGCGTTCGTTGCCGCCGTGAGACCGAGCGTGGCGATCGTCAGCGGCGTTCCCGGTCGTCGCTCGATGCCGCCGCACCGCGCTCCGCTGCAGCGACTGGAGGACGCCGGCGCCGCCGTGTGGCTGACCGGACGAGACGGCGCGATCACGGCACACATCGCGCCAGACGGGTCGTACACCGTCTCAGGCTACAACCGTGCCCATGCATCCACACAGCGAAGCCTTACCACGGGCGCCGAGCAAGCCGTGTTCCTTGAAGCCCGTCAGGACCGTTAGAGACCGTTTGGATCGCTCGCCCAGTGGGGTCACCACCGACGCAGAGGCGCTGCGAGGCAGGCGTGAACGTCCGAGCGCAACAGCAAGAGACCCCATGGAGCGAGCGGCTCCATAGGGTCTCAGGTCGTTTGTTCGCGGCGAACGCGACGCATCGCAAGCAGCCGCTGCCATGGAGGTCTAGACCTCCATGATCTCCTTCTCCTTGTCTGCGGCGTCAGCGTCGATGACCTTGATCGTGTCGTCGGTGAGGTCCTGGACCTTCTTGAGCCAGCGGTGCTGGTCGTCCTCGCTGATGCCCTCGGCTTCCTTGATCAGCCCATTGACGTCGCGACGAACCGCGCGCGCCTTGACGCGAGCTCCCTCGGTCTCGGACTTAAGCTGCTTGACGAGCTTCTTCCGCAGTTCTCCGGTCAGCGGCGGAATCGGAAGACGAATCAGCTCGCCGTCGTTGGCGGGTGTGATCCCCAGGTTGGAAGACACGATGGCCTTCTCAATGGCGGTCAACAGGGTCTTGTCCCACGGCTTGATCGTGATCAAGCGCGGGTCAGCGACGTTGAGCGCTGCAACCTGACTCAGTGGCGTCTGCGCGCCGTAGTACTCGACTCGAATGCCGTCGAGCATCGTCAGGTTCGCACGACCCGTGCGGAGTTTGGACAGGTCGCGCCGGAACGCATCGACCGCTTTGCCCATTGACGCTTTTGCGTCACTGAAAATCTCGTCGAGCATGTGATCCCTTCGTTGGTGGGTGCCCCCAACCGCGCTGTCTCCGCGGTTTCCAGCACCCCATGGTTCGTCGCCCGAGTGTACTTACGCCGCACGCTTTGACAAGGCGACCCAAGCCAACATGGACACTGGCCGCGGTAAGGGGGCCGACCCCGCTCAAGCCACACGATCGCGTCCCATACCCCTCGCTCGAGCCCCGAGTCCACCAACATCAAACAACCTTTCGCCAATCTGAAGAAAGGCTGGAGCAAGCGCAGCGGGCGCCAACCGAACGCAGCCAGCGCAAGCCAGAGCGAAGCGAGCACAAGCCCGAGCGAAGCGAGCGCAACCATCCCCTCTTAAGTGATGGCGGATGCGACGATGGCGGGTCGCGATTGAGGTCGAGGCGTGGTGCTGAGGC